>DASWRZ010000323.1:0-8881 GCA_036402935.1 Actinoplanes sp.
GCGCGGGCTGCGGGACAACTACGAGGCGCACCACCAGGTGCGGATCACCGACGAGGCGCTGGACGCCGCGGCGGAGCTGTCCGACCGCTACATCACCGACCGGTTCCTGCCCGACAAGGCGATCGACCTGATCGACCAGGCCGGGGCGCGGGTGCGGCTGCGGGTGAAGACCCCGTCGCCCGACACGCGCGAGGACGAGCGGCGCCTCGAGCAGCTCACCCGCGACCGCGACCAGGCGGTGGCGGCGGAGTACTACGAGAAGGCGTCCCAGCTGCGCGACGAGATCAACCAGATCAAGGCGAAACTGGCGGCGGCGACCACGGCGCCGGACGGCGTTCCGCAGGTGACCGAGGCCGACATCGCCGAGGTCGTCTCGCGGGCCACCGGCATCCCGGTCGCCCAGCTGACCGAGGAGGAGCGGGAGCGCCTGCTGCGCCTCGAGGGGCACCTGCACGAGCACGTGGTCGGTCAGGACGACGCCGTCGAGGCGGTCGCGGAGGCGGTACGCCGTTCCCGCGCCGGTCTGGGCGACCCGGACCGTCCGGTGGGCAGCTTCCTGTTCCTGGGCCCGACCGGTGTCGGCAAGACCGAGCTGGCGCGTTCGCTGGCCGAGGCGCTGTTCGGCGACTCGGACCGGATGATCCGGCTCGACATGAGCGAGTACCAGGAGCGGCACACCGTGTCGCGGCTGGTCGGGGCGCCTCCCGGCTACGTCGGCTATGAGGAGGCCGGGCAGCTGACCGAGGCGGTGCGCCGGCGGCCGTACAGCGTGGTGCTGCTGGACGAGATCGAGAAGGCCCACCCGGACGTCTTCAACATCCTGCTTCAGGTGCTGGACGACGGGCGGCTGACCGACTCGCAGGGCCGCACGGTGAGCTTCAAGAACACTGTGCTGATCATGACCAGCAACATCGGCTCGGACATCATCAGCGGCACTCGGCGCAGCGTCGGGTTCGGCGCGGCGGACAACGGCCGCAGCGCCGACGACGAGCTGCGGGACAAGCTCGACCGCCGGCTGCGGGAGCAGCTGCGGCCCGAGTTCATCAACCGGATCGACGAGATCATCGTGTTCCGCCAGCTGGAGACCGACCAGCTGCGGAAGATCACGGAGCTGATGCTGCAGGAGACGCACCGGCGGCTACGCGCGCAGAACGTCACCCTGGACATCAGCACCGCGGCGGTCGACTGGCTCGCCGACAAGGGCTTCCAGCCCGAGTTCGGTGCCCGGCCGCTGCGCCGCACGATCCAGCGCGAGCTGGACAACCGGTTGTCGAAGCTGCTGCTCGCGGGCGACCTGGCTCCCGGCCAGACCGTACACGTGGACGTGGCCGACGGCCGGCTGACCTTCAAGGTCGGCGCGCTGGTCTGACAACGGCGTTCTTACTGGGCGGCTGCCATCTGGTGGCCGCCCAGTTGTGCGTGGTCGGCGACCCACTCGACGTACGCCGTGTTGCGGGCGACGACCTCCTGGTAGGCCTCCTGGGCCATGCCCATCAGCTTGGGTGCGCTGCGGGCGGCGGGCGAGTCGGGATGCCAGCCGAGCACCAGGCGCCAGCGCAGCGGGGCGCCGCGCAGCGGCCGGTGGGTCAGCCCGGACGGCGGTCGGAAGGTCGGCTGGCACAGGCCCACCGCCTGACCCGACTCGACCATGTCGACGCCGCTGCGGACGTCGGTCTCGAGCACCCGCCGGGGCGTGAAGCCGGCCCGCGCGCAGGCGGCCGCGAAGCAGTCGCCCAGGCAGCCGTCGCCGGTGCTGCCGACCCACTGCTCCTCGGCCAGCTCGGCGAGATCGACGTCGACGTCCTTGGTGCACGGGTGGTCGTCGGGCATCAGCACGCAGACCGCGTCGACCGCGATCGTCTGCCACATCAGCCCGTAGTCGGCCGAGGGCATGGCATCGCCGCAGACGCCGACCTGGGCGTAGTCGAGCTTGCCCGACCCGACCATGGTGGCCAGCTCCTCCACCCAGTACGACGCGTGGGTGGTGATCTGTGCGTCGGGCTGGGCCGCGGAGAGCCGCCCGACCATCCCGCCGAGGATCGGGCCACCGATCGCGCCGATGCGGTAGCGGGACATCGTGTCGTCGCTCGCCGCGCCGGCCAGCCGTGCCGCCTCGTCCTGCAGGCCCTTCATGGCCGGCAGCAGCACGCGGGCCCGCGAGAGCACCAGCTCGCCCAGGGCGGTCGGCCGCGCGCCGCGGCGGTCGCGATCGAAGAGCGGGCCGCCGAGGGTCCGCTCGATGCGTTGCAGTTGTGCGGTCAGGGCCGGCTGGGCCAGCCCGAGTTGTGACGCGGCCTTGGTGACGCTGCCGGTCTCCGCGATGGCGCAGACCACCTTGAGATGCCGGAGCTCCAGGTTCATAGCGTGACGTTAGGACTATTACCGGATTAGGGCTAGCCCTGGAGCGTCGTGAAAGATCCTCCACTTGTGACAAATCGGTTTCTCAACCGGGCGGATCCGTCACAAACCCGTCGTCACAGATCGGCAGGATAGGTCGTACGGTTCGTGACGACGTCGCGGATCTTGTCGACGACCGCGACCGCCGGGTCGACCACCTTGTTCCACGGCGGGCTGGACGGCGTGCCGGGATGCGGACGGGTGGGCGCGGCCTCCTCGGCGACCTCGATACGGTTGCCGACCCGGATCAGATCCTCGATCGGCACCATCTGGGTCAGGACCGGCAGCAGCTCGTCGGCATCGGCCGCGACGTGCCGGTGGACCGCGGCGGACAGCTCCCCGAAGTCGTGATCCTCCGGGTGGCCCTTCTGCAGCCGCTGGAGCAGGATCAACAGCCCCTTGTCCTCGGCCAGCTCGCGGTCGGCCAGATCCTCACCGCCCGGCACGACCTTGCGGATCGCCGGGTAGAGGTACTGCTCCTCGGCCGACAGGTGCCGGGACAGCGTGGCCACCACGACGTCCCGCAGTTTGCGGGTGGGATGAGCCACCAGGCGGTCGCAGAGCTCGATCAGCTGGCGATGCTGCTCGCCGAGCACGTCGATGGCGTTGCGACCGGTGATCTCGCCGCCGGTCGGCGGCAACGGGGGAAGATCCAGCGCGGACATGGCCCGGCCATTACCCAGGGCACCTCTCCCGGCAAACCATCGCAACGATCGACTGGTAAGAAGGTCGAATGGAGACCACCGCCGCCGGCGAGGTCGTCGGCATCTGCCGCGACCTGCTGCGCATCGACACCACCAACACCGGCGACCAGCGCACCACGGTCGGCGAACGGGTCGCCGCCGAGTACGTGGCCGAGAAGCTCGGTGAGGTCGGCGTGCCGGCCGAGATCTACGAGTCCGCCCCCAAGCGGGCCAACCTGGTCGCCCGCATCCCCGGCGCCGACCGCTCGCGCGGGGCGCTGCTGATGCACGGCCACCTCGACGTCGTGCCGGCCGACGCGAGGGAGTGGTCGGTGCCGCCGTTCGCGGGCGAGATCAAGGACGGTTACCTCTGGGGCCGCGGCGCGATCGACATGAAGGACATGGACGCGATGATGCTCGCCGTCGTCCGCGACTGGAAGCGCACCGGCTACGTCCCGCCGCGCGACGTGGTCATCTGCTACACCGCCGACGAGGAGGCGGGCATGGAGTACGGCTCGCAGTGGCTGGTGCAGAACCACCCCGATCTGTTCGAGGGCTGCACCGAGGCGATCGGCGAGGTCGGCGGTTACTCCTACACGGTCTCCGACGACCTGCGGCTCTATCTGGTGCAGACGGCCGAGAAGGGGCTCGACTGGCTGCAGCTGCACGCCACCGGGCGGCCCGGGCACGGCTCGTTCGTGCACGACGACAACGCGGTCACCGCGCTCGCCGAGGCGGTCGCGGCGGTCGGCCGGCACCGGTTCCCGATCGTCGTCACCCCGACCGTGCGGCGCTTCCTGCTGGAGGTCGGCGACGCGCTCGGCATCGAGATCGACCCCGACGACCCGGAGATCGCGGTGGCCAAGCTGGGCCCGATCGCCAACCTGATCGGCGCGACCATCCGCAACACGGCCAACCCGACCCGGCTCGAGGCGGGCTACAAGGACAACGTGATCCCCGGCAAGGCTTCGGCCACGATCGACTGCCGGCTGCTGCCGGGCCAGGAGGACAACTTCCTCGAGGAGCTGCGCGGCCTGATCGGGCCCGACATCGAGATCGAGCACAAGCACCGTCAGCCCCCGGTCGAGACCGAGTTCGAGGGTTCGCTGGTCGGCGCGATGGCGGCCGCGCTGCGGGCCGAGGACCCGGCGGCCCGCACGATCCCGTACATGATGTCCGGCGGCACCGACGCGAAGGCGTTCGCGACGCTCGGCATCCGCTGCTTCGGCTTCGCGCCGCTGCGGTTGCCGCCCGACCTGAACTTCAGCTCGTTGTTCCACGGCATCGACGAGCGCGTTCCGGTGGAGGGACTAGAGTTCGGCGTGCGTGTGCTCGACCGTCTGCTTCGCACCAGCTGATCCCGGAAGGACCCTTTTTCATCATGACCGACCAGAACGCCGAGCTCGACGCCGCTCTCGAGCGGGTCGTGGAGGCTGCCCGGGCGCACCTCGCGGCGGTCAAGACGGCCGCCGGCCGCATCGACGACGACGACGTCTGGCAGGCGTACGTCGACCTGAACAACGCCTCGTTCGCGTACGACGAGAAGCTGCTCGACGCGTTCGGCGAGGTCACACCGTGGGACGTCGAGTCGATCGACCCCGACGAGGCCGACCAGCGCTTCGGCATGGGCGCGGGCGACTTCGGGCCGGAGGGCGCGACCGACCCCTACCCGCAGGTGATCTCGGTGCGCCAGCGGCGCGACTACCGGGTGCCCAGCGTGGGCGCGCTGCTGCGGGTCGCCGAGGCGGCGCGGCGCAGCTCGGTGCCGGAGGACGAGGACCCGGGCCCGGTGGAGTCGGTCGGCGAGGCCGTGCTCGAGCTGCTGCAGGCCGGCGACGGCTCGCTCTCGTCGCTCGACGTGCCCGAGCTGGAGCCGCTCGACGGCCTGCTCACGGTCACCGAGGTGCCGGAGCCGCTCGACCTGGAGGCCTTCGAGGACTCGGACGGCAGTGGCCCGTTCGCTCCGCGTGACGGCGAGCTCCTGGTGGGCCGCCTCGACGAGCACCCGTTCCTGCCCGACGAGGAAGACGACCACGCCGGTCACAACCACTGACCAAAACTATGGAGGTCCGTCCGCATCAGCGGACGGACCCTCATTTTTATATGCTCAGCCCCGGCTGGAGATTGGGCTGGACGCGACGGCGCAACATCACCTTGCGCGTGCCGTCGCGGAAGAGCTGCACTCTCGCCAGCTCCCACCCCGAGAACTCCGCTTGGATGGCCAGCTGCGCCGCAGCGGTCAGACGATCGACATTCGAAGGCAACCGGAGCGGCGCGTATTCGTAGTCCATGCGATCTAATATGCCTCCGGTCAGGGCCGGAGACCAGTCCTCAACCGTCGCCGTCGGGGTAGCCGACGCCCTCGCGTTCCGGGTAGCCGACGTCGATCGCGGACACGTCGTCCAGGGCGTTCGCGATCTCGGCCGGGAGGGTCAGATCCTCGCTGGCCAGTGCGCCCTGCAACTGACCAGCCGTGCGGGCGCCCAGGATCGGGGCGGCCACCCCGGGCCGGTCGCGGATCCAGGCCAGGGCCACCTCGAGCGGTGAGACGCCGAGGCCGGCCGCCGCGGTCACCACCGCCTCGACGATGCTCGAGCTGCGCGGCTCCAGATAGGTCCGCACGAAGGGCGCCAGGTGCTCCGAGGCGGCGCGCGAGTCGAGCGGCCGGCCGTTGCGGTATTTGCCGGTCAGCACGCCCCGGCCGAGCGGGGACCAGGCCAGCAGGCCGAAGCCGAGGGCCGCCGCGGCCGGCAGCAATTCGCGCTCGATGCCCCGCTCGAGCAGCGAGTATTCCATCTGGGTGGCCACCACCGGCGCCCGGCCCGGGTACGCGGCCTGCCAGGTCGCCGCCCGCGCGGTCTGCCAGGCCGCGAAGTTGGACACCCCGACGTAGCGGACCCGGCCGCTGCTCACCGCGTGGTCGAGGGCGCCCAGCGTCTCTTCGAGCGGGGTGTGCGGGTCGTAGCCGTGCACCTGCCACAGGTCGACGTAGTCGGTGCCGAGCCGGCGCAGCGAGTTGTCGAGCGACCGCAGCAGGTTGCCGCGCGAGCCGTCGCGCCGCCGCCAGCCGCGCGGGGTGAGCCCGGCCTTGGTCGCGATCACCACCTCGTCGCGCGGCACGAGGTGGTCGAGCAGCGAGCCGATCACCGACTCGGCGTCACCGTCGCCGTAGACGTCGGCGGTGTCGAGAAGCGTGCCGCCGGCGTCGAGGAAGAGCTTGAGTTGCGCGTCCGCGTCGTCGGGGTCGGTGTCGCGCCCCCAGGTCATGGTGCCGAGGGCGAGCCGGGAGACCGCCAGCCCGCTTCGGCCGAGCGGTCGCTGTTGCATGAGATGAACCTTATTCAGACCTCGCTCCCGGCGAAATGCTCAGCCGCTGGTCAAACCCGTCGGTTACCGGACCGAGATCGTGATGACAATGTCAGTAGGCTTCCGGGAGATCTGTTTTTGGGAGGACATTCGGTGGGAGGAGCAAAGTGCGGCTCGGACTGAACCTGGGATATCAGACGGCGTGGAGCACGCCGGCCGATCATCTGGCGATGGCACAGGAGGCGGACCGCCTCGGCTACGCGGTGGTCTGGGCCGCCGAGGCGTACGGGTCGGACACCGTCAGCATGCTGGCGTGGCTGGCCGGCCAGACGCGGCAGATCGACCTCGGTGCCGCGGTGCTGCAGATCCCGGCGCGCACACCGGCGATGACCGCGATGACCGCCGCCAGCATCGACGCGCTGTCGGGCGGCCGCTTCCGGCTCGGCCTGGGCGTGTCCGGTCCGCAGGTCTCCGAGGGCTGGCACGGCGTGCGGTTCGGCAAGCCGCTGGCCCGCACCCGGGAGTACGTCGACATCGTCAAGATGGCGATCGCCCGTCAGCCGGTGTCCTATCAGGGCGAGCACTACCAGCTGCCGTTGCCCGACGGCCCGGGCAAGGCGCTCAAGCTCGGCTTCCACCCGCCGCGCGAGGCCGTCCCGATCTATCTGGCCGCGGTCGGCCCGAAAAACCTCGAGCTGGCCGGCGAGATCGCCGACGGCTGGCTGGCGGTCTTCTTCGCGCCCGACGCGGCCGGCGAGGCCCTGCAGCACATCGAGCGCGGGCGGGCCAAGCGTGGCCTCGGCCTGACCGGGTTCGACGTGGTGGCCTCCGTTCCGGTCTCGATCGGCGACAACATCGCCTGGTCCGCCGACGTGATCCGCCCCTACGCCGCGCTCTACCTCGGCGGCATGGGCAGCCGCGAGCACAACTTCTACAACCAGATCGCGGTGCGCATGGGCTACGCCGACGAGGCGGCCAAGGTGCAGGATCTCTACCTGGCCGGCAAGAAGACGGAGGCGGCCGAGGCCGTACCGCAGGACTTCATCGAGCGCACGTCCCTGATCGGCAACAGGATCCAGATCAAGGAGCGCATCAAGCAGTACGCCGCGGCCGGTGTCGGCACGCTCTCGGTCAGCCCGTACGTGGGCGACCTGAAGAGCGGCATCGACACGCTCCGGCTCGTGGCCGAGGCCTACGAGGAAGCGGGCGTGGCGTAACGGTGGCGACAGTCCTCCTGCTCCGGCACGGGCGTACGACGTCCAACGCCACCGGCGAACTGGCCGGCCGGCGCCCGACCGAGCTCGACGAGACCGGCCGGACGCAGGCCGCCCGGGCCGGTGAGCGGCTGCGCGTGCTGCCGCTCGCCGGGGTGGTCACGAGCCCGCTGATCCGCTGCCGGCAGACCGTCGAGCTGGCCCGGCCCGGCGTCGAGCCGATCGTCGACGACGGCCTGATCGAGTGCGGCTACGGCGACTGGGAGGGCCGGCCGCTGAAGGAGCTGGCCAAGGAGCCGCTGTGGAAAGTGGTGCAGCAGCATCCGAGCGCGGCGATCTTCCCCAACGGCGAGGCGATGGCCGAGATGTCGGCCCGCGCGGTCGCCACGATCCGCCGCTGGGACGCCAAGATGACCGCCGAGCACGGCCCGGAGGCGGTCTGGCTGGCGTGCAGCCACGGAGATGTGATCAAGGCCATCCTGGCCGACGCGCTCGGCCTGCACCTCGACGAGTTCCAGCGCATCGTCGCCGATCCGGCCTCGGTCAGCGTCATCACGTACACCCCGACGCGGCCGTTCGTGGTGCGGGTCAACGACACCGGCGACCTGTCCAACCTCGTACCGGAAAAGCCGAAGCCCGGCGAGGAGGTCTCCTCCGATGCGGCGGTGGGCGGCGGAGCCGGCGCCCCGGTCGGATAACCCGGTCTGATAACCCGGTCTGATAACCCGGTCTGATAACCCCGGTCGGATAAACCGAGTCCGACCAACCGAGTCTGATTAACCCAAGGTGACCCGCGTGTTACCGCGGACGGCGGCCGTTGCGCCCTCGGCGAACCGGGCCGCCTGCGGTGAGCGTTCCCGCGCGGCGATGGATAGGGTTGTTCCCATGACCCACCAGGTGCATGCTTTCGAGCCGCCGGAGCGGTTCGTCGCCGGGACGGTGGGAGAGCCCGGCGATCGGACGTTCTTTCTGCAGGCGCGCGGCGGCGGCCGGGTGATCAGCGTCGCCCTGGAGAAGGTCCAGGTGTCGCTGCTGGCCGAGAAGCTCGAAGAGCTGCTCATGGAGGCCAACAAGCGGTTCGGCGTCGACCTGCCCGACGCGCCGCTCGTCGCGATCCACGACAACGACCCGCTCGACACCCCGGTCGACGAGGAGTTCCGCGTCGGCACGCTGGGGCTCGCCTTCGACGTCGACACCGCGACCGTGGTGATCGAGGCGATCGAGGCCGGCGAGGCCGAGGTCGAGATCGCGCTCGGCGAGGACGACCCCGAGGCCGACGAC
>DASWRZ010000324.1:0-17674 GCA_036402935.1 Actinoplanes sp.
GGGCGGGAGGCCGGGGGCGGGGACGACGCGCCGTTCGCCAAGCAATTGGGCGACATCCGCAAGGTGGTCGTGTCGCGGCAGCCGCTGGTGTTCTCCTGGCGTAACTCCGAGTTGGTCGAGGGCGACCTGACGGCAGCCGTCGCGGCGCTCAAGACCGATGCCGGTGTCCGCGGCATCCTGATTCCCGGCTCGATCTCCGTGGTGCAGCAACTGCTCGCCGCCGGCCTGGTCGATGAGCTGCGTCTGCTTGTCCACCCGGTGGCGGCACGCAAGGGACGCCGGCTGTTCGACGAGGGGGACACGCCGTACCACCTGACGGTAACCGGGACCGAGGTGTTCCCGACCGGTGTGATCCGGGTGATCTATGCGCCGTCCGAGGTGCCCGCCAAGGTCGGCTACGACGACGTCAAGGACCAGGTGCCCCCCGGCAACTAGCGGGAGGACGTGCACTGTCGCTGCGGTTGTCAGTCGGATTGCTCAACCGTGATTTGCGGCGGCATCGCCTCCGAGCTGCCACATTTCATAGTTCCCGCATTCGGCTGTGATGTCGGCCGTCGCCTGAGCCGCGGCGAGGAAGTCGTCGACCATCGGCGACGTGCGCGATGCCGCTACCGCGAGGCACACCTGGTCGGGCGCCAGATCCGGGATGGGCACATAGCTGACGTCCGGATGTGAGTAGAACACGGTCGCCGAACGGGCCAGGAACGAGATGCCCCGGCCGGCCGCGACATGCTCGAGCGTCTCGTCCACCCCGCGCACCAGGTATCCGGCGTTGCGGTGCGGGCGCCGGGTGGGCTGCGTACTCGTGTCCGCGTTCCAGAGCAGCGGCTCGCCGGCCAGGTCGGCTTCGGTTATCCGCTCCTTGCCGGCCAATCGGTGGCCGGCGGGCAGCACCGCCACCCGCGGCTCGGTGTACAGCGGGGTGACGCGCAAGCCGGTCTCGTCGATGGGCAGCCGCACATAGCCGATGTCGATGCGGCCGTCGAGCAGCAGCGTGGCCTGGTCGTCCCCTTCAATCCGCTGCACGTCCACGATCACGTCCGGGTGCCGGGTGGCGAACTGCTCCACCGCTGGGGCGACCGTGATGCCCGCCCGGAAGCCGACCATCAGCCGCTGGCTGCCGCGCGCGGCCACGGTCACCCGATGACGGACCGCGTGCGCGGAGGCCAGCAGCGGGCCGGCGTCGGTCAGCAACTGCCTGCCGGCGTCAGTCAGCGCCACGCCGTGGCTGTCCCTGGTCAGCAGCGGCGTGCCGAGATCATGCTCCAGGGCGCGGATCTGCCGACTGAGCACCGGCTGCGCGATGTGCAGCTCATCGGCGGCGCGGCCGAAGTGCAGCTTGTCGGCGACGGCGACGAAGTAGCGCAACTTGCGCAGGTCCAGATCCATGGAGCCTCCCGGTCCGGCGATGCCTCCAGGGTATCGCGACGGCTGAAAGAGGTCTTGGACACCTTCTCAGGCCGATGGCACGCTTAATAAGTACCTGATGGGTCGGAGCGAATTCGGTATGAGAATTCGGCATCGAGACTTGATGGCCAGGCCTAGAACCGGACTCAGCACATCATGAATTGAGCCGCGCCGGTCGTGTCATTCGACGGCATCGACGACACCGCCGTTAACAACGACGGGTGGGCATGGCGTCCTTTTCAGCTTCAGAAAGCAGGCATGCCAATGAGCAGCATCAGCGTTATCGGCCTGGGGAACATGGCCCGCGCCCTCGCCACCCGCGCGGTCGAGGGTGGCAACGCCGTCGAGGTCGTCGGCCGCGACCCGGCCAAGGCCAAGGACCTGGCCGCCGCGCTCGGCGGCGGCGCCACGGCCGGGACGTTCGGCACCGCCCCCGCCGGCGACATCGTCATCCTCGCCGTGCCGAACGCCAGCGCCGTGCCGGTCGTCGTCCAGTACGGGAACGCGCTGGCCGGCAAGGTCATCATCGATGTCACCAACCCCCTCAAGGCCGACGCGAGCGGGCTGACCACCCCTGACGGCACTTCCGCCGCGCAGGAGATCGCCGAGGCCGCCCCAGCGAGTGCGTACGTCGTGAAAGCGTTCAACACGGTTTTCGGCCACGCCCTGGTCCCTGGGCGCCCACTGGACGTGCTCTTCGCCGGCGACGACGCGCGGGCCAAGGTGAGCGTTTCGGCGTTCATCGAGAGCCTCGGGTTGCGCCCCCTGGATGCCGGGGGCCTGGAGATGGCGCATTGGCTGGAAGGGACGGGCCTGCTGATGATCAGCCTGGCCAACCACGGCGTGGGGGACTTCAACTTCGCCCTCGGCATCAACGCTCTCAGCTGAGGGCATCCGCACCACCAATTCCCGCCCCACCTCTCTCACAAGGAATCGCAGCATGCGCGTTTTCGTCACTGGCGGGACCGGCCATTCCGGTTCGTACATCATCCCGGAGCTCATCGCCGCCGGGCACGAGGTCACCGGCCTGGCCCGGTCGGACAGGGCGGCGGCGGCGCTGTCCGCGCTCGGCGCGAAGGTGCGCCGCGGCGCACTCCAGGACCTCGACGGACTCAAGGAGGCGGCCGCCGACTCCGACGGCGTCATCCACGTCGCGCACCGGCAGGACCTGCTTCCGTCCGGCGGAATCCACGCCGTGGCCACCGCGGAGGTCCCGATCATGCTCGCGTACGGCGAGGCACTCGCGGGAACTGGAAAGCCGCTGGTTGCAGCGGGGAGCATAGGCTCGCCCGGAATGCTGGGTCGGCCGGCCACTGAGGAGGACCCGGCCCTTCCCAGCAGCGATGAGCACAAGGGCACCCTCCGGGCTCGTAACGTCGTGGAAACCGCCGTAATCGGTCTCGCCGAGCGGGGAGTGCGGTCCTCGGTCGTGCGGATTGCCAATATCGCGCACGGCACGACCGATCGGGCCGGCTTCCTTCCCACGCTGATCGCGCTCGCGAAGGAGAAGGGCGTCGCCGGCTACCCCGGAGACGGCGCGAACCTGTGGAACGCCGTGCACGTCCGCGATGCCGCCTCCTTGTTCCGCTTGGCGCTGGAGAAGGGGCCGGCCGGCCGATATTGGCACGCGGTCGAGGACGAGGGCATCCCGTTCCGCGAGATCGCCGAGGCCATCGGCGGACGCCTGGACCTGCCCGCCGTGAGCATCCCCGAGGACGAACTGATGCTGCCGGGATACTTCGGGTTCCTCGCGAACGTAGTCACGCAGAGCTACCCGGCGTCCAACCTCATCACCCGCCGGACCCTCGGCTGGGAACCCGTTCAGCCCGGCCTGCTCGCCGATTTGGATAACGGCCATTACTTCCTCGCTAGCTGACGGCAGGGGCCCGAATCGTGACGACTCCGGCAAACAACACGGAGGGAAGACTCCGGCAAACAACACGGAGGGAAGCGGAGAACATGACAACAGTGGGAATGCCCGCCCTACTTGCCGCTGTAGACCGGGAATTCGCTGTGCTCGCCGTAGTCGCGGGCCTGCAGCCTGCGGAGCACGTCCATGTCGTCGGCGGAGATCGGGACATCGACCTGGGCGTTGCTGCGCATGTGCTCGGGGTTCGCGGTCTTGGGGAGCGACACGGTGCCCAGCTGCAGCGTGTAGCGGATGCACAGCTGCGGGACGGTCATGCCGTATCGGTCGGCCATCGCTGCGACGTCTGAGTTTTTCAGGATCTCGCCGTGGGCGATGGGCGAGTACGCCTCGACGAGGATGTCCTTGTCCCGGCAGTAGGCGAGGAGTTCGGCCGGGGTGTTACCGGCGTGGACAAGTAGCTGGTTGACGTGCGGGGTTACGGTGCTCGACCTGAGGATGTTCTCGAGGTCCTGCTGCTGGAAGTTCGAGACACCGATGGCGCGCAGCTTGCCCGCTTTGTGGGCGTCCTCGAGCGCGCGCCAGGCTTCGCGATTGCCGTCGGCGTAGTCACCGCCGCGGAAGTCGTTCCACGGCTGCGGACTGTGGATCAGCATCAAATCGATGTGGTCCAGCCCCAGCGTCGTCAGGGAGCCGTCGATCGCGGCGGCCGCGTCGTCGTAGTTCTTGATCTCGGCGGCCAGCTTCGTGGAGACGAACAGCTCGTCGCGGGGCACGCCGCTGGTGCGTACGCCTTCACCGACGCCTCGTTCGTTGCCGTACGCCTGGGCGGTGTCGATGTTGCGATATCCGATGCCGACGGCATCACGGACTGCCTGAGCGGCCTTGTCGTCATCGATGAACCAGGTACCCAGGCCCAGCTTGGGGATCTGCACCCCATTGGACAGGGTGTACGTCTCGTCCAGAATCATGTGAGTGCCCTTCTCAGTTGCGTCGGCCGGCGGCGACCCGGTGGAGGGTTTCCGCGGCTCGGTCGCTTTTGTCGGGTCCGATGTCAGCGCGCAGGTCAATGATGAGGTCGCGTAGCTGCGTCTCGGTCAGGCCGGTGTTGAGCGCGATGCCGAAGTGGGATTGCAGTTGGCTTTCGACGCCGTCGAGGGTGGCCAGGGCGGCGACGGTGGCGATTTCGCGGGTCCGCCAGTCGAGGTTGTCGCGGCTGAAGATGTCGCCGAACAGGTGGGTCTTGAGGAATTGGTCGATGGCGGGAGCGAAGTCGAACAGCGGGCCGGCGACCGGCGCGCCAGACAGTTGGGTCTGATTGGCGGTCCCGAGCTTCAGCATGTCAGTGCCGGCGGGCAGTGGCTTCGGTTCGTCCCCGGCCGGGTCGGCGATGCCGTCGGCGCGGCGTTGCTCGAGCAGGGCCATGAACGCGCCGAGGGCGTTGAGGCTGCGCGGAAAGCCCGCGTAGGCGTACATCTGCACCAGGATCTCTTTGATCTGGTTGACGCTCAGCCCGGCGTTCAGTCCGTCGGTGAGCGCGTCGCGAAGTTGCCGCATCCGGCCGGCCGCGGTGCGGGAGGCGATGGCGGCGGTTGCCTGCTGTTGTGGGTTGAGTGCGCTGGTCATGATTATCAGTCCTGATTGTTGGCTTGCTCGCATTGCTCGTCGGTGACCGGTTCGAGCCAGGTGGTGGGGTCGCCGCCGTCGGTGAACGTCTGCGCGGGCGTCTTGACGGTCGGGCGTACGGGTAGCAGTTCCATGAGTACTCCTTCGGTGTGGTGAGTTCGGCCGGGTCGCTATGCGGCTCGGACCGGGGCGCCAACCGGTTGGCGCCGCTGCCCATCGCAGCCCGCTCGGGCGGGACGCTGGAGACAGCTTGGCGGCCCAGGGCGGCGGCGGAGTCGTGAACGCGACCAGCACCAGCAGGGTGCCGGCCGCCGCGACGGCCAGCGTGCGACCTGCCGCCTGCTGCTGAGATGTCGCTGCCATCAGAACGCCTGCTCCCTGATCCGCGGAAAGGGGGCCCTGGCCAGTGGAAACGTCCGCCGGCCAGGGGGTTACGTCACCCATGAAACATGCTGATCGCGGCGGGTGGGAGGGCTTGGCTTAGCAGGTAATGACAGAACCCCTTTGCCGTACGCCGGGCCCCGTACCGTGGCGGGCATGGACACCCAAGGGGACGTACGCGAGTTCCTGGCCACCCGGCGCGCCAGGATCACCCCCGAGCAGGCCGGCCTGCCGAACTTCGGCGGCACCCGCCGCGTCGCCGGGCTACGCCGCGCCGAGGTGGCGATGCTGGCTGGGGTCAGTCCCGACTACTACACGCGCCTCGAACGCGGCAACCTGTCCGGTGTCTCCGACAGTGTCCTGGACGCTATCGCCCGCGCCCTGCAACTCGACGACGCCGAACGTTCCCACCTTCACGACCTGGCCCGGGCGGCCAACACCAGCCCCCGCAGCCGGCCTCGGCGGCCGGCCAAACCGCAGATCCGGCCCGGCGTACGAAGCCTGCTCGATGCGATGACCGACGCCCCCGCGTTCGTCCGCAACGGCCGCCTCGACATCCTCGCCGTCAACCCGCTCGGGCAGGCCCTCTACGCGCCCGCGTTCACCCCGCCCGCACGACCGGTCAACCTGGCCCGGTTCTGCTTCCTCGACCCGGCCGCCGAAGCGTTCTACCCCGACTGGGCCGAGTCTGCGGACACCACCGTCAACCTGCTACGCACCGAAGCCGGCCGCGACCCGTACAACAAAGACCTCACCGACCTGATCGGCGAACTCGCCACCCGCAGCGACGACTTCCGCACCCGCTGGGCCGCGCACAACGTGCGCCTGCACCACACCGGCGTCAAACACTTCCAGCATCCCATCATCGGCCGGCTCGACCTCGCCTTCGAAGCCATGCCACTACCGGCCGACCCCGGGCTCACGCTCACCGCCTACAGCGCCGAAGCCGGCACACCCGCCCACGACGCGCTGCGCCTACTGGCCAGTTGGACCGCCACCCACGCCACGACGAGCGCACCGGTGGATCAGTAACACCTTCCCCACAGTCGCCTCGAAACCGGAAGGCGGCCGTCATGGACTGGACCACCGCAACCGCCCGCCAGCTGACCGACACCGCAGCGCCGCAGCCCCGGCGAGCGGGTCCAGGAGGTGGACGACCGACAGCCGAACGAAGGTCCACGCCGGAGTGACCTGATAGCTCTTGGTACGCCGCGGGCTCCTTAGCCCCCATTCTGCTCGAGCCCCGGAATTGAACCGCTCGTCGGCTCTTGTCGCTTCCGGAGTACCGCCTCCAGCGCGGTCAGCAGATGCGGATCGGGATCGACGCCGAGTTCCTCGGCCATGGCGGCACGGACCGTATGGAAATGGCGTAGCGCGGCCTCCTGCATGCCGGCGCCGGCGAGGGCACGGATGAGGCCGGCGCCGAGCCGGCCGTTCAGCGGCTCGCGATCGACCGCCGCGTGCGACGTCGACCCGGCAAGCCGCCATCTCCAGGCGGTAGCTGTGTGCCTGCGACGAGATGACGTCATGGCGCTTCGTGCGGGGTCCGTCCGGTGCGAGGCTGCGGCGGAGCGCCGAGATCGTCGAGTGCATCTGGTGCCGGGCCACCTCGATCGGCCGGTGCGGCCAGACCGCCGCGCAGATGATGCTCCAGGACAGCGGGCCGCGGCCTCCCGACGGCCATCGACCCTCTGGATTACGGGCCGCCGGTGGCGGCCTCCTGTAGATTGCCAGACCCGCAGGCAGCGCCAACTGATCCGCACTGAAGAGCACACGAATCTGCGGTGTGCCGAACGACGTCGCCGTGATCGGTTCGGACCGAGTTCGTCGTCGTACGCCAGCACCTTCGTCAGCTGAACGCCCGGCTGTCGTCCGTGGCGAGCGTCGTGCCGCCGATCGTCAGCCGGGAGCGGACGAAGTACGGTCCGCCGCTCCTCGGTAGCGGGATCCAGAAGTCCGCGCCCGCGCTGTCGTGGTCACTCTGCGGTACAAACCGGTACGCCAGCCGCTCGTTGAGCCAGTCGCCGTAGAGCCGCTTGCCGCCGCCTTGCTGCCAGATCGCCCACGACAGCAGCACGCTCTTGCCGCGTAGTCCGGTGAAGTCGAAGTTGGCGGACACGACGACACCGACCGGCTGGCGCTTTCTGCTTCCTGGCGCCCTGGTCGTACGCATGTTCTTGAGTTCGGTGGCATGGGTCTTGACCGCCTTGGCCTCCGCCGTGGTCCCGCTGCTGGTCGTGGTCGTGGTCGTGGTGGCGGTCGCGCCCCAGACCGGACAGAACTCCTGAACCATGCCTTGCCGCTCGCACAGGTTGAAAGCCTTGACGTAGACGGTATTCGGCTCCGGAGGTCGCACCAGGGCCGGCGCATTCGGTCCGGGCGGGGCGGCCTGCGCAAACAGGGAGGCCTTCGCGCGGATCTGGAACGGCATGGTGGTTACGCCGGAGGCAGTCGGCCCGGTGGTCGCGGCCGGCTCGGTGGTCTCAGAGGATGCGGTGGTCGTGGTCGGTTCGGTGGCCTCGGTGGATGGGAGAGGTGTGGTGGGTCCGGTCGTTGCGTCCGCCTTCGTCGGCGTCGGGTCGGAATCCGTCTCCGCCATGGCGATCGGCCGCAGGGCCGCTCCCTTGGGGCGCGGCGCGACGAGCCGTTGCTGGTATTCGAGGAACGGCACCCCGACAGTGATGTTGACGGCGTCGAACTGCGCCGCGTCCGCGACGTCGTGCCCGGGGAGCAGCCCGCCGATGTTGGTGATTGCCGCGGCGAGCCCGCCCGCCGCGAGTACTACTCCGCTGATCCAGGCGATGAGGCGGCGCCACCGTGGCTTCGGTGGTTCGTGGATCGTCGGCCACCCGCCTGCCGGGGGCCACTGCGTGCCGGATGTTCTGTAGTCGTCCATGACGGCCTCCTAGGGAGACACGTCCCGTACGTTACGACCGCCAGGCCGGAACCAGAATGTGACAGCAACCTAGCCGACAGGGCGCTACGTCGGCGGAAAGACGACAGTGGCACGTAGGCTGCCGACCCCGGCGGCGGCAGTGATCGCGCCGCCACGGGTCTGCGAGATCGAGCGAGCCCGAGACCCCGCGGCCCGCTCTCGACGTCCCAGCGGGCGGCCGGCCCCGGCATGGAGAATTCGCTGTGGGCCGATCCGAGGCCCGGCGAGGGCCGAAGCCGCCGCGAAGCTGGTGCTGGCCGCCGCGGCCCGCAATCCCGGCCACCGCCACCGCCGGAATGATCGCCCCGGAAAATCCGCTGGGCCAGGCGAGACCGCACCCGCGGAACGCCCGGTGAGCAGGCCCTCGAGCCGCCGTACGGGTGGCAAACGGGGTCGCCCACACACGTCCCACGGACGTCCTACAAAGATCAAGGGCGCATAGCCGGATAGCTATACGCCCTGGTGAAGCACTGTGCGCCGCGTAGGACTTGAACCTACAACCCGCGGATTAAGAGGGCTTGCCTGGTTGCTACCAGGAGTCGGTGCCGCATCGGGCGTCACTCAGCCAGGCCGCGACCGGCTCGCTGCCCCTTCTCCCGTGCCCGCGGCAAACCGCCGGATTGCCGTGACGTGCTTGCCTGCGCCGACCTAGAGGAGGCCCTGCCCGGGCAGGCGGGCCGCACGCTCTATCTGGACAGCCGTTTGTACCCGCAGGCGACAACGCTGTCATGTCGCCGGGCTCGCCGACCGCGCAGCATGCGCGAATCCTTTCTCGGCGCGACCGGAAAGCCGAGCCCGGTTTTGCGGCATCGCAGCGTCTTGCTGCGCGACGCGGGCAACAGGTCGACGTCAACCCGTGTGAAGTAGGTCGTAGATGCCCGGCCAACGGACGAGCCGGTCATGCGTATCGGTCCATGTCTGGCACCAGCGCTCGTGAGCTGAGCGGCACGAACCGGTGGCCGATCTTCCGTCGCGAGAACCAGGAAGCGTGAAACATGCACAACTTCGACCGCCAGTTCAATCTGGCCGCCGGCCCGAACAGGACCTTCTGATGACGACACATGCACCCGGCACCGGCATCGCACCCGGCACAACGGTCGCGGTAGAGGCTCCGCCGGCCGGCGGAAGAAAGGTGCCACTCAACCTCTTCGGCATGCCGTTCGGACTGGCGGGTCTGGGCGAGGCCTGGACGGTGTCGGCCCGCTACGACCGAACGCCCGACCTCGTCGCCGAGATCATTCTGGTGGTGGCCGCGGTGGTCTGGTTGGTCGTCGGCGGCGCCTATCTGCGTCATCTGGTCCGCGACCGGACGGTGCTGGCCAGGGACCTGCTCGACCCGATCGCGGCGCCGTTCGCCTCGTTGGCCGTGATCACCCCGATGCTACTGGCGAGCCAGGGTCTCTACCCGCACGCGGGGAGCGCCGGACGCGCGGTCACCGACGTGTTCCTGGTGCTCACGGTGCTGCTAGGTGGCTGGTTCACCGGACAATGGATCTATGGGCCGCTGGAGCTGGACAAGTTCCATCCCGGCTACTTCCTGCCGACGGTGGCGGGCGGGTTGATCGCGTCGGCGTCCTCCGCGGCGGTCGGTCAGGAGCGCCTCGCCGAGGTCATGTTCGGGCTCGGCGTGATCTGCTGGGTCGTCCTCGGATCGATCATCCTCGGCCGCCTGCTGTTCCGTCCGATGCTGCCGCCACCGTTGCAGCCGACCCTCGCGATCGAGGTCGCGCCTGCGGCGGTCGCCAGTCTGGCCTGGTTCGAGATGCACGGCGACCGGATCGACCCGGCCGTGGCCGTTCTCGCGGGCTACGGGTTGCTGATGGTCATCGCCCAGGTGCGCTTCGGTCCGATGTATCGCCGGCTGCCTTTCATGGCCAGCACTTGGGCCTTCACCTTCAGCTGGGCCGCGGTGGCCGCGGTGGCGCTGGTCTGGCTTCAGCGCACGCACCCGGCCGGATACCGCATCGAGCAGTACCTCGTGCTCACGGTGATCACCGGGTTCATCGCCGGAATCGGCATACGCACGCTACGCGCGCTCTACCTCAAGACGTTTCTTCGCTGAACCCGTCAGTATCCGGAGGATCTCGACATGTCTGCTGGTTCCGGCGCCACGCGCCACCGATACGCCGACGTGAACGGTCGGCGGGTCTTCTACCGTGAGGCCGGCGACCCGGCCCGGCCGGTCGTCGTGCTCCTGCACGGCGCGCCGGCAAGTTCGTTCATGTACCGCAACCTGATTCCGCTGCTCGCCGGCGACTACCACGTGATCGCGCCGGACTACCTCGGCTTCGGGCTGTCCGACGTGCCGGCGGTGGATGAGTTCGATTACACCTTCGACACCCTCACCTACAGCGTCGAAACCCTGCTCAAAAGGCTGAACATCTCCCGGTACGCGATCTACGTCCAGGATTACGGCGCCCCGGTCGGTTGGCGGCTCGCGCTGCGCAACCCCGACGCGATCAGCGCAGTCATCACCCAGAACGGCAACGCGTACGTTGAAGGTTTCGTCTCGTCGTTCTGGGAGCCGTTGTGGGCCTACGCCGCCGACCCGAATCCAGGAACCGAGCAGCCGATTCGCGACGGGCTCACTCTGGACGCCATTCGCCGGCAATACACCCACGGCGAACCGGACCCCGATCTGGTCAGTCCTGATACGTGGCACCACGACCACAGCGTCCTGCAGCGACCTGGCGACCTGGAGGCCCAGCTGACATTGCTGCGGCTCTACCAGACGAACGTCGCGCTGTACCCGGCCGTTCACGAATGGCTGCGCACCACCGCAGTTCCCGTGCTGGCTGTGTGGGGGCGCAACGACGAGATCTTCGGTCCCGCCGGGGCTGAGGCCTTCCGAGCCGACGTCCCCGACGTACGGATCGAACTGCTGGACGGTGGTCACTTCCTGCTCGAGGCGCACGTCGAGGAGGTCGCCGCGATCGTCCTCGACTTCTTGAGCACCACCGTCAGCCTCTGATACCGAGAAAGGTACGTCATGACCGATTTTGCCACCCGTACCAGGATCGTCGCCGCGGGAGACCAGCCGGTGCTGACGTTTCTGGGCTCGCCGGAGCGGCTGATGCGCTGACGGCCGGGCCGCGGGCCGGGCGACGCTGGTCGCCGTCGCCGCCGATCACGGGATCGAGATCCTCGGGCCGGGTCTGGCCCTGCCCAGGGACGGCATCTGACCCACGGCCTCAATTGTGCGGGCCGGGTTTCATCGACCCGGCCTGCATACGCTCTCGAAGCGTCGCCAGGCCGCGGCTGATCAGGCTTCGGACGGTGCCGGTCCGGCAGCCGAGGTTCTCGGCGATCTCGGCGTCGTTGAACCCTTCGTAGAAGCGCAGAACGAGGGCGGCACGCTGACGCTGGTTCAAGGTCGTCAGCAGTTCCCGTATCTCGTCGCGGTTGGTGACGTCCTTCTCGATGCTGCATCGCACCGGCTCGTCCGGGACGCGATCGACGCTGATCTCGCGGTGCACACCCCTGCGCTTCTGATTGAGGTAAGTGTTGGTCAGTGACCGCCGCACGTAGGCCAGCGGCACATCGGCGTTCTCGACCCGCCGCCATTGCGGGTAGAGCCTCAAGAATGTGTCCTGCACCAGATCCTCGGCCGCGGATCCGGACCCGGTGAGTAGGTACGCTCGGCGCAACAGCGTCGCGATGTTCGTCCGCATGAATTCTTCCGACGCGCACGGCCCGTGGCTCAGCTTCATGACACCTAAGCCTGATCACCGAACCGGCTGGGCGAATCTGACGACGACCAGTCCGGATCCCGTCGATGAGCAGTGTTACGAGCAGCCATGACCAGCGGGCGCGTATCCTGCGACCATCGACGACGCGGTGGGCGAAGTCAGGCCCGGGGAGGCCCACGTGGAAGATTCATCGCCCGCGTCGCCGCCACGCACCGTCATTCCGGCGTCACTCGGTCTGGTCGATCGACAGCTCGACCCGCTGCTGGTGGCCGGTGTCGAGACCACGGTTGACATGAGTGACCATGACCGGGCGCGTACCGCTCGATGAAACCCGCCGCACCCACTCCGCGACGGCCGCTCGGGCGTCTTGCCGAGTGTGATCGCCTCGACGAGGTGGTCGCACAGGTCGAGGCGGGCGGCAGCGCCACCCTGGTCCTGCGCGGTGAGCCCGGCATCGGTAAGACGGTCCTGATCGACTACCTCGCCGAGCGCGTGTCCGGGACGGGGCGCGTCCTGCGGGCGAACGGCGTCGAATCCGAGATGGACCTGCCGTTCGCCGGATTGCACCAGCTCTGCATGCCGATCCTCCATCAGGTGGCACGGCTGCCCCAACCCCAGCGCGACGCGATCGAGTCCGCCTTCGGGATGCAGGGCCACGGCACCCCCGACCGCCTGATGGTCGCGCTTGCCGCCTTGAACCTGGTATCGACGGCGGCGGAGACCGAGCCGCTGTTCTGCTTCGTCGATGACGCCCACTGGCTCGACCAAGCCTCGGCGCAGGCGCTGCTGTTCGTCGCCCGGCGTCTGCTGGCCGAGCAGATCGGACTGGTCGTCGCCGTGCGTGCCGGGTACGGCGTGTTCGCCGGGCTGCCGGAACTCGAGGTCAACGCCCTGCGCGAACCGGACGCCCGGCGGCTTCTCGCCTCGGTCGTCGACGGCCGCCTCGACGCACGCGTAAGCCAGCGGATACTCGCGGAGACGCACGGGAACCCGCTCGCCATCATCCAGCTACCTCGGGGCCTGAGCGCGGCCGAGCTCAGCGCCGGCCTCGGCCCGTCCACGGGCCTGCCCCTGTCCGGGCGGATCGAACATTCGTTTCTGCGCCGCTACGAGCAACTGTCGGCTCCGGTGCAACGTCTGTTGCTGCTCGCTGCGGCCGAGCCCCTCGGTGATCCGGCCCTGCTACGGCGTGCCGCGACCGCGTCCGGATTGCCCGATCGGGTGGTCACCGCCGCCGACACGGGTGGCCTGATGTCGATGGGGCTGCAGATCCAGTTCGAGCATCCGCTCGCTCGCTCGGCGATCTACGGTGCCGCGATCGCTCACGATCGTCATGCGGCGCACCGCGCGATCGCTCAGGCGATCGACCCCGCCGTCGATCCCGACCATTACGCCTGGCATCGATCTCAGGCGACGGCGAGTGCCGATGCCGAGATCGCCCAAGAGCTCGAGGACTCCGCGGGCCGTGCGCTGGCCAGAGGCGGTCTCGCTGCCGCGGCGGCGATCCTGGAGCGGGCGGCCGTGCTCAGCACCACTCGCGAGGAGACCATCCGGCGCGGGCTGGCAGCGGCCCGTGCCACCTATGAGGCGGGCGCGCCGGACCGGGCACTCGGGCTGGTCGCAACCCTCGAGTCGGCGTCGTTGGGACCGATGGAGCGCGCCGCGATCACGCGGCTGCGCGGTCAGATCTCGCTCTCACTGGGTCGGCCGGACCACGCGACCGGACTGCTGCTGAACGCCGCCGTTGCGCTCACCGCCCTCGACCCGGCAACAGCGCGGGCGACCTATTTCGAGACGTTGGAGGCGGCGACGTACGCGGGCCGGTTCGGATCAGACGGCGGCCTGGCCCAGCTGGCCTCGGAGGTGATCCGCGTGCTGCCGGCCACCCCGCACGAACCGGGGGTCGTCGACTATTTTCTGGATGCCATGCTGATCTGGGCCATCGACGGGCTTCCGCGCGCGGTGCCCACGATGCGGCGGGCACTGGCCGAGCTCAGCTCGGCGACCACCGACCCGGTCGCCGCCGCCCGATGGGCGTGGCTGGCCATCCATGTCGTCAACTCCACGTGGGCCGACGACCATTGGCTTGCCATCAACGAGCGTTACCGGACCTCGGTGCGCGAAGCGGGGGCGCTCAGTCTGCTGCCGAGCGTGTTCGCGGGGAGCGCGTTGTTGGCGCTGTGGACCGGCGACTTCGCGGCCGCGGACACCCTGCTCGACGACGCGGGCAGCATCAGCACGGCGGTCGGGCTGGGTCCGGTCGCGACCAGGTCTCGGGCCATGGTCGCCGCGTGGCGAGGGGATCGCGCCACGACCGAGGCCATCCTCATGCGCGTCGACCAGGACGGAAGAGTCGGTGGCGAGCAGGAGCAGCTCAGCTCAGCTGACTACTGCGCGGCGATCCTCGGCAACGGGCTCGGCGACTACGCGGCGGCCTACGCGGCCGCGCGAGCGTCGGCGTACGAGCAACGACTCGGGACGCCCGAGCTCCTTTTGCCGGAACTCATCGAGGCGGCCGTACGCCTGGGGGAGCGGGCCGAGGCCGAACGAGCGCTCCAGCGGCTGGCGGTACGCACCACTGCTGCCGGAACCTCGTGGGCACTCGGCGTCGAGGCCTACTGTCGCGGCCTGCTGGCCCAGGGGGATGCGGCCGAGGCGTTCTATCGTCAAGCGATCCGCCAACTTGATGCCTGTCGCATCGTGCCGTTCCGGCACCGGGCCCGGCTCGCGTACGGCGAATGGCTGCGCCGGGAGCGGCGACGCGTGGAGGCGCGCGAGCAGCTGCAAACGGCCTACGACGCGTTCACGGCGATGGGTGCGCACGGGTTCGCCGAACGCGCCCGGCGAGAGCTGCTCGCCACCGGTGGCAGCGTTTCGCAGCGTACGGAGCAGACGCCCGATGATCTGACCCCGCAGGAACTGCAGGTGGCCAGACTGGCCGCCGCGAACGCCTCGAACCAGGAGATCGCCGCCCAGCTGTTCATCAGCCCGAGCACCGTGGGCTATCACCTCAGCAAGGCGTTTCGAAAGCTGGACATCAACTCTCGCCGGCAACTGACGGACGCGCTCAGCAGCATCCGCGTCCCGCAGCCCGGCGGTGCCGCCGGCTGACTGCAAGACCACGCGCCTGCAACAGATGCGCGCATTTACGAGTCAACAAGTCGAGCCGGTCGGTGCCCATCACCGACCGCCGGCAAGGAGGAGTGACTCATGAATGCGTACGACTACATCGTCGTCGGCGGCGGTACGGCGGGCAGCGTTCTCGCCGCCCGCCTCTCCGAGGACCCGGCGACCTTGGTGCTTCTTCTCGAGGCCGGCGCTGCGACACCGGCGCCCGCGATGGCCGACCCGAACGCCTGGTTCTCCCTATGGGGGACCTCGGTCGACTGGGCGTACGAGACCGTGCCGCAGCCCGGCACCGACGATGTCGTCCAGCCCTGGCCGCGGGGCAAGGTGCTCGGCGGCTCCAGCGGCATCAACGGGATGATGCACGTCCGCGGCGACCGGGCCGCCTACGACGCCTGGGAGGCGGCCGGGGCGACCGGCTGGAACTATGAGGCGCTGCTGCCGTACCTCAAGCGCAGTGAGCGTTCCGATGCGGGAGACCCTCGCTTCCGCGGCAAGCAAGGCCCCATGCAGGTCGCCGTTCCCGCCCCGCACGACCCGCTGTGGGAGGCATGCTTCGAGGCTGCCATCGAAGCCGGGCACGAGTTCAACCCCGACAGCAACGCCGGCGATGGCGGCGGCACGTCATGGAGCGAGGTCAACGTCGTCGACGGCCGGCGCCAGAGCGCCGCCGACGCCTACCTCACGCCGATCACCGGACGAGCCAACCTGACGATCGTCACCGATGCCCGCGCCGAGCGACTGCTGCTCGACGGCGACACCTGCGTCGGCGTCGAATACCGGACCACGGACGGGATCCAGACCGCCCTCGCCGTACGCGAGGTCGTCCTCACCGCCGGAGTGATCGGGTCACCCCAACTCCTGCTGCTGTCCGGGGTCGGACCGGCGGACGATCTGCGCGAGCTGGGCATCGACGTCAAGGCCGACTTGCCCGGGGTCGGCACCAACCTTCAGGACCACCCGAAGTCCCAGGTCTCCTATCACGCCCAGCACTCGGTCTTTCCCACGACATACGCCCGCAAGCCGTTCGTTCTGACCGGCACCGACCCGGCCGGCCCGCTCGACATGCAGATGATCTTCGTCGAGTTCGGGCTTCATCCGCGCTTCGTGCCCGGCGCGGAGAACGGATATTCCATCCTGTTCTCGTTGATGACGCCGGCCAGTCGCGGCTGGGTGCGCCTGGCCAGTGCCGATCCGTCCGAGCCACCGCTGATCGACCCCAACTACCTGCAGGATCCGGCCGACGTGGCCCGGATGGTCGCCGGCCTTCGCCTGGCCCGGCAGATCGGGAAGACGGCCGCGCTGAAGCCGCTGCGCGAGCAGGAGCTGTTCCCGGGCGAGGACGCGCAAACCGACGAACAGCTCCACGCCTATCTGCAAAGCACGCTGACCACCTACTTCCACCCGGTGGGCACGTGCCGGATCGGTACGGACGCGATGTCAGTCGTCGATCCCGACCTGCGGGTGCACGGCATCGCCAACCTGCGGGTAGCCGACGCGTCCGTGATGCCCAGCCTCGTCACGGCCAACACGAACGCCGCTGTCCTGGCCATCGCTGAGCGCGCGGCCGACCTGATCACTCGACGCGCATGAAAGCCAAAGCCATAAAGGATTTGGGTACGGCGGTGACGCTGGTCGCCATGAGCATCTTCGGCCTGGCCGCCTGTTCGTCCGGAGCCGCTTCGTCCGCACCCGCGTCGTCCGGCCCGTCGTCCTCCTCTTCGGTGCCGACCGGGCAGCCGACCACCGCCACCACGACGCCCGCGGGCCGGGCCGTCGCCACGGCGTCGACCCGGTCGTCGACGACGAACTGCGCCGAGTCGCAGTTGCGGGCCACCATCGATCCGCGGCACATCCCCGGCAACGGCACCCTCGACGCGAACGGGGCCACCAAGAAGGGCGTCCTCGTCGACTTCGAGAACACCTCGAAGACCACATGCCGGCTGATCGGCTATCCGGGGGCGGCCACGGTGAACGCGGCTGGCCGCCAGATCACGCAGGCCACTCGTACGCTGCGCGGCGACCTCGACGGCCTGCCGAAAGGGTCGAACAAGATTCCCGCGGTCTCGCTGGCTCCCGGCCACTACGCCGCCGCGATGATCGAAGGCGTCGACACCAGGAAGCAGGGCGCAGCCCAGGCCGGATGCGCGGACACCTTTCCCCGGATCCTCGTCACGCCGCCCAACACCCGCATCGCCGTTCCGTTCACCGTGTCCTGGCCCGCGTGCTTCTCCTTCGATATCCACCCGGTCATGGCGCTGCCGAGCACCCCCTGACGTGGGTTCTCCTGCGGGTGCCGAAAACCTCATCCGTCCGGGTCACAGCGACTTTGATCATCCGGGGGAGAAGGCTGCCGCCGTTGCACGGCGACCGGGTCCAATTCACCCGGGCGGACCGGGCTTGGCTGGCCGGCCTGCTGCACCCATTACCGCGTGGCGTACTGAACGACCTGCAGCTGCTGGTGTGCCCCGAGACTGTGCTGCGCTGGCACCGGGACCTGATCGGCCGGCGGCACGCCCGACGTTCCCGGCCCCACCGGGTCGGGCGGCCACGAACCGTCCGGTCGATCCGCCGGCTGGTCCTGCGCCTGGCCCGAGAGAACACCACCTGGGGATATCGCAGAATCCACGGCGAACTGCTCGT
>DASWRZ010000325.1:0-8017 GCA_036402935.1 Actinoplanes sp.
CCGCGGCGAACATGTTCTGCTGCGCCATCAGGTTGGTGTAGATGTTGTCGTCGACCACCGCGGTGTACTCGTCGGGGCCGGTGACGCCGTCGATGTGGAAACGGCCGTGCCGATCGTGGTGGCCCAGCGAACGCCACAGCCGGGCCGTCTCGACCAGCAGCTCCAGGCCGGCCTCGCGCTCGAAGTCGTAGTCGCCGGTGGCCTGCACGTAGCGGCGGACCGCGTCGGCGATGTCGGCACCGATGTGGAAGCCCGCCGTGCCGGCCGGCCAGTAGGCCGAGCACTCCTCGCCGCGGATGGTCCGCCACGGGAAGGCGGCACCCTGCAGGCCGAGCGTCTGGGCCCGCTCCCGGGCCAGGTCGAGCGTCGAGTGGCGCCAGCGCAGCACGTCGGCGGCGGCCGACGGCTGGGTGTAGGTCAGCGCCGGCAGCACGAACGTCTCGGCGTCCCAGAACGTGTGGCCGTCGTAGCCGGGCCCGGTCAGACCCTTTGAGCCGATCGGCCGTTGCTCGGCCCGGGCGCCCGCCTGCAGCGTGTGGAACAGCCCGAAGCGGACCGCCTGCTGCACCTCCGGGTCACCCTCGACGCGTACGTCGGAGTGGTCCCAGAAGGCGTCGAGGTATTCGCGCTGGGCCTCGACCAGGCCCTCCCAGCCGTCGAGCCGGGCGCTGGCCAGCGCCGCGCCGACCTGGTCGCGCACGGCGGGCAACGAGCGGTTGCTGGACCACCCGTACGCCGCGAGCTTGACCACCCGCAGTTTCTGTCCCGGCTCGAGTTTGCAGGCGACCGTGGTGCGCAGCCAGTCGGGGTGGCCCTCGGTGGTGACCTGGTGCTTGCCGGTCGTCTCGATCAGGTGCTCGACGGCGGCGGCCATCCGCAGGTCGCTCGCCTTGGTGCGGTGCACCAGCAGGCCGCCGGCCCTCTGCTCGAGCATCTCCTCGGCCTGCAGCGGGTGGTCGAGCACCGCGGCGACCCGCGGGTCCTTGCTCATCGGCGGCAGCTGCTCGTTGGCCACCAGCTCGGACTGCAGGATCAGCCGGGCCGACGCGTCGAGCGGCTCGACCTCGTAGAGGAACGCGACGACGGCGCGCTGGGTGAACGAGACCAGCCGCACGGTGCGGACCCGGATCGCCTGACCGGAGGGGGAGACCCACTCCGCGGTGCGCTCCAGGGTGCCGGCCCGCAGGTCGAGTACGCGCTCGTGGGAGCGCAGGTCGCCGTAGCGCACGTCGAACGGCTCGTCGTCGACCAGCAGCCGCATCAGCTTGGCGTTGGTGACGTTGACCATCGTCTGGCCGGACTCGGGGAAACCGTAGCCGGCCTCGGCGTAGGGCAGCGGACGAAGCTCGTAGAACGAGTTCAGATAGGTACCGGGCAGGCCGTGCGGCTCGCCCTCGTCCAGGTTTCCGCGTATCCCGATGTGTCCGTTGGCCAGTGCGAAGACCGACTCCGACTGGGCCAGCAGGTCCAGGTCCAGCCGGGTCTCCCGGATGTGCCAGGGGTCGACGGGATATGCCCGTTCACGGATCACGGTGGTGCCTCTCGAAGGAAAGAAACAGAAAATACGTCAGGAGTACGCGCTCAGCGCGTGAGGAGTTCGGACAGATCCTGCACGACGATGTCGGCACCGTTGTCGGCCAGGCCCTGGGCGTTGCCTCCACGGTCTACCCCGACCACGAACCCGAAACCTCCGGCCTTGCCCGCGGCCACGCCGGCCTGGGCGTCCTCGAACACGGCGCACTGCTCCGGGGGGACGCCGAGCAGCTTCGCGCCGTACAGGAAGGTGTCGGGAGCCGGCTTGCCCGGCAGATGGTGGTCGCGGGCGACGACGCCGTCGACCCGCGCCTCGAGGTAGCCCTCGATGCCGGCCGCCTCGAGCACGTCCTTGCAGTTGGCGCTGGCCGAGACGACGGCCCGGCGCAGCCCGGCGGCCGTGACCGCCTTCAGGTACTCGACCGAGCCCGGGTAGACCTCGACCGCACCTTCCTTGATCTTCTGCAGGACGAGCAGGTTCTTACGGTTGCCGATGCCGTTGACGGTCTCCTGGTCGGGATCGTCGTCGGGGGTGCCCTCGGGCAGGGTGATGCCTCGAGAGGACAGGAAGGTGCGGACGCCGTCGGCGCGTGGCCGGCCGTCGACATATTTATGGTAGTCGGCGCCGGAATCGAACGGCACGAACGCTTGTCCGTGCTGCTCCGACCACGTCTTGAGGAACGTGTCGAACGTTTGTTTCCACGCGGCATTGTGCACCGCGGCGGTCTGCGTGAGCACCCCGTCAAGATCGAAGAGGCATGCTGTCACTGAGGAGGGAAGTCCGAGCACTGGCCCAATGTAGTCGCACCGCGCAGGTCGCGAGCCCGGAAGGGCGGGTTCACATTTTCTCCACGGTTCACACCCCGTTCAAGATGCTGTTCCCGCGCACCCTGGGTCCGTTTCAGCGCACCGTACGTCCATCGGGGCGTCCCTCGGAACGTCCATCGGGGCGTCCGTCAAGCGCGATTCGCAGCCCGATCGTCGTGCCGATCGGACCGGTCGCCACGGCGACTTCGTCGCATAGTTGATAGACCAGCCAGAGGCCGCGGCCGCCGACCTCGAACGCGCCCGGCATCTCCGGGCTGGACAGATAGTGGGCCGGAATGCCGGATCCCGAATCGGTGACCGTGCACCACGCCGAGCCGCCGGCGAGCCGGAGCGTGATGCGCCCCTGGCCGCCGGCGTGCAGAACGACGTTGGTGACCACCTCGTTGACCGCGAGGACGAAGCCGTGCAGCCGATCGCCGGCCAGGCCGGCCGCGGTCAGCGAGCCGGAGACCTCGTGCCGCACCAGGGTGATCTCCTCGCGGCCGAACAGCCGGTCGATCAGGCCCTGTTCAACCAAGCCCTGGCCGATCATTTGCTCAGCGAACGGGACACCGAGCGCGGGTGCGCCGGACCGGCCCGGCTGCCTGCCGGGGACCGAGCGCACGCTCTGACTCAAGCTGTCCTCCACCGTGGTGCAGCCTACGCGGTGAACGGCCGCAGGGGCAGCAGGCGTCCGCGATCGCGCTCAGAAGAGGTGCGCGAGCGTCCGGAAGACTTCGGCGTAGAAGTTGCCGTCGATCTCCCGGTAGAGGCTGAACTTCATGCCCGGGCTGCCGAAGAACGGCCGCAGCGTCCAGGCCAGCTGGGTGCCGACGAAGCCGAACAGCAGGATCCAGATGTAGAGAAGAGTCATGCTCGGCGGGGTGGGCTCGCTCTGCCGCAGCGGGCGTGGGTAAGGGTTCGGGAGCGGCTGGGGTTGCGGGGCGAGCGCCATCGCCGCCAGGCCGGCCTGGCGGTTGTTGTCGCCGGCCGGCACCACTGAGGTCGCCGGGGCAGCCACCGGGACCGCCGCCGGGGCCATCGCCGGTACCGCCGGCGAAACCGGGGCGTCGGCGGAGCGGACCGGAGTGGCCGACAGCAGGCCGTTCTGGTTGAGCACCTTCATGCCCCCGGTCAGGAACCGCAGCCCGACCAGCGCCGACAACGCCAGGATCGCCACGTTGAGCAGCTTGAAGAACGCGTAGTCGGGCGCGGTGATCAGGAAGAAGAGGCTGATCGGCGCGAACGCCAGGGCGAGCATCGCGGTGACGGTGAGCGCCACCATGACCAGCGCCAGCGACTGCCGGATCGACAGCCGGGCCCCGAAGACCAGGTTGAAGAGGTAGAGCGTGGGCAGGCAGATGGCCAGCGTGACCAGGAAGAGCAGTGGCAGCTTGACCGCGGAGGTGAGCGCCATCAGTGCGCTGTGGAAGGAGCCGAGCACCGCACCGTAGACCGCGAGGGCGATGCCGGAACTGATCAACATCTGGCCGGTGAGCCGCGGAAGACCGCGGTCCTCGACCACTTGTTCCCAGATTCCCTGTCGGTCGCGCAGGATGCGTTCGATCACCAGCAATCCGGACGAGTCAGCCACGGTGCCCTCCTCGGGTCGCGCTACGTCGATACGCCATCGATCCGTCGTGTGGGCGGAACAATAAGCCATCGATGCAAACCTGTGAAGGGGCCTGTCTAATCAGCGCCAGCCGACGTCGATCCGGTCGCCCCGCTCGTCGAAGAAGTGCAGCGCGTCCATGCGTACCGCGACCGAGAGCGACTGCCCGGGTGAGATCGCCGGGTAGGGCGCCAGCCGGACGGCGAGCTCGGCCGGGCGACGGGCGTGCCGGCCCGAGTCGCTGAGCACGCTCGCCCGCTCCTGCTCGCCGCGCTCCAGGGTGGCCGCACCAGCCCGGCCGGTCAGCCGCTGCAGCGCACCGCCGAACCGCCGCAGCGCACCGGTGCTCTCGATCGGGTCGCGGGTCGTCTTCCCGGCCAGCTCATCGACCACGATCGCGGTCGCTCCGACGTCGAGGAAGGCGAGCGACTCGTGCCCGTGGTGCTCCAGGTAGCGGATGCGGCCGTGCAGCACGTCCCCCTGGAAGTCGGGGGCGACCGGGGTGAGCGCCTCGGCCCGCATGCCGACCACGATCCGCTCGCCGTGGAAATGCGCCACGGTGCGGGCCCGGAGGTCGCTCCAGGGCAGATAGAGCGACTGCTCGCCGAAGTTCAGGGCGACGTAGCGGTCGAGGTGCACGTAGACCTGGGCCTCGAGCAGGTTCATCCGGGGCGCGCCGAGGAAGGCCGCGACGTAGAGCGTGGCCGGGCGGCCGTACACCTCGGTCGGGGTGCCCACGTCCTGCAGGACGCCCTTTCGCATGATCGCCACGCGGTCGGCCATGGTGAGCGCCTCGGCCTGGTCGTGGGTGACGTACATCGTGGTGACGCCGAGCTCGCGCGTCAGGCCGGTGATCTCGGCCCGCAGCTCGGCCCGCAGGCCGCTGTCCAGGTTGGAGAGTGGCTCGTCCATCAGGAAGAGGCCCGGCCGGCGGACGATCGCCCGGCCCATCGCGACCCGCTGGCGCTGGCCGCCGGAGAGCTGGCTGGGCTTGCGGGCGAGCACGTCGCCGATGCCGAGGGCGGACGCGATGTCGCCGACCCGCTCGATCCGCGGGTTGTGCTCGACGCCGGAGAGCTTCAACGGAAAGCCGATGTTGTCGCCCACCGTCATATGCGGATAAAGGGCAAAGTCCTGAAAAACCATCGCAATACTGCGATCGCGCGGGGGAACCTCCAATACCGGTTCACCGTTGAGCAGGATGTCCCCTTCGGACGGATCCTCCAGCCCTGCGATCATTCGCAGAATCGTCGATTTCCCGCAGCCGGACGGGCCCAGCAGAACCATGAATTCGCCATCGCCGACGTCGAGGCTGACGTTGTTGACGGCGACCGTACCGTCCGGCCAGATCTTGGTGACGTCCTTGAGCAAGACGGTGGACACCGTCGACCTCCTGCAGGGATTGCGTGTGTGATCCCGGTCCCACTACGGACCGCGACCCGACGCCTACCTTGACGAGGAGTATCGATATGCCGCCATCGGGTGAACGTGCCATTCGCACACAGTGATCAAGTGGTCACAGCAGCTCACGCTGTTAATCCGGACTTAAGGAAGATCTTGCGTACGACCCGCTCGGCCGCTCCCCCGTCGTCGAGGTAGCAAAACTTCTCGCGGAAGGCCGCTCGGGCGCTGGTGGCTTGCGGTCCGGCATACGCACCGGTGTCGAAGATTTCCCGCAACGACCGGAAATCGACGGCAACGGCACCCGGCGGTTCGGCGGTCAGATCGAAGTACGTGCCTCTCAGTTCCTGATAGACCTGCCAATCCGGAACGAAAACCACAATAGGCTTATTGAGTACCGCGAAATCGAACATCGCCGATGAATAGTCCGTCACCATGACGTCGGCCGCAAGATACAGATCCTCGATCACCGGATAGGCCGAGACGTCGACGATGCCGCCATTGCGCGCCGGGGCGGCGCCCGCCGCCGACGCCGGAACGTTGAAGTAGTGGGCCCGCACCAGAAGCACCGTGCCGGGACCCAGCACCTCGGCCAGCTGCTCGACGTCGAGGACCGGCTTGCCGGCCGGAAGCCACTCGCGGTGAGTCGGTGCGTAGAGGACCACCCGCTGGTCGGGACGCAGGCCCAGCTTCTCGCGTACGGCTCGGACCTCGGCGGCCGTGGCCGTCGCCAGCCGATCGTTGCGGGGATAGCCGACCTCGAGCGTCTCGTAGCGGCAGGGATAGGCCCGCTCCCACGCGATCGTGGTGTGTGCGTTGGCGGACACGCTGTAGTCCCAGCGGTCGGCTCGCCGCATCTGGGCCTCGAAGTCGGTATCGCGGATGCTCGCCGGATGGTCGATCTGGTCGACGCCCATCATCTTCAGCGGCGTGCCGTGGTGGGTCATGACGTGCGTGGTGCCGCGCCGCTTGACCAGGTGATTGGGCCAGTTGACGTTGTTGATCAGGTAGCGGGCCCGGGCGAGCGCCCGGTAGTAGGCGAAACTGCCGGACACGACGTAGCCGGTGCCCGGCGGCACGCTCGCGGCCCGGCCCCGGCCGACCACCCAGAGCGCCCGCACCTGCGGTGCGAGCTCGGCCGCCTTCGCCGCCACGGCGGCCGGGTTGCAGGTCACCCCGCGATACCAGTACGCCGCGTACAGCGCGAGCGACTGGTCGATCGGCAGCAGCCGGCGCATCGCGTGATAGGCGAGCTGATAGAGGCCCTGGCGCGCACGCGCGACCAGCCGCTCGGCCCGCCGCTTCCACCGGCGCAGGCCACGTCGAGTCTCTCGAGCCCGGCGCAGCGCCACGTCGATCGTCCGGAACGCCGGATAGGAACCGCGGCCGACCAGCTCGAAACGCAGCCGCTCGAGCGGCGAGGACGGCTGGGGAAAACCCGATGGCGGCCGGAAGCGCTGATAGCTTTCGGTCATCCGGTGGAAGAACCGACGACGCGAGGCGGCCGGCACCCGGGTCTCGTGGCGCAGCACCTGCAGGTAGTGCCAGATCATCCGGCGGAACAGCAGGCCGCGGAGATCGTCACCGACTGCGCCGACCAGTTCGAGCGCCCGCTCCCAGTGGTCGAAGACCTCGAAATGCCGGTCGCCGACCGTACGCGTGATCGCCCCGGTCCGCCGCTGCCGATAGTGCACACAGGTGCGGGGCAGCGCCGTGATCCGGCCGGCCGCGACCAGCAGCGGATAGGTGAACGAGACGTCCTCGTACCAGCCGGCCTCGAACTCCAGCCCGAGCCGGGTCAGCAGGTGGCGGCGCACCACCTTGTTCCAGGCCACGTGCAGCACATCGAGCACGGCCGGCCACTGCTCGGCGGTGAACGTCTCCGGAGCGCTGGACAGCAGCTTCTTGCCCGTCCCGGCGTCGACCTTCCCGTTCCAGTGCACCCGGTCCCAGCCGGCGACCAGCACGTCGGCGCCGGTCTCCTTCAGGCGCCGGACCACCGCGGCGAGCGCGCCCATGGCGAGCCAGTCGTCGCTGTCGAGGAACCAGACGTACTCGCCCTTGGCGTGCTCGAGGCCCAGGTTGCGGGCCCGGCCGAGGCCAAGATTCTCCGGCGCGGTGATCACGCGTACGCGGGGGTCGCGGGCCGCGTACTCGGCCAGGATCTCGCCGCTGCGGTCGGGCGAGCAGTCGTCGACCGCGACGATCTCGAAGTCCGGACAGGACTGTTCGAGCAAGGAGTCGAGGCACTGCCGGAGGTAGCCCTGCACCTTGTAGACCGGCAGGACGATACTGAGCAGCTTCCCGCCCGGCAGTTTCCCGCCCGGCAGCTTCCCGCCCGGCAGCTCCCCGGGCAGTTCCTCGCTCGGCAGCGTCACGGCCGGCTCCGGCGGTCTCGGATCATCGTGTCGAGGAACGAGGCGGCGACCGCGGCGCACAGCAGCGCCTCGCCGAGGGTCGCCCACCCGGTCAGGCCGGCCACCGCGAGCACCAGGACCCGGCCGTCCCAGCCGAGTCGGGCCCGGCCGCCGCTTGCCGCGGGAGCGCCCTTCTCCATCCGCGCGGTCAGGTCGTAGTGCCGCAGCGCAAGCAGGAAGAGCAGCAGGAACACGACCGGCGGCGGTGTTTTCCCGATCAGGCCGACCGCGACCACCAGCAGGTATT
>DASWRZ010000326.1:0-18131 GCA_036402935.1 Actinoplanes sp.
GGCACAGGCTACCCCGAGGGCCTGGCCGACGACGATATCCCCCTGGGCGCTCGGATCATCGCCGTCTGCGCCGCGCTGGCCGCCATGACCTCCGATAGGCCCTACGCCGGCCGGCGCGACACCGCAGCAGCGCTGAAGGAACTCAACCGCGCCTCCGGCACCCAATTCGACCCGCAAGTCGTCGACGCTCTCAAGCACGCCCTGCTCCAGCCAACTCCGGCCGCACACGACGCCGAGCAATACGACAGCTGACGCAACCCTCAGTCGGCTGGTGGTGGACCGCAGCCGCAGGCTATCCACCGCCGGGCAAATTCTCGAAGCGCTCACCGGACCGCTATGAAGGTGAGCGCGGTCGGCAAGCTCCCCGTCGACCAAGGACGAGTACCCCGCTGCCTTCATCTCCCGATCGATGCGAGAACAACCGCTGCTGAAGCAGCAATAGAAACTGCCCATTAGACGATAACGTCCGTTAGCAGTATCAAACAACACCCGTTCACGCCTTCGTCGGCACTCTTCTGAGGCATGATTAAGTGCATTGTCATCGGCAAATCCGCGCAGGCGATCAAGGATCTGGTTTATTGCAGAGGGCGACGATAGTCGGCGCCGGCCCGCGTCCGCTGGGAAGTGCCGCGAGCTTACTGACGCCGAGTGGACGGTATCCCGCGAGCCTTGCTCCCGTGCATCAGCCGCCGACGCCGTGTAGGCCATTGACAGGCATGACTATCTGGGGTGGACTTGCCATCGTGCCGGGCAACAGTCACCGGGCGTTCTCGCCACCGCAAGGAGGTCCCTCTTGCGCAAGCTGCTGACCGCCGTAACGGCTCTCTGGCTCGCCTTCCCGACCGTGGTTACTTCCACAGCCGCCCAGGCCGCCGTAGCCACGTGCACCGGATCGGTCCAAATCAGTTCGCTGACCTTCAACCCCGCCCAAGGCATCCCGGGGCAGACCACCACCGCCACGGTGATCGCACAGAACTGCACAAACCAGCCGCAACAGGCGTCGGTGCTCCTCACCGGCAGGTTCATCGGACCGTTGGCCGGGATCCCGGCCGGCTGCCCGTCCATCGACCCGCTGCCTCCGCAACAGGTAGCGATCCCCCCTGCTGGCACCTACGCCACCGGTCTCGGTTACTTGATCTTCTCGGGCTGCACCGCGACCTCGCTTCAAGTGACGGCCAGGTTCACCAACGCCGCCGGTGCCGTGCTGGCCACGCAGAGTGCGACCCTGCCGATCACCCAGGCGACATCCTGCACCGTTACCTACCACACGTCCAGGCAGTGGCCGGGCGGTTTCGTCGCCCAGGTCCGTGTCGCCAACACGGGCACCAGCCCGGTCACCGACTGGTCGCTCGCCTTCGCGTACCCCGGCGATCAACACATCACCTCCGCTTGGAAGGCCGTTGTCCACCAGAGCGGCTCCGCCGTCGCCGTGAGCGGTCCGGCCGAACAAACTTCGCTCGCCGCCGGCGCCACCGCGTCCTTCGCCGTGCTGGGTTTCTGGCGCGCCAGCGATGCGGCACCGACCAGCTACACCCTTAACGGCACACATTGCCTGGCGGCCTGATCTGGACGCATCGTTTCGACTCGGCAGCCATCGCCGGTTGCGGCGTCTCGCCAAGGACGCGGCGTGCTTGTCCGATGTAGAACGCCTCGATCTGGGATAGCGCATCAGCTGACGCGACCCCGTAATGCTCAGCCGGAGGCCGGCCAGGCTCGGTTCGTCGAAGGCCACGCTCGGGTTGGCCGCGCAACATGTGGTGACCTGTCGAGGCTGGCCGCGCTCGGAACGCGCCAGATCCGGATGTCCGGGCCTGTAGGGGATCATCGACGAATGCGGCTTCGGATAGAACTGTTCGTCAATGACATGGACGCCAGCGTCGGGTTCTACCGTGATCTGCTCGGCTTCCAAGTGGAGCGACGCTCCGAGAACTACGTGAGTTTGCACCGAGGCCACGTCGTGCTCGGGCTCGGTCCCGCGGCGAGGCTGCCCGAGCAGGCGGAGGGTCAGGGTTTCACCAGACAACGGCTCGATGGCGACAAAGGCGCCGGCGTCGAGATCGTGCTGGAGCTCGACGGCCGGGACCAGCTACAAGCCGTCTATGAACGCTGCCGGCAGCGGGCGGTGATCAGTGAACAGCTCCAGTTGCGGCCATGGGGCCTGCATGACTTCCGGCTCACCGATCCAGACGGCTATTACCTGCGGATCACTCACGGCAACGCCGCGGTTCAATCCGTCTGACCGGCCCATGTCCAGCGACCGCTGAGCACGTCAGTACGAGCCGTGACCGTCGAAGCGGTGCCGGTCAGTACCTGGATGAACCGGATACCCTTTTAGCCTTTCAGGTGACCTGCGTCAGCACGCCTTCGTAGAAGTCGCAGGTACGTCGGTAGCCGCGGGCAACTAACAGTTCCTCCCGAGTCGCGTCTTCCGTTACGAGAGCGACGACGCTGACAGCCGCCCCGCGACGCGCCGCTTCCCGCTCCATTTCGTCCAACGCTCGACGATCGTGAAACTCCGTCACCAGCGACACCGGACCACCCGGTGCGTACACCGGCGGCGCCGCCACCAGCCTGCCCCGGGCACCCCGAACCTGCACCGGACCCGCATCCCGGGAATCAGCGGACGGCGGACAGAGATCGCGGTGCCACCAGGTCTCGGCACGTCCGAGGCCCAGTTCGGCGGCAAGCGCGGCTCGATCAGGCTCGGGCACGGGGCACACGAATCGCACACGAGACTCACCGACAAGGCGGCGGAACAGTGCCGGCCCCTCCGTTGCCCAGCTTTCGTCACATTCCGCTGCCGCGTCATCGACGAGCACGAACTCCGGCCCCGGGACGGCAAAGGCGAACACATGGTCCGTGCGGAACGCAGCAGCAACACCCCGCTCTATCAAGGCATGAAGGTGTCGTGCGTGCGCGCTCCGAGCATCTGATGCCCGCCGCCAGAACCGAGGAGCGAAATTGTGCCGCTGTTCAGCCCGCTGCGCGGCGAGGTGCACAACCCAGTCCAGATCATCGACAACCAGCGGCCGGACTGCCACGTCGTCGGAATTCACCCCACCAGTTTCTCAACCCGCCTATGCACACCGAACCGCACGCATCCCACGGCCGTCTTCGCCACCGCTGCCGCGACCCGCGCTGCTCGCGCCAAAGGGCCGCCCCGCCGAGGTAGAGCAAGATCGGACGCGCTCAACTCGACTTCGCTGAATTCGGCACGAGCCTGCGTTCGTTCCCGAACGGCGCCTACCCGGCGTGACGGCGCTGCCGGGAGGCCGCGCACGCTCGGCGGCAGAAGAGGGCGTTTCCGAAAGGACTTCTGCCGCTCACCGGAAATCGCCAGGGGGGCACTCGTGCGGGGGTCGCGTACCTATCCAGATGGACACGGATGATCCCTGAGGTACCTCGGCGCCTCCCCTGGGCGCCTGTGTGATGATTCGACCGATCGACTCACACGTGTGGTCCACGGTCAGTTGTTGGTGAAGAAGGAAGCCCGCAGCTTCTATTTTTTGCCGAGCGGTTTCGGCTCGCTCTCCGAGGAGGTTGGGAACGGCAGTTAGTGGTCCCGGCACCACGTCGGTCTGCTGAAGACAACGTCCCTCGCGAGCCAGCCAATAGGATGCGATAGAGAAGCCATTCAAAATCAACGCCTGACTACCACAGGAACTACATGTGTCAGCGATCTCGGAGTACGGCGCATCGTCGGAATACCAGCCGTTCAGGCTACGATCCGTGAAGGCCTCAGCCAGTTCATGCCCGACGGTTGCGCTGTCCCCTGTCGTGTCAACCACAGCAAAGAAGAGGTTGTCCTTTTGAAAAGGCGAGTTGCGATAGTGACCATACCAATGATAGCCACAGAACCCGGTGCCACCGTCGTTGTCTGTCAGCGTGATCTCGGTCGGCGGGAAGATGATGAATAGCAAATCCCGCTCGTCCCATGCCGGCACCTTCGGCGACAAGCCGATATCGATCCAACCGATAAGGACATCTCGCATCTGGTTCATGGTCAAACTCAGCGGCAAACCGGGTTGGTGATCAAGCCAAGTGGAGCCGAGAAAGACGCCGCGGCCAACCGAGTACTGGCTCAGCATGTCGAGATAGCGGCTCTGCATCACCATTGTCAGGAAACTGTCCATGGATGAGGCTTTGGCGTTCAATCCGGCGCCTGGCGTCCCGTAGTCGCGTCCCCAATAGATCGCGAAGACGCTGGGCGAAGCCATTACCTCGCCCGCATGCGAATCGAATCCAGTCGTGGATTGATTTGGCACCGGCCCCAGGAATCCGCCAATTCCTTCTCTTTCGATGGGCACCGTTGGAATGCGGCGCTGAATGACTACTGGTATGGTCCTACGTCCTTCGCCGGATTTCGGCCCATGATTTTCTTTTTCCACGGCCGGTCTCCTTCGTCGATGACGTTGGGTCGAGATGACGTTGGGGCCAATACGAGGCAGCGTACCCTTGCTAACCTCAGCTGACGATCGAGTGACACTGTCGAATCAATGACTCAGACTCTTCTGATCATCCCGGCAGAGAGGTCCTTGTCGCCTTTTGATCCATCTGAGTGACGCCGCTTCGGAAAGTAGCCGGTTCAACGCTCACGTACGGAATTGATATCGCACACTCATCTCGGCAGATCCGCGCACGCGATTGCCGCTTGGCGGGCACGGACCATGACTGCCGCGTCGGCTTGGCTGGCGCCGCTGGTCCACCCGTGTGATCGTGTGCGATCGACCCTTTCGATCGGTGATCCCGTCGGCTGCTGACGTCACACCAGTGGCGGCTCGTAGGCGCCGCCGCGCCCAGGCCGCGACGCCGCCCATCGTGTGATCGATGTGTGATTGACGGCCCTGGCGTAGGTCAACATTGCACGACACTGGTTGGCAGCAGGCCTACACCTAAGCTCTAATCCGCTGGTACCGCGGACTCCTGGCGGTTGTCTCCAGCGCAGCCATAGCGTCGGTCGTGAGTCACGTCAGCCGCTTGGTCCCGCCGGGCTGGGCCCGGCGGCAGAGTCGGCGATGACCCCGAGCCTGCCAGACGTTGGCGTGGAGACATCGACCACGCCTCGGAGCGAGGGCGGAAGGCCGCTGTCTCAGATCGCTTCTCTTATCCCGTGAGGGCGGCCCCTGACGGAGTCCGGCAGAGCCCGAGGCCTCGTAGGGAGCGGCTCAGATGTCCTCGGTCAGCCTCCGGTAGAAGGACCTTGTGTGTTGCGCGGAGCGACGGGAACCGGCGGCGCGGCGCGGCATCGTCCAGCTGTCTGTGTTCAAAAGAGGGGTGAAAGGGTGAAGGATCCATGGCACAAAAAGATGACCTACCTTTTCGCAGGTCATCGGCAATCTTTGGTCGGGCTGACAGGATTCGAACCTGCGACCCCTTGATCCAAGGCCTCCTGGCGACGGGGGCTGGTGGCGGTTTGTCATCGGGCTGGTAGCCCGGCGTGTCGGACGATGCCGACCATCGCAGCCATGGGCTTAGAACGATCGAGCCTCTACGCAGGCAAATGATGACCTTGTGCTCCCCATTTGCTCCCAAGGTAAGGTACCAAAAAGCAAACGGCTCGTTACCGATGATCTGGTAACAAGCCGTTGAGCTGGGCAAACGTTCGTGGGCGATACTGGGATCGAACCAGTGACCTCTTCCGTGTCAAGGAAGCGCGCTCCCGCTGCGCCAATCGCCCTCGGGTACCACAAATGCCGAGGTGGAGACGGGATTTGAACCCGTGTACACGGCTTTGCAGGCCGTTGCCTCGCCTCTCGGCCACTCCACCGAGCCTGGCCCCGCACCATAACCTGTCGCGGCCTCTCCGAGCGGACGACGGGATTCGAACCCGCGACCCTCACCTTGGCAAGGTGATGCGCTACCAGCTGCGCTACGTCCGCTTGTCAGCTCCGGCCCCGCCTGCGCGGCCCCGGTGACGGGAGAAACATTAGCGGGTCCACCTGTGCAATGCCAAACTGGGGGTCCCCGGCGCGTCGCCGCCTGGCCCTGCGGGGGAAACCCGGCGTGGACAGGGTTGGATGTGGTCATGGACTTTCGGCAGATCACCGCCGCGGAGCGGGTGGCGATGATGTTCCCGCTGGCCTCGTATGCCTTCCAGCCCTCGCCGTCGCCGGCCGAGGATGAGGAGAGGTACCGGGAGCGGGCGCGATTCAACGAGACCGCGGTGATGCTCATCGCCGAGGAGAACGGGCAGGCGCTGGCGGGGCTGGCCGCCTACCGGATGCGGCAGAACGTGCGCGGCCTGGTGCACGACATGGCCGGGGTGGCGTCGGTGGCGTCGCATCCGTCGGCGCGGCGGCGGGGGCTGGTGCGGGAGCTGCTGGAGCGGCTGTTGCGGCAGATGCGGGAGGAGGGCTCGGCGGTCAGCGTGCTCTACCCGTTCCGCCCGAGTTTTTACGCCCGGTTCGGCTTTGTCGGCGTTCCCCGCCACCGCACGGCGACCTTCGCCCCGGAGGGGCTCGGCCACCTCATCCGGGCGGAACTGCCGGGCGAGGTCGAGCGTCTGACGATGGCTGACGGCTTCGACGCGTACGGGGAAATGACCCGCCGCCTCCTCGAGGCGCGCCACGGGTTTTCGATCTTTGACGCGACCCGGGCCGAGTTGTTCCGGAGCGACCAGGTCTGGCTGGCCGTCGCCCGTGCCGGCGGCGAGGTGGCCGGGGTGGTCCGTTACCGCATCACCGAGTACGGCGCCGACCTTCTCGCCGAGGATCTGCTGACCACCGGACCGCTCGGCCGGGCGCTGCTGCTTCAGTTCTTCGCCCGCCACGTCGACCAGGTGGCGCGGGTGACCGTCACGATCGGCACCGATGAGGTCCCGGAGCTGTGGGGCACCGACCTGGCGGTCACCACCGAGGGCCGGGTCAACCACCCTCGCCAGGGCGGACCGATGGTCCGGGTCCTGGACATGCCCGCGCTTTCCGGTACGCCGGTGGGCCCGGGCGACGTCACGATCGAGATCCCGGACGACGAGCTGGCCGGCGGCGTCTGGCGGCTCTCGTCCGAGCAGGGCCGCCTGGTCGTGGCCAAGGGCAGCTCCCCGACCGCCACGCTCACGGTGGGCGGCCTCAGCGCTCTGCTGTACGGCGTTCTCGACCCGGTCGAGGTCTTCACGCGCGGACTGGGCGAGCTGTCTCCGGAGGCGATCGGCCCGTTGACGAGCCTGTTCCCGCGTCAGATGCCCTACATCTTCAGCGATTTCTGATCCGCCGGTCGACAGCGGTCGATCACTGTCGGCCGTGCGAGCGGCCTCATGCCACGCCGTCATGCCGTTACCGGTCCGGGCTTCGCGCCGATGACCGTTTCGCGAAGACGATCCCACCCCGGGCCGGGCCGACCGTGGTCGTGAACGCGTTCATCTTCTACGAAATGAGCAGGACCCGCGGCACCGCCGCCGCGACCCCCATTTCAGGCGACGACGGTCACCTCGAGGACACGCCGGTCCTGCGGCTGGGGCTTGTTTTCCCAGGAGCGCCGTTGTTCCAGCGTGACCGTGGCGTGTCCGGGGTGCCGGCCCTCGATGACCGCGATCTCGTCGACGCTGGCCCCGGGCGGCCGGCCGTCGATCTCCTCGCGAGGTGCCGGGCGGACCGAGACCGCGACGGCGTCGTCGGAGCCCGTCACGTGGGAGGTCCAGCCGTAGCCGACTGTGCCCAGGCCGGGCAGCCGGACCGTGGTCCGTTCGCCGACCCGAAGTGTGACCTGCACCGGACCTCCCCCATGTCAGTCAGATCAGCGCACCCTCGTGCCATCCTGCCCCGTCACGCCAGTAGTGCTGCAACCGCTGATCGGTCCGCAGCACAACGATCTCGAGGTTGAAGCCGAAGCTCGACTCCACCAGCCCGGCCACCGCGGCCACGTCGTGCCCGAAGGTCGCGCTGTGGTACCAGGCCATGTTTGCGCCGTTGTCGCGCCACCAGTGCTGCACCTGGCCGCCCGCGGCCACGCAGAGCTCGAAGTTGCCGAGGCCGTACTCGGTGGCCATGCCGTACTGGCCCTGGATCATCACCGGTGGGCCGGTGATGCCGCTGCCGAAGACGGGACCCGCGTACCAGGGCATGCCGTGGTCGTTGTCGCGCCAGAAATGCTGCATCTGGCCGGTGCCCAGGGTCGCGACGAGCTCGAAGTTGCCCTGCGCGCCGTAGTTGCTCTGCACGAGCGACGCGCCGCTGAACGCGATGCCGGAGCCGAAGGCCGGGCCCGGGTGCCAGCCGCCGCCGTCCCGCCACCAGTGCTGCAACTGGCCGGTGGCGAGGCGTACGACCACCTCGAAGTTGCCGGGCGCCCCGTAGTTGCCCTGGATGAAGCCGGGGATGCCGGCCGCGTTGCCGGGGCCGAAGATGCCGCCCTCGTTCCACTTGCCGGTGTTCTGGTCGAGCCACCAGTGGTGCAGGCGGCCGGAGCCGGTCGGGTAGACGCACTCGAAGTTGCGGTTGTAGGTGGTGCTGGTCAGCGTCGGGCAGGCGGCCGCGTCGAAGCCGAACTCGCTCGCCGGGTGCCACGGGAACGGGGCGTTGCCCTCGCGCCACCAGTGCCGCACCAGGGAGCCGTCGGCGGTGGCCAGCATCTCGAAGTTGCGGTGGCCGGCGCCGTTGCCGCTCTCGTAGAGGTTGCCGTTGTGCAGGCGGCGTTTGGTCCACGGGTCGGGGTTGGCGGTGACCACGCCGTACTTGGCGTACTGGTCGATCTTGATCTCGCCGTATCCGATGCGGACGTAACCGTGGTCGCCCCAGCCCGGGCCCCACGAGTTCTTGGCGATCCAGCATCGGTCGGTCTCGCTGTAGCCGATGATCGCGATGCAGTGCAGGCCCCGGAGCGTGCCGGTGGTGTGGTGGTAGACGCCCGTGGAGTAGGCGTCGAAGTCGGTCCACACCTCCAGGCAGCAGGTGATCGGCCCGACCGTGTCGAGCCATTTCTTCTGGTCGTCGAGTGAGCCCAGCTGGGTGTACCCGTCGAGCTTCACCGTGCGGCCGCTGCGATCCGGGGTCGGGTGGTAGGCCGGGTTGTCCGTACGGTAGGGCCAGCACCCCGGGTCGCAGATGCCGTTCGCCTTGATCCAGTCGAAGTAGGTGTTGGGCCACGAACCGTCGGCGCAGTGCAGGCCGAGCCCGTCGTGGGCGTCGCCCTCGGAGCGGATCGTCCACACCGCGTGCTCGATCCGCACCCGGCTCTCGATCACGCAGGTGGTGCCGAACGAGACGCAGGAGCCGCACGGGTCCTGGTCGCGGACGCCGGTGACCCAGTTGGTGCCGAACCGGTTGCGCCAGTCGACGGCCGCGGCGAACCCGGCGCCGGCCGGTCCGATCCGGTCGGCCGCGGCGGCGAGGACGGCCGGGGCGTGCTCGGTGGTGCGGGCGGGAAGGCCGACAGCGGCGCGGCGGGCGTCGAGGAACGGGTTGGCCGTCGGGTGCTCGGCGATGATCGCGGGCAGATCGACGGGGGCGGCCTCGGCCGCCGGAACTAACTGCTCGTCGGACGGGACGCCCAGGGCGTGCGCGGCGACCGGCTGGTCGTCGGCGGGACCGGGGTCGGCCTGCCAGCGGGCCTGGGAATCGGAAAGGGCACGGCGAATCTCACCATAGGTTGGCATCGAGTCTCCCTCGAAAGAATCGGGAGTGGCCACTCAGGTGGGAACGTATGCCCTGGTCAGCGGATCATTACCGATTGAGTCGGCTTCCGGTCTGTGCCAACCGGAACGTCAGACCGCGGCCGGCAGGTTCGCCGAGGAGAACGCGCGACCGTCGTCAGTGACAACCGCCGATTGATACCCGTCGGCGGCACGCTTCGCGAGCCACGAGATGCCCGCCTCGCCCATGGCGAGGGCGGCGGTCGCATAGGCGTCCGCGAGCGAGAGGTCAGACCCGACCACGGTCACGCTGCGCAATCCATGCGCGGGCTTTCCCGTACGCGGGTTCACTACGTGATGGCCGCGCTCGTACGTGCCGGACGTCGCCACCGCACCCTCGGTGACCGCCAGCACCCAGCTGAGCTTGTCGGCCTCCCACGGGTGCCGGATGCCGACCCGCCACGGCTCGCCGTCCGGGTTGCCGCCGCGCATGCGGATGTCGCCGCCGGCGTTGATGTAGTGCCGGGTCGACCCGGCCGCGGCCAGCCGGGCCGAGGCGACCTCGACCGACCAGCCCTTCACGTAGCCGGACGGGTCGAGCGACCCGCCCGCGTACGCGTCGAAGTAACCGTCCGTGTCGCGCCACAGATCGGCGCAGACGTCGAGCACGTGCCGCATGTCCGGCGAGCAGTCGGCCAGCGTGATCTCGCCGCGCTGGAGGCGGCAGACCTCACTCTCCGCCTTGTACGTGCTGAACCGGCGGTCCACCTCGTGCAACCAGTCGCACACCTCGGCGATCATGTCGCGGAGCTGCTCAGGAGACTGATCGTCGGCCAGTTCGATGCTGACGACCGTACCCATGACGTGTTCGACGTGACGCACGAAGCGTGACCCTACGCCTTGGCGGCGTCCAATGCCGATTGAAGGGACTTGAGGTAGGCCGCGCTCGTGTACGTCGCCCCGGAAACCGCCGCGATCTTGTCGTTCTGCGCCTTCAGGACTTCCTGTTTGAGCGCCGGGATGGCCCGCGGGTTGATGGTCGCGCTGTCACCGGCCAGCGGGTAGGTCGCCGACACGTCGGTGATCGACCCACCGTCGATCTTCAGCGTGACCTGGATGGCGCCGTACGGGTACTGGATCTTCTTGCCCTGGATGTTGCCGTCCCTGAGGCCGGACTTGGCGGCCTCCTTCTTCTTCGCCGGAGCCTTCGCCCCCGACGCCTTGCCGGCGGCCGAAGGAGCGGGCGAAGAGTTGTCGGCCACGTCGACCGGCGGCGGCGCCTCGGCGACCGGGGCCGCCGGCGGCGTCACGCTCAGTCGCACTCCCACGATCAGGGCGGCGCCGGTCAGGGTGCCGATGGCGGCTGCGGTACTACGTCGCATGACAAGAACTCCCGAAGGTGTCGGAACTGTCAGAACTCGAAGGGGTCGAGATGGAGCTGGCTTTCCGGAACGTCGAGCTCGCGCAGCGTGCCGACCGCGGCCTCGACGAGCCCGGGCGGCCCGCAGAGGTAGACGTCGCGCCGGCTCACGTCCGGCACCAGGCCGAGCAGACCCGGCGGGGTGAACAGCCGGCGCGGCCCCGGGTCGTTACGGGAACCGACGATGTAGCGCACCCAGGCGTCCCGGCGCTCGGCCAGTTCCTCCAGCTCACCGCGGAAGACCAGCTCGTCGGGCCGGCTCGCCCGGTAGATCACGATGGTGTCCGTCGGCATGTCCTCGAGCAACGCCCGGATCGGGGCGATGCCACTGCCGCCGGCGATCAGCAGGGCCCGGCGCCGGGTGCGCCGCTGGGCGGTGAACACCCCGAACGGGCCGGCCGCCCAGATCGGCGTCCCCGGCTGCATGGTCGCCAGCCGCGAGGTGTGGCCGCCGACCGCGGTCACGGTCAGCCGCAGCCACTCCTTGTTCGGCGCCGCCGACAGCGAGAACGGGTGCGACTGCCACCAGCCGTTGCGGGTCAGGAACCGCCACCGCATGAACTGGCCGGCCTGGGCGGGCAGCTTGTCGAGCTTCTTGCCGTCGATGTAGATCGAGAACGTGTTGACACCCTCGCTGACCACCTCGGCGACCTCGAACCGGTGCCGGGAGTTGAGCCAGAGCGGCTCGATCAGCCGGCCCCAGACCAGCGCCGAGATCACCAGCGCGCTGAGCCCGGGCCAGAACACCGAGGAGAACCGGCCGCTCAGGTCGGCCCCGGTCGCGACCTGGTGTCCATAGCCGAGCAGCAGCACCAGGTAGCCCGCGAAGTGCAGCAGGTGCCAGAACTCGTACGGCAGCTTGGAGCGGGCGAACCGGATCGAGGTCAGCGAGATCACGACCAGGATGCCGGTGGCGATCACCGCGTTCATCATCTTCGGGAACGTGGTGATGATCATCCAGCCCTGCGACACGACGCCGCTCTGCGCGGTCAGCGCGTAGCCGTAGACGATCAGCACGATGTGCCCGAGGACGCCGACGACCAGCGAGGTGCCGAGCCAGCGGTGCCAGCGCAGCAGGTCACGCGCGCCGACCCACTCCTCGAGCCAGGAGACCCGGCTCATCATGAGGAGCTGGATGAACAGGATGTACCCGGAGACCAGGCCGGTGATCCGGCCGGCCGCGAGCATCGCGGTGGCGGTGTCGTTGACCGAGCCGCCCGGGGTGTCGAAGAGCCAGAGCGAGACGCTGGTGGCGAGCCCGGAGAAGAACAACAGGATGGTCAGCAGGCGGTTGCCGGAGAGCGCCTCGGCGGGCGGCCGGTCGTCCGGGATCGGCGGCTGCGCCGGACCGCTCGCCTTCCAGCCGCTCGGGTCGGTCTGCGACTCCTGCACGATGTCGCTGCGCCGGTAGGGGTCGTCGACATACGGATCCTGCGGATCCGCCCACGCCGGTCCGGGATCGTCGTGGATGTCCGGTACGGCGTACGCGTCGTCCAGACGCGCACCGGGGTCCGCGCCCCAGGGGTCGGCGGCCGGCCGGGCCCGCTCGACGTCGTCGTCCCGGCGCCGCGGCCGGATCGCGTCGAACGCGCCGGAGTCGGGCCCCAGCGTGTCGTAGCCCCCGGTGCCCCGGCGCCCCTCGAAGGAGCCGGTGTCCTGGCGCCGCACCTCGAACGACCCGGTGTCCTGGCGCCGCGCCTCGAACGACCCGGTGTCCTCGCGCCGCGACTCCGACCGCCGCCGCTCGTAGGACCCGGAGTCGTAGTCGTCGCCGCGGGGCCGGACCGTCTCGAACTCGTCGCTGCGGGGCCGGATCGCTTCGAACTCGTCGCTGCGAGCCCGGGTCGCGCCGAACTCATCACCGCGAGGCCGCGTCGCTTGGAACTCATCGCCGCGGGGCCGAACTGCCTCGAACTCGTCACCCCGCGGGCGGATCGTCTCGAACTCGTCGCTGCGGGGACGGAGCGCGGAGTACGTGCCCGTCGGGTCGGCGTATTCGGACGAATCGGAGCGCGGGCGGACCGACTCGAACTCGTCGGCCGGCTCGGTGGTGTCCCATCCGGCCGACGGGTGCCGGTTCCAGGAGTCGTCGCGCCGGGGCCGGGCGAACGAATCCTCCTCGTCGGGCATGGCCCGCAGGTCGGCGAAGTACATCGCGTCCTCGTCCTCGGCCGAGCGCTGATCTTGAGGGCTCGGGAACACCGGCGGTCGCTGCGCCACGTCCTCAGCCTCCAGACGGTCGTCGTGGGCGTCGCCCGCCACCCCCTGCGGCGGACGTGACGACCCGGTCTCGGGGAGCCGTCGGGCTGTTGTACGCAGCCGGGCCCGGCATCGCTCAAGCCGGGGGAGAAAAATCCCCGGCCGGGTGCCGGGTTACGGTCTCGACGTGCATACCGACAACCCCGACCTGGTCACGGTGGTCGGCGTCGGCGCCGGCGGGTGGGCGGACCTCGGACGTACGCCCCAGCAGGCGCTGCTCGCAGCGCAAGTGGTCTTCGGCAGCGACCGGCAGCTCGATCTGCTCCCGGCCGAGGTCGTCGCCGAACGTGTCGCCTGGCCGTCGCCGCTGCTCCCGGCCCTGCCCGGCCTGATCGAGTCGCACGCCGGCCGGCGGCGGGCCGTGCTGGCGAGCGGCGACCCGATGTTCCACGGCATCGGGGCGACGTTGGTGCGCCTGCTCGGCGCTTCGCGGGTGCGGGCGCTGCCCCACCCTTCGTCGGCCTCGCTGGCCGCCGCCCGGCTGGGCTGGCCGCTGGCGACGACCGAGGTGGTGAGCCTGGTCACCGCCGATCCGGCGGTCCTGCGGCGCGCGCTCAACCCGGGGCGGCGACTGCTCGTGCTGGCCCGCGACGCCTCGACGCCGGCCGAGGTGGCCGCGCAGTTGGCCTCTTGCGGCTACGGCGACGCCGCGATCACCGTGCTTTCCCAGTTGGGCGGCCCGTCCGAGCATGTGGTCACCGGCACGGCCTCGGTGTGGGAGCACCCGCCGGGCGACCCGTTGGCGGTACTCGGGATCGAATGCGGCGACGGCCCACGGCGGTCGATCGTGCCGGGGCTCGAAGACTCCGCGTACGAGAATGACGGGCAACTCACGAAGCGTGAGATTCGTGCCGTGACCCTGGCCGCGCTGGCGCCCGTGCCCGGCGCCCTGCTCTGGGACGTCGGCGCGGGAAGCGGCAGCATCGGCATCGAGTGGATGCGCAGCCACCCGTCGTGCCGCGCGGTCGCGATCGAGTCACACGCCGACCGCGTTTCGGCCATCCGGCGCAACGCTTCCGCGCTGGGGGTGCCCGGTCTGCAAGTGGTCTCCGGGACCGCGCCGGCCGCGCTCGCCGGGCTGCCGGCGCCGGATACCATCTTCGTCGGCGGCGGCCTGACCCGCGACGGCGTGCTCGACGCCTGCCTGGCCGCGCTGCCGCCGGGCGGCCGACTGGTGGCCAACGCGGTGACGCTGGAGACCGAGGCGGTGCTGGCCGCGGCGTACGGAAAGCTGGGCGGTGACCTGACCCGCGTCGCGGTCAACCGCGCCTCGCCGGTCGGCGGATTCACGGGATGGAGAGCGATGATGCCGGTGACGATCTGGTCGGTGACCCGATGACGGTCCACTTCATCGGCGCCGGCCCGGGGGCCGCCGACCTGATCACCGTACGCGGGCAGCGCCTGCTCGCCGAGAGCCCGGTCTGTCTCTATGCCGGCAGTCTCGTGCCGGCCGAGCTGCTTTCCGTGTGCCCGCCGGGCGCCCGCCTGATCGACACGGCCGAGCTCAACCTCGACCAGATCGTCGCCGAGATGGTCGCGGCCCACGCGGCCGGCCAGGACGTGGCCCGCCTGCACTCGGGCGACCCGTCGGTCTTCAGCGCGGTGGCCGAACAGATGCGCCGCCTGGATGTGTTCGGTATCCCCTACGACGTGGTCCCGGGCGTGCCGGCTTTCGCCGCCGCGGCCGCGTCTCTGGGCCGCGAGCTGACCGTCCCCGAGGTCGCCCAGACGGTCATCCTGACCCGGACCGCCGAACGCGCCACCGCGATGCCCCCGGGCGAAGACCTGGCGACCTTGGGCGCGAGCCGGGCGACAATGATCCTGCACCTGGCCGTCCAGCGCATCGACGCCGTGGTGGCCGAGCTGATCCCGTCCTACGGCCCGGACTGTCCGGTCGCCGTCGTCGCGCGAGCCAGCCGCCCCGACGAGCTGATCGTGCGAGGCACGCTGGCCGACATCGCCGTCCAGGTGAAGTCCGCCGGCATCACGCGCACGGCCGTGATCGTGGTCGGGGCCGCGCTGACGGCGGCCCAGTTCCCCGACAGCCACCTCTACTCGGCCGACCGATGCCGAAGCTGACGGTCAGGGTCGCGACCGGGTCTTGCCGGGTGGTCCGATGCCGGACGTGACCGGCCGCCCGCGGGTGCTGATCCTGGGCGGCACCACCGAGGCCCGCCACCTGGCGGCGGCGCTGGCCTCCCCCACCCCGGCAGCCGCCGCCTCCCCCACCCCAGCAGCCGCCGCCTCCCCCACCCCGGCAGCCGCCGCCTCCCCCACCCCGGCACTGGGTGGGTCGAGTAAACCGGGCGGGTACGACGATTCCACGCCGTCGTCCACAGACCGAGAGCGGCCGTCCACAGGCCTTGCCGAGACGACCTACAGCGTGATCAGTTCGCTGGCCGGGCGGACGTCGCGGCCCCTGGAAATCGCCGGCGACGTGCGGATCGGCGGGTTCGGCGGGGTGGGCGGGCTGGTCGACTACCTGACGGCCGAGCGGATCGACGCCGTCGTCGACGCGACCCACCCGTTCGCGGCGACGATGACCCGGCACGCCGTCGAGGCGGCGGCCGCGACCCGGACGCCGGTGCTCATCCTGCGGCGGCCGGGGTGGGCGGAGGTGGCGGGGGATGACTGGTGGCGCGTACGGGATCTGACCGAAGCCGCCGCCCTTCTCCCCCAGCTGGGGGACCGCGTTTTTCTCACCACCGGGCGACAGGGCATCGCCGCCTTCGCCGGGGTGCGGGGTGCGTGGTTCCTCTCGCGGTCGGTCGAGGAGCCGGCACCGCCGATGCCGCGCGACCTTGAGGTGGTGCTCGACCGGGGGCCGTTCACTCTCGGCGGTGAGCGGCAGCTGCTCCGCGACCGGAAGATAAACGTGCTGGTCACGAAGGACAGCGGCGGCCCGGCGCCGAAGCTGGGGGCGGCCCGGGAACGGGGCATCCCGGTCATTGTCGTCGACCGGCCGCCGATCCCCGAGGCGCCGACCGTGACCACCGTCGGCGAGGCTGTCGAGTGGCTCGAGGTGGCCCTACCCAGCTCCAGGTAGCCCCAACCCAAGCTTGGGGTGGCCCTACCCGAACTCGAGGTGGCCCTACCCAAGGTTGCCGAGCGGTGACACCCTCGAGGGCATGCCTGGCCGTCAGCTCTACCAGGACCTCGCCGCCGTGCGCGCGCTGGTGGCCGACGGCCGCGACCGGCTGCGGGACGCGACCGGTGATCTCGACCAGTTCGCGCTGAACTCGGCGCGCCACCGGCTGCTGGAGGTCGACGACTGCCTGATCATGGCGGCGAGCGGGCTCGGCGGCTGGTCCCGCGTCGCGGCCGGCACGCCGGCCATGCTGCTCGCCGCGGCGGCGACCGCGCTCGTGACGAGGGCGCTGGGCTTCCCGGTCTTCTGGGTGGTCGCCTGCTCGTGGATCGTCGCGGTGCTGGTCGAACATCCGGTTCGCAAGTGGACGATGACCCGGCTCGGGCCGTGGCTGGGCCGCCGCCGGCTGGCGCGGGCCGCGGTGACGGTCGAGCCGAGCAGCCCGCGCGACCTGGCCGGGCTGCCCGACGCGCTCGCCGACGCGCGGACCCGGCTGGTGTCGGCGATCCTGCGGGCGGCCGGTTCGAGGCATTGGCAGCCGGCCTACCTGGCGCACGCCGTCGCCGGGAGCCCGACCTTCACCCGGCTGGCCGCGGCCGACACCATGCTCTGCCAGGCGATCGACCACATCGAGCAATATCTGGCGGCCGAAACCAAGGAACAGCCGTGACCGACAATGTTTTCGGCGGCGATGTCGAGCACCGGTTGCGCCGCGCGTCCGACCGGGTGCGGGCGGCGGCCGGGGACGCGCAGGCCCGCGACTGGGTCGCCGAGCGGCCCGATCGGGTCGGGTTCGCGCGGCTCGCGCAGGCCGAATTCGAGATCAACCAGGCCGCCGGCCGGTTCGGCGCCGGGCTGCCGCCGCACTGGCTCCGGACGATCGCCGGGACCTTCGTCGGGGCCGCGGTGTCGCTGACGATCCTGCTGGCCGCTCGTGATGCCGCGTCGTTGCCGGCCCTGCTCGTGGCGATCGGCGTCGGCCCGGTCGTCGCGCAGGTCCTGGTCGCGATGATCGGCCGTAGGAACCGGCGCGCCACGACCGGGCCGCCCGTGATCGACGATCCCTACTTTTACGGCGACCTGACCCGGCGCTTGGAGGCCTGCGCGGCGGCGGCGCGGGTCGATCGTTCGGAGAAGCACCGCGCCGCCGCAGACGACATCGGCCGCGCCCTGGTCTGGCTGCCGGCCGCGCGGCGCGAGGACTGACGACGCTGACCGGGCGGCGCGCGGAGTTTGGTCTACCTCGGTGCGATGGTCGCCTCGGCGGCGGTCCACGGCGACCGCCGCAGCTCCGCCAGCCGTTCGAGGAGCGTCAGCGCCTCGATGAGACGGTCTGCCGCTCGGCCTCGGTGTAGTGGTCGGTCAGCGCCCGGGCCAGCCACTGTTCGCGCTGACGCCGGGAGCCGGCGAACGCCTCCCGCCCGGCATCGGTGAGCGAGATCAGCTGCCGGCGGCCGTCGGCCGCGTCGGGTTGCCGTTGGATCAGCCCTTGTTCCTGGACCGCGGCGAGCGTGGCCGCCATCGACTGCGGGCGCACCCGCTCCAGGGTGGCGAGGGCGCTGGCTGAGGCGGGGACGCCCCGCTCGAGCCGGCTGACCACCGGCGTCTGCGATGGCATTAGGCCGCCGAGCCCGGCCACCTCCCGCAGGCGGCGCCGCAGACGGCTGAACACCGAGCGGATGTCCTTGGCCGCACGCACCGAGGAAGCCGGGATCGTCTCCATGCCGCCCAAACTAATTTCTTCAGTTGAACTGTCCAGTTCCACCTGATCAGTTTTGACTGTGGTCACAAAACATCAG
>DASWRZ010000327.1:0-2491 GCA_036402935.1 Actinoplanes sp.
AGGCGCGACCCGGTCGCGGCGCTGCAGATCCACGTGGCCGACGCGAGCGACGCCGCGTCGGCCGCCGAGCTGACCCGGGCCGAGGTCGTCGCCCGGGTCGTACGGCAGACCCGCGACTGGGTGAACCAGCCGGGCAACGTGCTGCGGCCCCCGCAGTTCGCCGACGCGGTGGTGGCGGCGGCCGAGGGCACCGGTCTCGAGGTCGAGGTGCTCGACCTGGAGGCGCTCAAGGCCGGCGGGTACGGCGGCATCGTGGCGGTCGGGCAGGGCTCGGAGGCGCCGCCGCGGCTGGTCAAGCTCACCTACACCCCCGAGGGCGTCGACCACCCCAAGAAGGTCGCGCTGGTCGGCAAGGGCATCACGTTCGACACCGGCGGCATCAGCATCAAGCCGAACGCCGGCATGTGGGAGATGAAGTCGGACATGGCCGGCGCGGCCGCGGTCGGCGCGACGCTGCTGGCGGTGGCCGCGCTCAAGCCGGGCGTCTCGGTCACCGGCTATCTGGCGATGGCGGAGAACATGCCGTCCGGCTCGGCCTACCGGCCGGGCGACGTGATCACGATGTTCAACGGCAAGCGGGTCGAGGTGCTCAACACCGACGCCGAGGGACGCATGGTGCTCGGCGACGCGATCGCCCGGGCCTGCGCCGACGGCGCCGAGTACGTCTTCGAGACCTCGACCCTGACCGGCGGCCAGGTGATCGCGCTGGGCACCCGGGTGGCCGGCCTGATGGGCTCCGACGCGGCGACCTCTCTGGTCAAGACGGCGGGCGACGCGGTCGGTGAGCCGGCCTGGCCGATGCCGCTGCCGGAGGAGGTACGCAAGGGCATGGAGTCCGACATCGCCGACATCTGCCAGACCAACGCGAGCCTCGACCGGGCCGGGCACATGCTGCAGGGCGGCGTCTTCCTGCGGGAGTTCGTGGCCGACGGCGTGGAGTGGGCGCACATCGACATCGCGGGCCCCAGCTTCCACACCGGGGAGCCCAGTGGCTATATCACCAAGGGCGGTACGGGCGTCCCCGTGCGTACGTTCCTCAAGCTGATCGACGACCTGGCGTAAGGCGCACTTCAACCACGACCCGAACATCTGTCAGAAGGGGAAAAGCGTCGCCCGCTCATTGCGGGCGGCGCTTTTGCCGTGAGTTGTAATCGCGCATGCGTTGCGGATAGCCCAGCAGGCGGACGTCATAGACCGGCATCGAGAGCTGATTGGCGAAGCGGCGGGCGACCTCGGGCGATTCGATGCGCCGGCGGGTCCATTCGCCGTCGTGTGCCACGAGCAACAGGGTGGTCTCGGTCACCGTGGTGCGGGGTTCGATGAATGCCTCGACCCCGCGGCGCGTGCGGACAAACTCGGCGAGATAGTCCAAGTCGGCTCGGTCGACCGGCGTAACGCGCACCCCACGCGGCTCCCTGCCACGCCGAAACCAGGCCACTTCCCGCTCCTCACGCTCAATTGCCGCAAGGGTACGTGCCGGGCGCATGTCGCGGGGCACCTGAGTGCATTGACCGGTTCTTCAAGTGACAAGATGGCGTCGACGCACTGTCACGTTTCCATGGTGTGACCCACACATGGCGACGACCCGACCTCTGGAGTCAACGTGAGCCAGCCGAACGGCGGAACCTTCGACATCGTCATCCTCGGCGCCGGCAGCGGTGGCTATGCGGCCGCCCTGCGCGCGGCCGAGCTCAACCTGTCGGTCGCGCTGATCGACAAGGCCGAGTGGGGTGGCACCTGCCTGCACCGCGGCTGCATCCCGACCAAGGCGCTGCTGCACGCCGCCGAGATCGCGGACCAGACACGCGAGAGCGAGCAGTTCGGCGTCAAGGCCGATCTGGTCGGCATCGACATGGCGGGCGTCAACTCGTACAAGGACGGGGTCGTCGGGCGCCTTTACAAGGGCCTGCAGGGCCTGCTCAAGCAGGACAAGATCACCCAGATCCCGGGGCACGGCAAGCTCGTCGCGAAGGACACCGTCGAGGTCGACGGCCAGCGCATCACCGGCCGCAACATCATCCTGGCGACGGGATCCTACTCGCGGACCATCCCGGGCCTCGAGATCGACGGCACCCGGGTGATCGCCAGCGAGCACGCGCTCAAGCTCGACCGCGTGCCCAGCTCGGCGATCGTGCTCGGGGGCGGCGTGATCGGCGTCGAGTTCGCCAGCGTGTGGAAGTCGTTCGGCGCCGACGTGACGATCCTCGAGGCTCTCCCCCGGCTGGTCGCGGGCGAGGACGAGGAGGTCTCGAAGCAGGTCGAGCGGGCGTTCCGCAAGCGGAAGATCAACTTCAAGGTCGGCAAGCCGTTCGAGAAGGTCGAGCACACCGAGAACGGCGTGCGCGCGACGATCGCCGGCGGCGAGACCGTCGAGGCCGAGGTGCTGCTCGTGGCGGTCGGCCGCGGCCCGACGACCAAGGACCTCGGGTACGAGCAGGCCGGCGTACGCCTGGACCGCGGTTTTGTGCTCACCAACGAGCGGCTGCACACC
>DASWRZ010000328.1:0-11412 GCA_036402935.1 Actinoplanes sp.
CGCCCGGCCCACACCCGACACCGACCCAACCGGACGATCAGCGACAGGCCGGCGCACGCCCGACACCGACCCAGAGGGACGACCGGCGACGGGGCGGCCCACACCCGACACCGGCCCAGCGGGACGACCGGCCGCCGACCCGACCGACTCAGCATGGAGCCCGCCGGCCGGCCCGAGCTATCCCGGCGAGCGCCCAGAGCCCGCGAGCAGGCCCGGCGACAACGCGGGCAGGTCAGGCGACGACGCGGGCGGGCCCGGCTACGACGCGGGCGGCCCAGCCGGAGGCAGGAGTCGCGAACCACGCCGGTCCGCGGCAAGCCCGAACCCGGCAACCAGCGAGCACACCGGGTCGAGCCCGTCCCTTCCGCGCCCGCCTCAGCCGCGCCGCTTCGACCCCGAGTCGCCTCGCGGCCCGCGCCTGCAGGACGCGCGCCGGGTCCCGCTGGATGACGCGACGTTCTACGAGTTCGCCGAGCGGCTCGACGCGCTCGCTCGCGAATTCGCCGCCCGCGCCACCCCGGGCGCCCCGGCCGCCGAGCTCACGATCCTGCTGACCCGCCCGGGCGGCGACTCCATCGGCTACGGTTCCTGACCCGGATGACCCGGATGACCCGGCAGTTGCTCCGCCCGGAGCCCTTTCACCGGTTCAGGAGCGGCATCGCCTCGCGAAGCATCGGGCGCCAGTCCGGCAGCGGCGAAACCCCCGTGCCCGCCCACCGATCGTGCCCGAGCACGCTGTAGGCCGGCCGGGGCGCCGGCCGCACGAACGTGGCGCTCGTCGTCGGCCGCACGCGGGCCGGATCGAGCCCGGCCTCCTCGAACACGGCCCGGGCGAGCCCGAACCACGACGTCGATCCGCCGGCCGTGCCGTGATAGACGCCCGGCTGCGCGCCGGAGCGGGCCAGCGCCACGATCTGCCCGGCCAGGGCGTAGGACCACGTCGGCGGCCCCACCTGGTCGTCGACCACGTCCACGGTTTCCCGCGCGGCCGCGAGCCGCAGCATGGTCCGCACGAAATTCGGCCCGTGCTCGCCGTACAGCCAAGCCGTGCGCACGACGAACCCGCCGGCCGACAACGCGGCCCGCTCACCGATCGCCTTGCCCCGGCCGTAGGCGTTGATCGGCGCCTGCGGCGCCTCCTCCGCGTAGGGCGCGCTCGCCGCGCCGTCAAAAACATAGTCGGTCGAGACCTGAATGAGCCGCTTTCCAGCCGTTTCGGCGAGATTCCGTACGGCGTACCCGTTGACCCCCGACGCGGTCTGCTCGTCCGTTTCGGCTCCGTCGACGTTCGTCCACGCGGCGGCGTTGACCACCACGTCGGCCCCGTCGACCGCCGACCGGACCGCCGCCGCGTCGGTGATGTCGAGGTCGGCCCGGCCGGCCGCGACCACGTCGGTCTCGCCGGCCGAGGCCAGCACCGCGCACAGGTCCCGGCCGAGCATGCCGCCGGCCCCCGTGATCAGCCACCGCATCAGATGGCCGCCCGCGCCTTCAGCGGCTCCCACCAGTCGCGGTTCTCGCGGTACCACGTCACCGTCGAGGCGAGCCCGTCCTCGAGGCTGACCTGCGGGGTGTACCCGAGCTCTTCGCTGATCTTGGTGATGTCGAGCGAGTAACGGCGGTCGTGGCCCTTGCGGTCCTCGACCTGGCGCACCATGTCCCAGTCCGCGCCGCAGGCCTTGAGCAGAAGGCCGGTCAGCTCCCGGTTGCTCAGCTCGGTGCCGCCGCCGATGTGGTAGACCTCGCCCGCCCGGCCCTTCTCGAGCGCCAGCTGGATGCCCCGGCAGTGGTCGGCGACGTGCAGCCAGTCGCGGATGTTGCCGCCGTCGCCGTAGAGCGGCACCTGTTTGCCGTCGAGCAGGTTGGTGACGAACAGCGGGATGACCTTCTCGGGGAACTGGTGCGGCCCGTAGTTGTTGGAGCAGCGCGTCACTACCACGTCCATGCCGTGTGTGCGGTGGGCGGCCAGGGCCATCAGGTCGGATCCGGCCTTGGAGGCGGCGTACGGCGAGTTCGGCTCGAGCGGCCAGCCCTCGGTCCACGAGCCCTCGGCGATCGAGCCGTACACCTCGTCGGTGGACACGTGCAGGAAGCGCCCGACCCCGGCCGCCCGCGCGGCGTCCAGCAGCGTCTGGGTGCCGAGCACGTTGGTCTGCACGAACGGCAGCGCACCGGAGATGGAGCGGTCCACATGGGATTCGGCCGCGAAATGGACGATCACGTCGTGGCCCGGAAGCAACTGCCGCAGGAGGGCGGAATCCGATATGTCTCCCTGAACGAAGCGCAGTCGGGAATCCGTCAACGGAAGGTTCGCGCGATTGCCGGAATAGGACAACAGGTCCAGAACCGTCACCGATGCCCCGGCCGCACCGGGGTATTCGTCCTGCAAGAGGGCCCGGACATAGGCCGATCCGATGAAACCGGCACCGCCGGTCACGAAAATCTGCACGACTGGGCACTCTACCTCCTTTGCTGCCGCTGTTTAGTCTTCCCCGGTGCGTGGAATCCTCCTTGCCGGTGGCACCGGCTCCCGCCTCTGGCCGATAACTCTCGCGATGTCGAAGCAGCTCATGCCGATCTTCGACAAGCCGATGATCTATTACCCGCTGACCACTCTGGTGTCGGCCGGGATCCGCGAGGTCCTGGTGATCACGACGCCGGAGGATCAGCCCCACTTCGAGCGGCTGCTGGGCGACGGGAGCCGGTTCGGGCTCTCACTGAGCTACGCGGAGCAGCCGAAACCGGACGGAATCGCCCAGGCGTTCCGGATCGGGGCCGACTTCATCGGCGACCAGCCGGTCGCCCTGATCCTCGGCGACAACATCTTCCACGGTGTCGGCCTGGGCCGTCAGCTGGCCGACTTCCAGCAGCCGGCCGGCGGCCGAATCTTCGCCTACCCGGTCGCCGACCCGGAGCGCTACGGCGTGGTCGAGTTCGACCGGCACGGCAAGGTCCTCTCGATCGAGGAGAAACCGGCCCGCCCCAAGTCGACCTACGTCGTGCCGGGGCTCTACTTCTACGACGCCGACGTGGTGCGGATCGCCGAGAAGCTGGTGCCGAGCGCGCGCGGCGAACTGGAGATCACCGCGGTCAACGAGGAGTACCGCAGGCAGGGCCGCCTCGACGTGACCCCGCTCGACCGGGGCACGGTCTGGCTCGACACCGGCACCTTCCAGTCGATGGTGCAGGCGTCGGAGTACGTCCGGGTCATCGAGGAGCGCCAGGGCCTCAAGATCGGCTGCGTCGAGGAGGCGGCCTGGCGTAACGGCTTCATCACCGACGACGAGTTGCTGCAGCTCGCGCAGCCGCTCCTGAAAAGTGGATACGGCGGATACCTCTCGAGGCTGCTGATCACCGGAGAGTACGGTGTTGCCCGATGAGGAACGGTGTTGCCCGATGAAGATCCGCCCACTCGCCGTCCAGGGCGCCTTCGAGGTGACCCCGGTGCAGCACCGCGACCCTCGTGGCGCCTTCATGGAGTGGTACCGGTTCGACGCCCTGGCGGCCGCGGTCGGGCACCCGCTCGATCTGGCGCAGGCCAACCTCTCCACCTCGGCCAAGGACACCGTCCGCGGCATCCACTTCGCCGACGTGCCGCCCGGCCAGGCGAAGTACATCACCTGCGTATCCGGTGCCGTACTCGATGTGATCGTCGACCTCCGTGTCGGGTCAGCGACGTTCGGCACCTGGGAGGCGGTGCGGCTGGACGACGAGGACCGCCGCGCCGTCTACCTCGCCGAGGGCCTCGGGCACGGGTTCTGCGCGCTGACCGAGGGCGCCACGGTGACCTATCTCTGCTCCAGCACCTACCGCCCGGGGCACGAGCACGGCATCGACCCGCTCGATCCGGAACTCGACATTGCCTGGCCTGTAACCGTCCCACTACTGTCCATGAAGGACGCCGAAGCGCCCTCGCTCGCCGAGGCGCGCTCCAGCGGCCTGCTCCCACAGTACGAAACTTGCCTGTCGTTCACGGAAACCCTGCGGCAAGGAAGCCGTCGGATTTAATACATAGATGCCTGTCCACCGTCGATTGACCTGACGAGTTCAATCATGTATGCGCGAGGCTCTGGCTTCGCAATTCCCATACATTGCGGCATGAACCTTCCCGAGAACCGGGTTCGCCCGATTTGACCCTCTCGACCGCGTTTGTAATTGGCATCCTCCGATTCGCCATGCGAGTCGAACGGAAGTATGTAGCGCGAACGTGTGACTATTCAGCAGGATTCCCCGGGTGGGGCGCGTCGCCCCGCTCAAGGACAACGATCTCACCTCGCTGGGCCGCCGCCACGCCGGCGACGGCATCGCCAGGACCGTGGTTGACCGCCATCGATGACGGAGGCTAGGCGTGCAGACGATCGAAACAGGGTCGACCGTCGATATCAACCAGAAAAGACGGCTGCTCAACACGCTGCAGGAAGCGGACATCCCGGAAACGCCGGCCCGCAACGACTGGCGCGGCAAGTACGCGCTCGGTCTCGTGGTGATCGACTGGATCATCGGCTTCCTCGCTGCCGGCGCCGCCCTCGCCCTCCGATTCGGCGGAACGAACACGGAACCGTTCCTGCTCGACTACAGGCTGCTCACCCTGCTATTTCCGCTGCCCTGGCTGGCCGTTCTCGCGCTGAATCGGGCCTATGAGTCGCGCCATCTTTTCGTCGGAACCGACGAATACGCCCGGGTAGTCCGTTCCGGTCTCGGCCTGACCGCCGCCCTGGCCATTCTGTCCTTTTCCTTCGATCTGCGGCTGGCCCGCGGGTACGTCATCATCGCGGTCCCGGTGGCCACGGTGCTCGACGTCGCCGCACGGTATGTGTTCCGGCAGATCCTGCACCGGGCCTGGGCCCGGGGCGACCGGCTGCACCGGGTGATCCTTGTCGGCCACCCGCGGGCGGTCGCCGACATGAGTGGCCGGCTGCGGCACGAGAGCCACCACGGGCTCGGCATCGTCGGCGCCTGCCTGCCGCCGGGGACGATCAGCAGCGGCGGCGAGCTCGTACACGGGCTGCCTCCGGTCTACGGCAACTTCGACCAGGTGGCCGCCGCGGTGACCGAGGCCGGTGCGGACACCGTCGTGGTGCTCAGCTGCCCGGAGATCGACGGCGCCGAGCTGCGCCGGCTGGCCTGGCAGCTGGAACGCGACGACATCGACCTCATCGTGGCCAGCACCCTGGTCGACGTGGCCGGTGACCGCACCACCATCCGCCCGGTCGACGGCCTGCCGATGCTGCACGTCGAGCACCCGCGGCTCAAGGGCAGCGCCCGCCTGGTGAAGAACGCCTTCGACCGGGCCGGCGCGTTCATCCTGCTGGCCCTCAGCTCCCCGGTGCTCCTCGTGCTGTCGCTGCTGGTGAGTTTCGGTCCCGGTGGCCGCGGTCCCGCCATCTTCCGCCAGGAGCGGGTGGGCAAGGACGGCCGGGCGTTCGTGCTCTACAAGTTCCGCACCATGGTCGTCAACGCGGAGGCCCGGCTCCAGGAGATCCGCAATCTCAACGACACCGACGGCGAGCTGTTCAAGATGCGCCAGGACCCGCGCATCACGCCGGTCGGCCGCTGGCTGCGGAAGTACTCGCTGGACGAGCTGCCGCAGCTGATGAACGTGCTGAAGGGCGACATGTCGCTGGTCGGCCCCCGGCCGCCGCTGGCCCGCGAGGTCGCGGGTTATCCGGACGACATGCGGCGCCGCCTCGTGGTCAAGCCCGGCCTCACCGGCCTGTGGCAGGTCTCCGGCCGCTCCGACCTCTCCTGGGAGGAGTCGATCCGGCTGGACCTCACCTACGTGGAGAACTGGTCCCTCGCGATGGATGTGGCCATCCTGGCCCGTACCGTCAGCGCCGTCCTTCGTAGTTCGGGTGCCTACTGATGAATTCACCGCTGCGCATCACCGTCATCGGTACCGGCTACCTCGGTGCCACCCATGCGATCTGCATGGCCGTGATGGGCTTCGAGGTCCTCGGCATCGACGTCGACCCGGTCAAGATCGAGAAGCTGGCGTCGGGCGAGGTGCCCTTCTTCGAGCCCGGCCTTCCCGAGCTGCTCACCAAGGCGCTCGAGACGCGCCGGCTGCGGTTCGGCACCAGCTTCGCCGAGGCCGCCGAGTTCGGTGACGTGCACTTCATCTGTGTGGGCACGCCGCAGCGCAAGGACTCGCAGGCGGCCGACCTGACCTATGTGGATGCCGCGGTCACCGAGCTGGCCCGGCACCTGACCCGCCGGACCCTGGTCGTCGGCAAGTCGACGGTGCCGGTCGGTACGGCGGCCCGGCTGGCGCGGCTGCTCCACGACCGCGCCCCGGCCGGCGACCAGGTCGAGCTGGCCTGGAACCCGGAGTTCCTGCGGGAAGGCTTTGCGGTCGACGACACGATGAAGCCGGATCGGCTGGTCTTCGGCGTCACCAGCGAGTGGTCCGAGCAGATGCTGCGGGCCGCGTTCCAGCCGGTGCTGGCACAGGGCGTCCCGGTGAAGGTCACCGACCTGCCGACCGCGGAGCTGGTCAAGGTCGCCGCCAACTCGTTCCTCGCCACGAAGATCTCGTACATCAACGCGATGGCCGAGATCTGCGAGGCGACCGGCGCCGACGTGCACGACCTCGCCGAGGCCCTGGCCTACGACGAGCGGATAGGCGGCAAGTTCCTGCGGCCGGGCCTCGGCTTCGGCGGCGGCTGCCTGCCCAAGGACATCCGGGCGTTCGCGCACCGGGCCGAGGAGCTGGGCGTCGGCCAGGCCGTCGGCTTCCTCCGCGAGATCGACGGCATCAACAACCGCCGCCGCGCCCGCACCGTCGACCTGGTCGTCGAGCTCTGCGGCGGCGACGTCGCCGGCAAACGGATCGCCGCCCTGGGCGCGGCCTTCAAGCCCAACTCCGACGACATCCGCGACGCGCCCGGCCTCGACGTGGCCGCCACCCTGGCCCGGATGGGTGCCGACGTCGTCGTCTACGACCCGGCCGCGATGGAGAACGCCCGCCGTGCGCACCCCGAGCTGAGCTACGGGAAAAATGCGATCGACGCGGCGCGGGGCGCCGACGCGGTGGTGCTGCTGACCGAGTGGACCGAGTTCCGCGAGATCGACCCGGACGCGATGGCCGCGGTCGCCGGGCACCGCCGGATCGTCGACGGGCGGCACGCGCTGGATCCGGTCCGCTGGCGGAGCGCGGGGTGGGAATACCGCGCCCTCGGACGGCCCTGAGAGGCTCGTGAGGCGCCGAAAGGCCCGCCGGGTGAATCCCCCGGCGGGCCTCTTGTCGTACGGGGTGTCAGCCGTTGCGTACGGCGATGACCGACTTGGTCAGCCCGGCGAACCGCTCCGAGCGCAGCGTCGAATCCGGGAAGTAGTAGCGCATCTGGGTGCGGTCGAGCAGCTCGATCCAGAGCGCCGACTCGATCGCCTCCGCGCGGTCGGCCGGCCGGGTGTGCACCAGTGGCCAGCGATGTGCCAGCGTGGCCTGCGCGGCATTGGGCAGGAACTGAAGGAAGGGAGCGACGAAATGCGGCTCGATCGGGAAGTAGCGGTACGGCGTCTGAACCCAGTGCGACGGAGCGAGCTTGTGCACCGCGTCGGCCAGCCGCTGCCGCCGCTCGTGCCCGCCGACGTGCTCCAACACCGAATTGCAGAAAACCAGGTCGTAGGTGCGGTCGAGGATGGCCGCGGGGAGGTTGCAGGCGTCGCCGTAGTCGACTTCGGCCCACGGAGGGAGCTCGGCCGACTCGAGTCCGGTCTCGCCCTCGAGGTTGACGATGTGCACGTGCTTGGGCCGCACCGGCGCGGCGATCCAACTGCTCGCCCGGCCACCGAGATCAATGACGGACATCTCCGCCAGGTCGGGAAACTGCTGGGTCAGCCATCCGGCGCGCCGCTTACGCATCCGGTCACCCACCGAGCCCGGCCGATCGACCAGGCGCCAGCGCAGAGAATGTAGGGGCACGGCGTTCACGCTAGTCACACGGGCAGGCCTGGCAATATCTTGCGACAAAAACCGGACGAACAAATGACGTCCGGCCCGGTCGATCGTATTTTTGTTTTGGTCGATCGACTCGACTCGTCCGGGCCGAGATTGGTTGTCGGAGAACCGACAGAACGGACGCGCCGACCCCGGGCGGCCGTTTCCTGCACTTCCTCGGCCGAATCTCCAGACCTACCGGACGGACGGGTGTAGCGCGGAAGCGCGGAATTTAGCAGAGTCTCGGTGGGACCTGACACACCGTACGGACAAAGATTTGGGAGTCGATTGATGCGGATCTCCGTTGTCCGCCTGGAGGACCTCGGAACCAGCGAGCTGGCCACGTGGCGGCAGATCCAGCGGGATCAGCCCCACCTGCAGAGCCCTTTCCTGGCCCCCGAATTCGCCCTGGCGGTCGCCCGCAACCGGCCGACGGCCCGGGTGGCGGTGCTCGAGGAGGCGGACGGCATCGCCGGCTTCTTCCCGTTCGAGGTACGGCGGCGCGTGATCGGCGTGCCGATCGGCTTCGGCATCACCGACTGCCAGGGCCTGATCCACCGGGCCGGCCTTGAGTGGAGCCCGGTCGAGCTGCTGCGTGCGTGCCGGTTGCCGGTGTGGGAGTTCGACCATCTGATGGGCGATCAGCAGCCGTTCGCCGGCTACCACACCCGGGTCACCGGCTCACCGGTGATGAATCTCGAGGGCGGCTATCCGGCGTACGTCGAAGACCGCAACCGCTCCGGTGACCTGGTCAAACAGACGCTGCGTAAGCAGCGGAAGATGGTCCGCGAGGTCGGCGCCGAGCGATTCGAGTGGGACGACCACGACGAACGTGGTCTCGCCGCGCTGCGCGAGTGGAAGTCCGCGCAATACGACCGCACCCAGCAGTACGACCGGTTCTCCACCCCCTGGATCTCCGGCGTGCTCGAGGAGCTGCTCGACTCCAAGGCGCCCGGCTGCCGCGCGGTGGTGTCCACGGTGTACGCCGACGACCGCCCGGTGGCCGGCCATCTCGGTCTGCGCAGCGAGTCGGTCCTGGCCTACTGGTTCCCGTCCTACGACGTCGACCTCTCCCGCTACTCGGCCGGCATCCTGCTGTGCCTGCGGATGGCCGAGGCGGGCGCGGCGGACGGCATCCGCATGATCGACCTCGGCAAGTCCGAGGCGCTCTACAAGACCCGGCTGCAGAACGACGAGGTGCCGGTGGCCGAGGGCCGGGTCGAGCGGTCGTGGCCGGTGGCGGCGGCCCGGCGGATGGAGACCGCGCTGTCCCGCTCACTGCGCGACGGAGCGCTCGGCGAACGGCTCAAGAGCGGACGCACCGGCCGGGTGCTGCGCGGCATCAAGGCGAAGGTGGCGGCCCGATGACGACAACCGGTGCGACGGTGGCCGTGACGGTCGTGACCTACAACAGCGAACGGCTGCTGCCGGACCTCATCGACGGCCTGCGGACCGGCCTGGGGGGCATCGACTGGCACCTCACGGTGGCCGACAACGCCTCGGCCGACGACAGCGTCGCGACCGTCCGCAAGCTGGCCCCCGAGGCGACGATCGTCGAGATGGGCCGCAACGCGGGCTATGCGGCCGGCATCAACGCGGCGGTGCGGGCCGCTCCCCCGCACGACGCGGTGCTGGTGCTCAACCCGGACGTACGGCTCACCGAGGGATGCATGACCCGGCTGCTGGCCGCACTGCGGCTGCCCAGCACCGGCATCGCGGTGCCGCACATCGTGGACGGCACCGGCGCGCTGATCCCGACCATGCGCCGCGAGCCGAGCGTCCTGCGCACCCTGGGCGACGCCTTCCTGGGCGCCCGGCGGGCCGGGAGGTACCCGATGCTCGGCGAGGTCGTCACCGACGAGCGGCGGTACGCGGTCGAGGCGTTCACCGACTGGGCCGAGGGCTCGACCATGCTGATCAGCGGAGAGTGCTGGGAGCGCTGCGCGCCGTGGGACGAGTCGTTCTTCCTCTACTCCGAGGAGACCGACTTCGCCCTGCGCGCCCGCGACGCCGGCCTGCGCACCCGCTACGTCCCGGAGGCGCACGCGGTGCACCTGGAGGGCGATTCGCGGCAGTCGCCGGGCCTGTGGGCGCTGCTGACGCTCAACCGCGTCCGCCTTTACCGCCGCCGGCACGGGCGGGTCAGCACCGCCGCCTACTGGGCCGCGCTGCTGCTGCGCGAGTCGAGCCGCGGTCTGCTGGGCAAGCGGCCGAGCCGGGCCGCGACCCGCGATCTGATCAGCCCGTCCCGGATGCGCGAGGTGCCGGGACCGGCCAGCGTGGCCCGGCACCAGCCGATGGTCAGCGCCAGCGCTTGACGAGACCGACGGCGGCCGCTCGCGTGCGGGCGGCCGCTTGTCCGGAGCGGAGCACCGCCGCGCGCACCGTCTCCGGCGTGGAGTCGCTATAGACGCTGAACCGCGCCTGCAGCCACGCTCCCGGCTTGGCCGGACGGCGGTCGCTGGTGAAGACCGTGCGGTAGCCGAGGCGGCGCAGCGCGGTCAGGGTGGTGCGGTCGTAGCGTCCGAGCGGGCAGCCCGCGGTGTCGACCGGCTGCCCGGTCACCGCGGCCAGCCGGTCGCGGGCGACGACCAGTTCCTCGTCGATCGCACCGGCGCCGAGGCGGCGCCACGGGTGGTGCTCCATGCCGTGGCTGCCGACGGTCATGCCGTTCTTGATCAGGGTGTGCAGGTCGTCCTCGCCGAGGCTGCCCGGCTTGCCGAGGCGGCCCGCCAGCACGAAGAAGTCGGCGGTCAGGCCGCGCTCGATCAGCGCCGGCAGGGCGGTCTCGACGTCCGAGGAATTGCTGTCGTCGAAGCTGAGCCGCGTGTGCGGCCACGAGACGACCTCGTCGAGGAGCTCCACGAACTGCTCCCGGCCGACCCAGTACCGGTCTTCTCCGGGCTCGAGCTCGCGCCGCGGCTCGCCGATGCCGTGAAACAGGATGTTGACCGGGAATGACGGCTTCTCAGACATGTGCTTCTTCCTGGCGGGTCGAGTCGTCGCGTCCCCAACCCTGGCCGGCGGCGCCGCGAGCCCGCACCGCGGCGTAGAGGGTGATGCCGACGTAGCAGGCCGCGGCCGGCGCCAGCCAGGGCCGGCGCAGCAGCACGTCCCTCAGCCAGCTGGACCGATCGGCCGCTCGGACCGTCGCGCCGACCTCGCCGCGGGCCGAGGCGGTACGCATCGCGGCGTTGCCGGCCCGCACCCGGACCAGCCGCCGGATCAGGGCGCCGGTGCGCAGCGGCGTCGCGACACGGGCCGGTACCCGGGAGACCTCCCGCTTCTCCTCGACGGTGAACAGCGAGTCGAGGAAGAGGTCGTCGGAGACCATGTCGGGAAACCGGTCGAAGCGGGCGCGCGCCGCCGCGCCGAGCACGATCACGCCCCGGCCGAACAGGCCGGTGCGGAACGCCGGCAGCCGGCGGTTGACCGTGAAGTCGGTGGATTCGGTGGCCGCGAGCAGCACCGCG
>DASWRZ010000329.1:0-11737 GCA_036402935.1 Actinoplanes sp.
CGCGTCCACGCCCTCGAACAGGCGGATTCCGGAGCCGAACAGCACGGGCGACAGCGCGATCGAGAACTCGTCGATCAGGCCGGCGTTCACGTACTCCAGGATCGTCGCGCCGCCGCCCGCGATGCGGACGTCGCGGTCGCCGGCGGCCTCGCGGGCCCGGTCGAGCGCGCGCTCGATGCCGTCGTTGACGAAGTGGAAGGTGGTCCCGCCCGGCCGCTGCCAGGGGTCACGCTTCTCGTGCGTCACGACGAACACCGGCGTGTGGAACGGCGCCTCCTCCGGCCACGCCTGCTCGCCGGCGTCGAACATGCGCCTGCCCATGACATTCGAGCCGGTGCGTTCGTACGTCTCCCGCGCGACATCGTTGTCGCGCCCCTCCTCGCCGCCCTCGCCTAGCTTCAGGTTTTCCCGGAAGAACCGCTGTGGAAAGATCCACTGCTGAAGTTCCATCCACTGCTGCCCCATCAGGTCCCCGAGGGACTCGGGCGCGATGAACCCGTCCAGCGACATCGACACGCTGAAGAACACCTTCCCAGCCATCAGCCCTCCGCTCCCTTCCGGACGATCTCGGTGACGTAGGCCGCCAGATTGCCCAGGGTCTGCCGGCCGCCCTCGATCGCGTGGTACTTCTCGACCGCCTCGTCGCGCAGTTCTCTGGTGGGGAACACCGTGCGCATCTCGATCCGGGTCGCCGCACCGTCGGGCTCGAACGTCAGCACCGACTCGAACGCGTTCGGGTCGCCGCGGGACTCGCCGTGGATCAGCGCGATCCGCTCCGGTGGGGCGATCTCGGTCCAGGAGATCCACTCGGTGTAGTCTGTCCCGTCCGGTCCGTGCATCACGAACTCCCACTCCCCGCCGACGCGGAACTCGAACGACTGCGTGGTCGTGGTGAACCCGTCCGGTCCCCACCACCGCGACAGGTGCCGGACCTCGGTGAACGCCTCGAACACCAGCTCTCGTGGTGCGTCGATGACCCGGGAGATGACGATCTCGCGGTCGGCCGTCGCGGACTGCGCCGGCGCTCCTCGTCCCATCGTGCTCATCAGCTACTCCTCCTGCCTTGCCTGCTTGAGGTCCTGCACGTATGCGTCCAGCCGGTCGAAGCTCTCGTTCCAGAACCGCTCGAATCCGCCGGTCCACTCGTGGATCGGTCGCAGCCCGCGGGCGTCAAGGCCGTACAGGCGCTGCTTGCCTGCCTTGCGGTCCCGCACCAGCCCGACCTGCCGGAGCACCCGCAGGTGTTTGGACGCCTGCGTCTGGCTCATCCCGAGCTGCTGGGCCAGGTCGGTGACCGGCTGCTCACCCGCCCGCAGCAGCGCCAGGATGTCCCGGCGCTGCGGCTCGGCGATCGCGTTGAACGCGTCCGACGTCGTCGCTGCTCGTGCCATGGCCGCCATCATATGCCTATATCGGCGCGCGTAAAGTCCCGACGAATCAGGCGGGTTCCGCCGGCGTTCTCGGCCTTGGCCATCTGCCGGTCGTCGTGGTGAGGTAATCCCGTTGCTGATCGGTCACCCCCGCCGGACGGTGCGGACATGACGATCACGCGACTCGATCCGGGCGAGTTCGTCGGAGCCAACCCCCAGGCCTGACGATCATTGAGCCTCAGCGTGCCAAGATGAGATATGCCCGGTAACGCACTCCGATGACGCCCGAGCTGCGCTTCGCCCGGGCCGGCGACGGCGTGACCGTGGGCTACCAGGTCTTCGGGCAGGGGCCGGTGCTCGTCTGGCTGCCGTCGCTGAGCAACATCGTGGCGCAGTGGCGGGTGCCGGCGCTGCGCGCGGCCTATCTGGCGCTGGCCCGCCACCTGACCGTGGTCCTCTACGACGGGCGGGGGACCGGCAGCTCCGACCGGCGCATCGACCTGGCCGACCTCGGCGTCGACGCCCACCTCCGGGACCTGACCGCGGTCCTCGACGACGCCGGCATCCGGCGCGCCTCTCTGCTCGGCTACTACCACTCGGTGACGACCGCGATCGCGTACGCGGCCCGCCGTCCCGACCGGGTCGAGCGGATGGTCCTGTTCGGAGGGGCGCCGCGCCTGCGCGAGGTGATGGGGCCGGCCCAGACCCAGGCGCTGTTGTCCCTGGTCGACCAGGACTGGGGTCTGTTCGCCGACGCCGCGGCGACGGCCTGGCTCGGCTGGAACGCGGCATCGTCCGGGCGCTGGGCCGCCGAGTCGTTCCGCACCGCGACGACGGCACCGGTAGCCAAGGCGTGGTTCGAGGCCGCGCGCGACATCGACGTGAGCGCGGAGGTCGAGCAGGTGCGCGCGCCCACGCTGGTCCTCCACCGCCAGAGCGAGCAGCAGATGCCGGTCGAGGTTTCCCGGCGGCTGGCCGACCGGCTGCCGGACGCCCGTCTGGTGGAACTGCCCGGCACGACGCCGACGCTGTTCATCGAGGATCAGGCGACCGACCTGCGCCTGGTCACCGACTTCGTGACCGGCGGCCGCGCAAGCCTCCCGACTGCTAAGGCAACCGCCCTCACACCGCGGGAGCGCGAGGTGCTGCGCCTCCTTCCATCCGGCGACTCCAACACCGAGATCGCCCGCCGGCTGGGCATCGCGGTGCACACCGTGGAACGGCACCTGGCCAGCATCTACCGCAAGATCGGCGCCCGCGGCCGGGCCGAGGCGGTGGCCTACGCCATGACGGAAAACCCCCACATCACGTGACGGGTAGCCGGGATGTGCCGTCGCCGCCGCCGGACAACGATCGACACATGGCTCCCGACAACACTTCCTGGCGCTTCGCCCGCGCCACCGCCCCGGCCGTGCGCGTGCTGGCCGGCCGGCGCTGGCTTCCGATCTGGGGCGTGGTGCACCACCGCGGCCGCGTCAGCGGCCGCGATCTGCAGGTCCCGGTCGCCGTGACCGCCGCACCCGGCCTTTTCGTCATCAACCTGCCGTGGGGCGCCCGCACCAACTGGGTCCGCAACGTCCTCGCGGCCGGCGGCTGCACCATCCGCTGGCGCGGCACCGACCACAAGGCCGCCGACCCCCAGATCCTCGACGCGGCCGCGGCCCGTCCCTACTACTCCCGCGTCACCTGGGCCGTCGCCGGCCGCCTCTTCCCAGCCGACGCGTGGCTCCTCCTCCGCCGCGCTTGAGCGGCCAGAAAGATGGGATTGGTGAGGGCCGCTATCCGGCCGTCGGGGTGGCGCAGCTCGGCCCGAGCCAGCCGACCGGCCCGAGCCAGCCGACCGGCACGTGCCGGCCGTCCGCAGCGCCGGCCCGGCCGCGGCTTTCGGGACCGGTCCGGGGCAGTCCGGGCGCGGGGCCCGATGTGCGGCTCGCCGCTGTCGCCAGGAGCCGAGCGGCAGCGGCTCGTCACTGTCGCTAGGAGCCGAGCGGCAGCCAGTTGATCACCGTCTGGATGTGCTGATCCCAGAACGGCCACTCGTGGCCGCCCGGGCCGTAGCCGGCGTCGAGGTCGACGCCGGCCGCGGCGCAGGCGGCCACGAAGCGCTCGTTCTGCTTGACCAGGTGGTCCTCAGTGCCGCAGCGCAGCATCAGGCGGGGCAGCGCGGCCGGGTCGGCACTCTTGATCAGGTGCAGCAGGTCCTCGTCGGTGCCGGCCACCTCGCGGTCCGGGAAGACGTGGCTGACCAGGGCGCGCATGTGCGGCCGCAGGTCGTACTCCTGGATGTAGGCCAGGTCGAGCGCGCCCGACAGCGTCGCCGCGGCGGCGAACCGCGACGGATCACGCAGCGCCCACTTCATCGCGCCGTAGCCGCCCATCGACAGGCCGGCCACGAAGGTGTCTTCGCGGCGGGCCGAGACCCGGAAGTATCTCTCGACGGTCCGCGGAAGCTCCTCGGAGAGAAAATCCCAGAACCTCATTCCGTACGCCTCGTTGGCGTAGAAACTGCGGTGCACCTCCGGCATCACGACGGCCAGACCCTTGTCCCGGGCGTAGCGCTCGATCGACGTCCAGCGGGTCCACGCCGTGTGGTCGTCGGTGAGCCCGTGCAGGAGATAGAGCACCGGCGGAGGCGGTCCGTCATCGGGCAGCAGCACGGTCATCGAGGTGGACAGTTCAAGCGTCTCGGCGAAGAAGTCGCAGCGGATCATGGCCATGTCCTCAGTCTCTGCCGGGGGCACGACAGATGTCACGGCGGAGCCCGGCCGCCTCACACTCAGGCCGCATGTCGCGACGGCCCGTTCCGCCGGTCGCCGCCGACGTCTCCCCTGCGAAGTCCGGCCGAAGACGCAGCAGGGTTGTCTCCGGCCGTCCAGACCGGAGGATCGACGACGGCGTCGGCCCAGAACGCCGTTCCCCGGCGTCGGCCCGGAGCGCCGGGCCCCCTGCACTCGGTCAGCGATGCCGGCCGGCCTTGAGCATCTCGAGGGTCTTGGCGACGCGCTCGGTGCGGGTGGCCTCGCGCTTCGCCTCGGTGATCCAGCGGGCGAACTCCTTGCGGTGCGAGTAGGCCAGCGCCTCGAAACGGGTCCGGGCCTCCGCGTCATCGGCGAGGGCGGCGGCCAGATCGTCGGGGACCTCGACCGTACGCGTGCCGGCCTCCTCGGCCGTGACCTCGATCTCGTAGGTCTCGCCGAGGGACACGCCGGCCTTCTCGCGGGCCGCCTTGGCCAGCCCGATCATGTTTTCGCCGCCCATCCGGGCCAGCCGCAGCGGCAGCGTCACCCCGTTGACCGTGACGTCGACGGGGAAGGCCTTGCGCCCCTCACCCAGGGTGGCCACCTGCTCGTCGGTGAGGACGAAGGCGCCGGCCGGGCCGCGGGGGTGCAGCGTGCTGGTCAGCTTCATCGGATCCGCCATGTGATCACTGTGGCAGACACAACGGATCCCCGACGGCCCGGCCGCCGGGGATCCGCCCGATGGACCTATTCGTCGCGCGTCTGCTCGGCCAGGAAACGCTCCAGCTCGGCGCCCAGCTCGTCGGCCGTCGGCAGCGGGCCCGACTCGTCGGCCAGCAGGTTGTTTTCCCGCCCGCGGAGAAATGCGTCGTATTGGGCCTCGAGCGACGACACCAGGCGGCTCGCCTGCTCGTCGTCGCCGATCTGCTTGTCGACGTCGGCGCGCACCAGGTTGGCCGCCTCGCGCAGTTCGCCGGTCGGCAGGGCCAGCCCGGTGGTCTGCGAGATCGAGTCGAGCAGCAGCTCGGACGCCGCCGGATAGGTCGCCTGGGCCAGGTAGTGCGGCACGTGGGCGGCGAAGCCCATCGCGTCGTGGCCGGCCTTGCCGAGGCGGAACTCGAGCAGGTTGCCGACACTGGCCGGCACCTGCACCCGCTGCAGCCAGGACTCGCGGTCGCCGAGCAGGCTCTGATCGGTGGCGTGCGCGGTGACGCTGACCGGGCGGGTGTGCGGCACCGCCATCGGGATCGCGTTGAGTCCGATCGTCAGCTTGACGCCCAGGCGGTCGACCAGGCCGGTGACCGCGGCGATGAAACGCTCCCACTGCAGGTCGGGCTCGGGGCCCGCGAGCAGCAGGAACTGGGTGCCGAGTTGATCGCGCACCAGGTGCAGGGCGAGCTTGGGCTCCTCGTAGCTCTCCCAGTGGTCCTCGATGAAGACCATGGTGGGGCGGCGGGAGCGATAGTCGAGCAGCTGATCGAGGTCGAAGGTGGCGAGCACGCGGCTGTCGAGGCGCTCCAGCAGGTGCTCGCGCGAGAGCTGTATCGCGCTCCCGGCGTCGACGAACCCGGTGAGGGCCTGGACCAGGACCGGCGCATCCAGGGCCGGCAGGTCGTCGGCCAGCTCGTAGAGCTCGTTGGGGTCGAGCACCGCAGACCTCCTGTGTTGCAAACGGGGTAGTCGTCGAGAACAACGGTGCACCGGCATTCATTCCGGTGACCACAGGATCTTGCCAAACGGGCACATGGTGGTGGGCGTCACAGGTGTGGATCTCGTATTGGGCACAACATCAAATTGGGGGTCGCGTGCACGTGCATGTGCACGGCACAATGGCGTTGGATCCTTCACCTTCCCCCCACGGAGTGATCTGGTGACCGAAACGGCCGCGAATGTCCCCTCCGGGCATCATCCCGTCCTCCTGCCCGAAACCGAAGCCCCACCCGGTTTCCTCTGGACCCGGATGAGGTCCGACCCGCAATACGCGCCTGAGCACATGGCGCTCGAGGCCGTGCGACTGCTCGGACCCGAGGCCGCGATCTGGACCGACCACATGCGTGAGGAGTTCCCCGCCCTCACCGCCGACGAGCTGGCCATGCTCGCGATCAAACGGTTCACGACCCTGGGCCGCATCTCGGGCTCGGTGTCCGGGGCCGGCGAGCTTCCCGGAGCGGTCCTCGACGTGGGCGTTCTCGCCTGGACCCACTCGCGCATGGTGCTGCACATCGCGGCGGCGTACGGTCTCGACCCGGCCGCCGGCGAGCGGGCCGCCGACCTGCTGGTGCTGCAGCGGGTGCACAAGGGCCCGTCGACCGCCCGGCTCTCGCTCGGTGTGGCCGCCGGCCGGGAACGCGCCAGCCGCCTGTTCTCCGGCATGGCGGTGCGGCCGCTCAGCGGAGTGGTGGTCAAGCTGGGCGTCCGGCTTTCGCAGATGGCCGGGGTACGCACGGCCAAGCGGGTCTTCGCCAAGGTCATGCCCGGCGCCAAGATCATGCTGGGCATGTGGGTCAACTCGGCCGCCACCCGCGACCTCGCCGACCGGGCCTGTTGCCGCTATCGGGAGGCCGCACCCGCGCGCTGAGCGAGCCAGCCCCGAACGAGCCAGCCCTGAAACGACCAGCCCTGAAACGACCAGCCCTGAACAAGTCAGGCCTAAGCGACTCCTGCCCCGTGCCGAACTGATCCCCGTACGGTTTTCGGCCCGAGGCTCTGGAGGATGCGTGCGTCGTGGAAAGCTTGCGCTGCTGGTGATCCCGTTCGCGGGGCTGCTGCTCGGCGGCTGCGCGAAGGCGGCCACCACCGCCCAGGCCACGGCCGCGCCCAGTGCCACGACGCCGTGGATGCTCACCAACGGCGGCCCCGTGGCGCCCGCGCCGACGCCGACCATCTCGTACTCGTCGCCGACCCCCTTCCCGACCGGCTTCCTGCGGATCAGCTCGGTGTCGCCGTCGCCCACGCCGACCGCCAGCGGCAACGACTGCGCCAGCATCAAGTTCCACGCCGGCGAGATCAACTCGGCCGGCGTCGTCGCCGGCACCACCAGCGCGACCGTCAGCTGGTACAACCCGGGCGGCTCCGACCTGGTCGAATACCGGGTCACCGCGATCGCCGAGCACCAGCTGTCCCTCGGCGCCCAGCGCGACATCGGCTGGACCGTCATCAAGCCGGGCTCGGGCTGCGGCATGATGAGCGCCCCGATCACCGGCCTCGACCGCCGGACCGCGTACGTCTTCTCGGTCGACGCCGTCTTCACCAAGATCGGCAAGGACGGCACGTGGGCCTCTACGGTCGCGCGCTCGATCCCGACGTCGACAAGCTGACCGTCGGCGTCCAGCCCCGATCTCGGGTCTTGTCGACGACGCGCCGCGGCCGCGGGAGCAGGTGCGGGTCACCGGGCCCGTAGACCGCCCGCGGTCGCAACACGACCGCACCCGCCTCCGGTGATGCCGACGTTATTCATGCGCGACAGCTTTCCGTACGCGTCGTAGGCCTCGCGTGAGGCGAACTGCCTATCTTCACCGTCATCAGGGTGAGTTGCGGCACGCGACCTGAGGTCGCCGATTCAATAAGCTTCCCGGCATGGAGAGCATCGTCGACGTCGTCGCCATCGTGGCGATCTCAGTGCTCGGCGCCGCTCTGGCCCGGCGGCTCGGCTTCGTCGCCCCGCTGGTCCTGCTCGTCGCCGGTCTCGCCCTGTCCTTCGTGCCCGGGATGCCGCGGGCACGCCTCGACCCCGAACTCGTGCTGATCGGCATCCTGCCGCCCCTGCTCTACACGGCCGCGCTGGAGACGTCGGTGCCCGCGTTCCGCCGCGCGCTGCGGCCGATCCTGCTGCTCGCGGTCGGCCTGGTGCTGTTCACGGCATTCGCCGTCGGCATCGTCGTGCACGTGCTGCTGCCGCAGGTGCCGTTCTCCGCGTGCGTGGCGCTGGGCGCGATCGTCGCCCCGCCCGACGCGGTCTCGGCGACCGCGATCGCCAAGCGGATCGGCCTGCCCCGCCGGATGGTGACCATCCTGGAGGGTGAGAGCCTGCTCAACGACGCGTCCGCGCTGGTGCTGGTGCGGGTCGCGACCGCCGCGCTGGCCGGCGCCGCGGTCGGATTCTGGCCGATCGTCGGGCAGGTCGCGCTCAAGGCGGGCGGCGGGGTCGCGCTCGGGCTGGCCGCCGCGTGGGTGGCGGCCAAGCTGCACCGCAAGATCACCGACTCGCTGCTCGACGACGCGGTCTCGCTGCTCACCCCGTTCGTGGTGGTGATCGTCGCCGAGGAGCTGCAGATGTCCAGCGTCGTGGCCGTCGTGATCGCCGGCCTCTACCTGGGCCATCGCATCCCCTACCTGCTTTCGCCGACCTCCCGGCTGCAGATGGAGGCGGTCTGGCGGCTCGTCACGTTCCTGCTCGAGGGCGTGATCTTCCTGTTGGTCGGGCTGCAGCTGCGCACGATCGGCAGTGACATCGAGACCAGCGCGGGCAGGACCGTCGGCGTCACCGTGGCGGTGATCGGCACCCTGCTGGTGTCGCGGTTCGTCTGGCTCTATCCGGCGACCTATCTGCCCCGGCTGATCCCGCGCATCCGGGCGCGGGAGCCGCGGCCGCCGGCCACCGTGCCGACCGTGATCGCGTGGGCCGGCATGCGCGGCGTGGTCACCCTGGCCGCCGCGCAGACGCTGACCAAGCCCGATCCGGAGAAGGGCGTCCCGGACTATCCGATCAACCTGTTCATCTTCATCGCGTTCGTGGTGATCGTGGTGACCCTCCTGCTGCAGGGCACGACACTGTCCTGGCTGGCCGTGCGGCTCGGCGTGCGGCAGGACACCACCACGGCCGACGCGCTGGCCGAGGCCGGCGTGCAGCACCAGGCCAGCCGGGCCGCGCTGGAGGCGCTCGACGCCAACGCGGACGGCGCCCCGCCCTCGGTCGTCGACCGCCTGCGGGCCCTCGTCGAGAGCCGGTCCAACAACGCGTGGGAGCGGCTCGGCAATCAACAGCAGGAGACGCCCTCGGCGGCGTACGGTCGGCTGCGGCGCGAGATGATCGGTGCGGAACGCCGAGTCTTCAAGGTCGCCCGGAACGAGGGACGCATCCCCGAAGAGGTGCTCACCCGCGCTCAGCGCGATCTCGACCTGGAAGAGTCCCTATTGCAACGGAGTGACGATTGATCTGCCAGCACCTCAAGGAGGCCGTCGAGGCGGTCCCGCTGTCGGCTTATGAGGCGGGCTGCCCCGAGTGCCACGCCGCCGGCCTCCACGACTGGGTCCACCTGCGGCTGTGCCTCGGCTGCGGCATGGTCGCGTGCTGCGACTCCTCTCCCCTGAAGCACATGACGGCCCACCACGAGGCGACCGGCCACCCGGTGATGCGATCGTTCGAACCCGGTGAGTCGTGGCGCTGGTGCTACGTCGATGAACACCTAGGCTGATCGATCGTGCGGACTCTCTTCGTGGGTGCCGGCGCGACCGGCGGATATTTCGGCGGCCGCCTCGCGCAGGCGGGCAAGGACGTGACGTTCCTGGTGCGGCCGGGGCGGCAGGCGACCCTGGCCCGGCGGGGGCTGCGCATCAAGGGCCCCGACGGCGAGGCTGTGGTGCACCCGCACACGGTCACGGCGGAGTCCCTCGGCGGGCCGTACGACCTGGTCGTCCTGGCCGTGAAGAGCTACGCGCTGGAACAGGCGATGCTGGACCTGGCGCCTGCGCTCGGGCCGCGCACGGTGATCGTGCCGCTGCTCAACGGCATACGCCACATCGACCAGCTGGTCGGGGCGTTCGGTCCGGAACGGGTCTGGGGCGGCGTCTGCGTGATCATGGCCACACTCGACGCGGACGATGACGTCGTTCTGATGGGCGGCCCGCTCCGGCTCGGTTACGGCCCGCTCGACGGCGCCGACGACGACCGGCTGCCCGAGGTGACCTTCGCGTTGGAGGGCGAGGAGTTCGACTCCCACCCGTCGCACACGATCGTCGGCGACATGTGGGAGAAGTGGGTCCTGCTGGCCACTCTCGGCGCGATCACCACCCTGATGCAGGGCACCGTCGGCGACATCAACCGGGCTCCCGGCGGTGCCACGTTTGCGCAGGCCGTGATGGCCGAGGCGATAGCCGTCGCGACGGCGGCCGGGCACGCACCGCGGCCGGGAGCGGTCGCCCTGTTCGAGCACATGGTCGCCGGCAACGAGCCGACCACCTCGTCGATGTATCGGGACATGGTGGCCGGCCGGCCGGTCGAGGCGGACGCGATCCTGGGCGACTTCGTGACCCGGGCGGCCGAGCACGACGTTCCGGTCCCGCTGCTCTCCGCCGCCTACACCCGCCTGACGCTCTACTCCGCGGGCCGGACCACCCCCGGCCGGGGGACGCTCGGGCGATAACCGGACAGTCCTGCCGACACCGCCGGGCCGATCGGCAAGAATGGCGGCGGACGCGGCACTGGATTCCGTCGCCCAGGGTTACACAGCTCAGCCCCGGGGCATGAGTGCCGCCGCATGACGGTCGAGGGGTGGGGAGCACGATATGCAGGTTTGGCCTGGTCACCGGTACCCGTTGGGCGCCACGTACGACGGCACGGGCACGAACTTCGCAATCTTCTCCGAGGTGGCCGAGGCGGTCGAGCTGTGCCTGTTCGACCCGGCCGGCAACGAGCGCAAGGTCCAGTTGCACGAGCAGGACGCTTTCGTCTGGCACGCCTACCTGCCCGGGGTCGAGCCCGGGCAGCGGTACGGCTACCGCGTCTACGGGCCGTACGACCCGTCCCGCGGGCTCCGCTGCAATCCGCACAAGCTGCTGCTCGACCCGTACGCCCGGGCGGTCGACGCCGACATCGAGTGGCACCGCTCGCTCTACGGGTACGACTTCGACAACCCGGACCAGATGTCGGACCTGGACTCGGCGCGGTACATGGCCAAGGGCGTGGTCGTGAACCCGTACTTCGACTGGGGCAACGACCGCCGGCCCGACATCCCGTACCACCACTCGGTGATCTACGAGACCCACGTCAAGGGGCTCACCGAGCGGCACCCCGAGGTGCCCAAGGACATGCGGGGCAGCTATTCGGCGCTCGGCCACCCGGCGATCATCGAGCACCTGAAGAGCCTCGGCGTGACCGCGGTCGAGCTGATGCCGGTACACCAGTTCGTGCACGACAACCGGCTCGCCGACCTGGGCCTGCGCAACTACTGGGGCTACAACACGATCGGCTTCTTCGCGCCCTACCAGGGCTATTCGTCGACGGGCACGCTGGGCCAGCAGACCCAGGAGTTCCGCGGCATGGTCAAGGCACTGCACAAGGCCGGCATGGAGGTGATCCTCGACGTCGTCTACAACCACACCGCCGAGGGCAATCATCTCGGGCCGACGCTGTCGCTGAAGGGCATCGACAACCGTACGTATTACCGCCTGGTGGACGATCAGCCGCAGTTCTACATGGACTACACCGGCACGGGTAACAGCCTCAACGTGCGCAGCCCGCAGAGCCTTCAGCTGATCATGGACTCGCTGCGCTACTGGGTGACCGAGATGCACGTCGACGGGTTCCGGTTCGACCTCGCCTCGACCCTGGCCCGCGAGTTCTACGACGTCGACCGGCTGTCCACGTTCTTCGAGGTGGTGCAGCAGGACCCGGTGGTCGGCCAGGTCAAG
>DASWRZ010000330.1:0-7243 GCA_036402935.1 Actinoplanes sp.
CTCATCGACATGCTCAACCGGCCGCCGCGGCGCCGTGGCGTCGCCGTGGTGATCTCCGACTTCATGGCTCCGGTCGAGGGCTGGGCCCGGCCGATCCGCAAGCTGGCGGTACGCCACGACGTGCTCGCGATCGAGGTGGTCGACCCGCGGGAGCTGGAACTGCCGGACGTCGGCGTGCTCACCCTGGCCGATCCCGAGAGCGGTCTGCTGCACGAGGTGCAGACGGCCGACCCGGAGCTGCGCCGTCGCTACGCCGAGGCGGCCGGCGAGCAACGCGCCTCGATCGCCCGCGCCCTGCGCGCGGCCGGCGCCTCCCATCTGCGCCTGCGCACCGACACCGACTGGCTGCTGGACATGGTCCGATTCGTGGCCGCCCAACGACACGCCCGCACGCGAGGGACCACGCGATGATCCGTTTCCTGTCGCCCTGGTGGCTGCTGACGCTGCTGCCCGTGGCGCTCACCGCCGCCGTCTACGTGTTCCGGCAGTTCCGCCGCCGGCAGTACGCGATGCGGTTCACCAACGTCGACCTGCTGCGCACGCTGGCGCCCCGCGGTCTGGGCTGGCGGCGGCACGCGTCGGCACTGGCGTTCCTGCTCAGCCTGCTCGGCCTGGGGCTGGCCATGGCCCGGCCGTCGGTGGACGAGAAGGAGCCGCTGGAGCGCGCAACGGTGATCCTGGCGATCGACGTGTCGCTGTCGATGGAGGCCGACGACGTGGCGCCGACCCGGATCGAGGCGGCCCAGGAGGCGGCGAAGGCGTTCGTCAACGAGCTGCCGCCGACGTACAACCTGGGGCTGGTGTCGTTCGCGAAGGCGGCGAACGTGCTGGTGTCCCCGACCAAGGACCGCGACGCCGTGATCGCCGGCATCGACGGGCTGTCGCTGGCCGAGGCGACCGCGACCGGCGAGGCCGTGTTCACGTCGCTGGACGCCATCAAGTCGGTGCCCGCGGACGGGGCCGCGGGCGCGCCGCCGGCCCGCATCGTGCTTCTCTCCGACGGCTATCGCACGTCGGGCCGGTCGATCGAGGACGCCGAGACGGCGGCTTCGCAGGCCAACGTGCCGGTGTCGACGATCGCGTTCGGCACCGACGACGGGGTCGTCGACATCCGGGGTGCGCTGCAGAAGGTCCCGGTCGACCGGGTTTCCCTGCAGCAGCTGGCCGACAAGACCAAGGGCCACTTCTACGAGGCGGCGTCGGTCAGCGAGCTCAAGAAGGTCTACGAGGACATGGGCAGTTCGATCGGTCACCGGGTGCAGTCACGCGAGGTGACCCAGTGGTACGCCGGTGCCGCGCTGCTGTTCGGGCTGTGCGCGGCGGCGCTGAGTCTTTTGTGGACCTCGAGGCTCCCGTAAACGGCGGAGAACTACGGGTGGACGAGGACGAAGAGGACGACCACCCAGGCGGCGGCGATCGTGAAGCTGAGGGGCGCAACGAAGTTCTTCATGGTTCGACTTCTTCCGCTGCAGTGACGTGGCGATGGGTTCACGCGCGCTTGTCACAGTCGCGGCCGGCGTCCGGGCATCCTTAAGTCGCGGCGCGCACGACAACCCGGCCGGGCCGCACGAGGGCGGCGAACAGCCAGGGGATGCGGGGGCGGTAAAAAAGATCAGGCCCGGCCACGACTAGGAGGATCGCTATCTCGCACAGCGATCACCTCCTTCAAGTCGCAGCAAACTCACAGGCCGAGGGAACTGTACCCCTTAAGCCACAGCTAAGAAACGCGGCCCGGCACGTCGTGTCGAGGACCACCCGACAGGACGATGTCGGTGACCGCTCGGAGGGTGGCGCTGCCCGGGACCAGGTAGTAGTCGTGACCGGCGACACCATCGGTGGGCAGCAGGTGAGCACCGAAACCGGACGCGGTCGGGCGCTTGCCCAGTCCCAGCCCGAGAAGGCGCACCTGGGGGATGCGCCGGATCCAGTCCGCGGGGGCCTGAGCCGCCCAGACGGTGGCGCCGCCGAGATCCGAGGCGTGGTTCACGCCGAGCCCGGGCGAGCCGAGAGTGATCAAATCGTGCACCTCGGGCAGGTGCCGGGCGGCGAGGCCGACGACCATCGAGCCGTAGCTGTGTCCGATAAGTGACACCGAGGCGTCCGGGCGCTGGGCGAGCACATCGCGCACGAAGGTGGCCAGCGCGGCCGCGCCGGTGCGGGCCCGGCCCCCGGTCGCGGCGGCCAGGTCGATGCCGTCCGGCGCGTCGTAGCCGAGCCAGGAGATGACCGCGGTGTCCCGGCTGCGCTTGCTCAGTTGCTCGTACAGGGTCCTGCCCTGCACGCCGGGAGCACGCCGGGCGACCCCGCCGAGGCCGCGCTCGAAGTCGGTCAGCGTCGTGCCCACGCCGGGCACCAGGATCGCGATGTGCTTGGCGGTCGGAAGGTCGCCGAACACCTCGGCCGCGCGTCCGTCGCCGGCCGGGTCGAAGAAGAGGAAGTGGCGTCCCTGGCCGGCCCACGTCGCGTACGGGCAGCCGGTGGCGAGCATGCGCACGGCCGACTCGCGGTAGGCCTCGGAGAAGGCCGGCAGGTGCTGGACCGCCGGCGCGGGAACGGACCCGTGAACGGGCCGGGAAGCCGGGCGGGGCACCGGGTTGAGCGTGGTGGCGAGCAGCAGGGTGACGACCGGAAGGATTCGCATGGGCCGCAGATTCCGGCCGCATATGGACCCCGATCGTCACCCCGGAGAGCTCACTTCCCGGTGCTACCCGGGTACTACGAGCCCCGTCTCGTAGGCGAAAACCACCGCCTGGGCCCGGTCGCGGAGGTTGAGCTTGGCCAGCACCCGGCCGATGTGGGTCTTCACCGTCTGCTCGGCCACCACCAGGTCCTCGGCGATCTCGGTGTTGGAGCGGCCGCGCGCGATCAGCCGCAGCACGTCGGTCTCGCGCGGGGTCAGGGCGTTGAGGGCGGTCGGGCGGGGCCTGTTGGCGGCCGGGCGCGCGGCGAACTCGGCGATCAGGCGCCGGGTCACCGACGGCGCGAGCAGGGCCTCTCCCGAGGCCACCACGCGTACGGCGTTGATCAGGTCAGCCGCCGGGGCGTCCTTGAGCAGGAAGCCGCTCGCGCCGGCTCGCAGTGCCTCGTAGACGTAGTCGTCGAGGTCGAACGTGGTGAGGATCAGGACCTTCGGGCCGCGCTCGCCGAGGCGGCGGGTCGCCTCGAGGCCGTCCATCACCGGCATGCGGATGTCCATCAGCACCACGTCCGGCCGCAGGTCACGGCACTGCCGCACGGCCGCCTCGCCGTCCGGCGCGTCGCCCACCACCGCGATGTCCGGCTGGGCGTTCAGCAGCGCGCCGAACCCCTCGCGGACCATCGCCTGGTCGTCCGCGATCAACACCTTGATCATTCGAGAGCCCTCCCGTCGCCGATCGGCAGGATGGCGGACACCACGAACTCGCCGTCCACCGGTCCGGCCGACAGCGTGCCACCCAGGAGCGCGGCGCGTTCGTGCATCCCCGCCAGGCCGTGCCCTCCGGAACCACCCCGCGGCTCCCCGGGCAGCGGGTTGCTGACGAGCAGCACCACGCGGTCGGCACTGCCGCGAGCACGCACGGAGACCGGGCCGTCCGGCGCGTGGCGGGCCGCGTTGGCCAGGGCTTCCTGAACGATCCGGTACGCGGCGAGCCCCACCGTCGGCGGCACGCCCTCCAGTCCTCCCAGCTCCACCGCCACGTCGAGGCCGGCCGCGCGGGCCTTCCCGACCAGGATGCCCACGTCGGCGAGTCCGGGCTGCGGCGCGGTCGGGCTCTCGTCCTCCTCGGAGCGCAGCACGCCGAGCAGCCGCCGCATGTCGGTCAGGGCCTCCCGGGCGGCGGACGCGATCGTCGCCATCTCGGCCTGCGACTGTTCGGTCATGCCGGGCACCCGGAACGGCGCGGTCTCGGCCCGTACGGCGATCATCGACATGTGGTGGGCGACCACGTCGTGCATCTCGCGGGCGATGCGCGTGCGCTCCTCGAGGACGGCCCGCCTGGCCCGTTCCAGCTCGGTGAGCTCGTTCTGCTCGGCGACCAGTTCGCCGGTGCGGCGCCGCCGGGCGAAGATGTCGCCGATCGACGCGATCGCGACCAGCAGCACCGCCGCGCCCCAAGCGTTGCCGGCCGGGGCATAGAGGAAGACCGTGGCCACGCTGAACGCGGTCGCCCAGAACGTCTGCCACGACTCCCGGCTGACCACGGCCAGCCGGCCGAGCACGAACAGGAAGACGAAGATCTGGACGGGGTTCCACGGCCAGGGCTCCTTCGGGCCCGCGTTGATGGTGCCGGCGAACATCATCAGGAACGCGATGCGCCAGGCCGGCACCGGGCGGCGCCAGGCCACCGCGACCGGCACCACCGATCCCAACCCCAGCAGCACGATCACGACCGTCGGCAGGCGGCGGTTGTCCGCCAGGTACGCCCCGGCGGCGAGGCCGAGCCCGCTGAGCGCGAGGAAAGCGATCGGTACGGCGTACGTCAGAGTGCGACGACGTGCCGCGGGTCGCGGCACCTCCTTGCCGACCAGGAGCCGGCGCAACGGCCCCATCACGGCACGCGCGGCGGAAGGACCGCTAGTCTCCATCCCGGCAGGTTACGGCGGTTCCTTCGCGCCGTCGTGCAACCGCGGTGCCATCCGGCACCCCTACCTGGGTATGAGGAGCGTCGTCGTGGCTCGCACGGTGTTGGTGACCGGAGGCAACCGGGGGATCGGCCTGTCGATCGCCCAGGCGTTCGCGAAGCAGGGCGACCGGGTCGCCGTCACGCACCGCGGCTCCGGCGCTCCCGAGGGCCTGTTCGGCGTGCGGTGCGACATCACCGACTCGGCGCAGGTCGACGCGGCCTTCACCACGGTCGAGAACGAGCTGGGCCCGGTCGAGGTGCTGGTGGCCAACGCCGGCATCACCGACGACACGCTGCTGCTGCGGATGAGCGAGGAACAGTTCGACCGGGTGATCGACACCAACCTGGCCGGCGCGTTCCGGGTCGCGAAGCGGGCCAGCTCGAAGATGCTGCGGGCCAAGTGGGGCCGGATGATCTTCATCTCGTCGGTCGTCGGACTCTACGGCGGCCCGGGCCAGGTCAACTACGCCGCGAGCAAGGCCGGCCTGGTCGGCATGGCCCGGAGCATCACCCGCGAGCTGGGCAGCCGCAACATCACGGCCAACGTGGTGGCCCCCGGTTTCATCGACACCGAGATGACCGCGGTGCTGTCCGAGGCCCGGCACGCCGAGATCGTCAAGGCGGTGCCGGCCGGGCGGCTCGCGCACCCCGACGAGGTGGCCGCCGCGGTGGTCTTCCTCGCTTCCGACCCCGCCGCCTACATCAACGGCGCCGTGATCCCGGTCGACGGCGGCCTGGGCATGGGACACTGACCTTTCTTTCCGTTATAGGAGGCTTTTTCCGTTGTCTGGACTCCTGGCCGGTAAGCGGCTGCTCGTCACCGGCGTCATCACCGACGCCTCCATCGCCTTCTCGGTGGCGAAGATCGCCCAGGAGCAGGGCGCCACGGTCGTGCTGACCGGGTTCGGCCGGCTCTCCCTGGTCGAGCGGATCGCCAAGCGACTCCCCTCGCCGCCGCCGGTGATCGAGCTGGACGTCACCGACGACGCTCATCTGGCGGCCCTGCCGGAGATGGTCCGCGAGCACGTCGACGGCATCGACGGCGTGGTGCACTCGATCGCGTTCGGGCCGCAGAGCGTGCTCGGCGGCGAGTTCCTCAACGCGGGGTGGGAAGACGTCGCGAAGGCGCTACAGGTGTCGACGTACTCCTACAAGGCGCTCGCCGTCGCCGCCCTGCCGCTGATGCAGTCGGGCGGAAGCGTCGTCGGGTTGACCTTCGACGCGACCAAGGCGTGGCCGGTCTACGACTGGATGGGCGTGGCCAAGGCCGGGCTGGAGTCGGCGTCGCGCTACCTCGCGCTGCACCTGGGCAAGCAGGGCATCCGCAGCAACCTGGTCTCGGCCGGGCCGCTGCGCACGATGGCCGCGAAGTCGATCCCCGGGTTCGAGCAGTTCGAGGACGCGTGGGCCAACCGGGCGCCGCTCGGCTGGGATCTGCAGGACACGTCGGCGGCCGGCAAGGCCGTGTGTGCGCTGCTCTCGGACTGGTTCCCGGCAACCACGGGTGAGGTCGTTCACGTCGACGGGGGTTACCACGCTCTCGGCGCGTGACGTTGGAGGAGGATGGCCGGGTGGAGTACGACGCTTTCGTCCTGCTGTCCTTCGGCGGGCCGGAAAAGCCTGACGATGTGATGCCGTTCCTGCGCAACGTGGTGCGCGGTCGCGGGGTGCCGGAAGCTCGGCTGCTGACGGTTGCCGAGCACTACATGCATTTCGGCGGCGTGTCGCCGATCAACGAGCAATGCCGGCGGTTGCTCGCCGCGGTGGAATCCGAATTCTCCGCCCACGGCCTCGCCTTTCCGGCATATTGGGGCAACCGTAACTGGCAGCCCATGCTCGAGGACACCGTGGCGCAGATGCGCGACGACGGCGTGACGCATGCGCTCGGGTTCGCCACCAGCGCCTATGGCGGCTATTCGTCATGCGGACAGTACTGGGAGGACATCGCCCGGGCCCGCGCCTTCGTCGGGCCCCGGGCGCCTCTCGTCACCAAGTTGCGGCAGTTCCACGACCATCCGGGGTTCGTCGGGCCGCACGTGTCGGCGGTCCAGGCCGCTCTCTCCGAACTGTCCGGCGACCGTCGTGAGACCACCCGGATCGTCTTCACCGCCCACTCCGTCCCGGTCTCGATGGCCGAGACCGCGGGGCCGCACGGTGGTCGTTACACCGCTCAGCTCAACGAGACGGCCGCCCTGGTCCACGCCGGCGCCGCACCCGGCCTCGCCTGGGACCTGGTCTGGCAGAGCCGCTCCGGCCCGCCGCAGGTGCCGTGGCTCGAACCCGACGTCAACGACCACCTGCGGGTGCTGGCCGACAAGGGCGTCACCGACGTGGTGATCAGCCCGATCGGATTCGTCTCCGACCACCTCGAAGTGGTCTGGGACCTCGACAACGAGGCCGCCGAGACCGCGCGGTCGCTCGGACTGGGCTACGCCCGTGCGGCCACGCCCGGCACCGACCCGCGGTTCGTCACGATGGTGCGCGAGCTGGTCGAGGAGCGCACCGCCGGTCGTGCCCGGGCGCGGCTCGGTACGCTCCCGGTCTGGGACGACTGCCCCGGCGGCTGCTGTCCCACGCCCCGGCGGCCCGCCGCGACTCGCCCCAGCTAGGGAGAATGATGACTGAGCGCAAGGCCGTCG
>DASWRZ010000331.1:0-28291 GCA_036402935.1 Actinoplanes sp.
CCGCGATCGGCGTGCGCTACGACTTCGGCGCGGGCCCCGGCGCGCCAGGCCTCCTGGGCCGCCGCCTGCCCGACCTGGACGTGGCCGGGGGGCGCCTCTACGACCGGCTCCATCGCGGCCGGGGGCTGGTGCTGGACCGCACCGGGCGGCTGAGCGCGGGCGGCTGGTCCGACCGGGTCGATTACCTCGGGGACTCCACGGTGGCACTGGATGTTCCGTGCGTCCTGCTACGCCCGGACGGCCACGTGGCCTGGGCCGGCGACGATCAGCAGGACCTGGACGACCACCTCACCCGCTGGTTCGGCCGGCCCGCCAACTGATTCGCCTGAGCATTCGACATCCACCGCCCGCCGGCCTGGCGGAAAAGCCACGCCGGCGCTTCATACCCACCGGAACCGTCCCGGCTTGCTCATCGGCGCGGGGCCGTGATCTGGGCGGCCAGGTGGCCGGCGCCGTAGCCGTTGTCGATGTTCACCACCGCTACGCCGGGTGCGCAGGCGTTCAGCATCGACAGCAGCGGGGCCAGGCCGCCGAACGCCGCGCCGTAGCCGACCGACGTGGGCACGGCCACGACCGGGGCCTCGACCAGGCCCGCTACGACGCTGGGCAGGGCGCCGTCCATGCCGGCCGCGACCACGATGGCGTGGGCCGCACGGAGGCGGTCCAGGCGGCTCAGCACCCGGTGGAGGCCGGCCACGCCCACGTCGGCGATCAGGTCGGCGGCGCGGCCCAGGTAACGGGCGGTCAGCAGCGCCTCGCGGGCCACCGGCAGGTCGGACGTGCCGGCGGCCAGGACCAGGACTGGGCCGCCGGTCGGGGCGGGCGGCGCCGGGGGCCAGGCCATCAGCGCGGCCGGCTCGTCGTGGTGAGCGTCCGGCAGGACGCCCCGGACAGCGGTGACGTGCTCCGCGCGTACGCGGGTGAACAGCGTGACCACATCGGGCCGGGACCGGACCTCGGCGGCGATCGCCGCCACCTGGCCCGGGGTTTTGCCCGGGCAGAAGATGGCTTCGGGGTAGCCCCGGCGGGCGGTGCGGTCGAGGTCCAGCTCGAAATCAGGCACGGGCGGGGACCAGCGACAGCGTGAAGGCGCCGGACTGGACGCCGGCCACGTCCACGGCCGCGTAGCGGAAGCCGGCCTCCACGACGACGGCACGGACCCGGTCGCGCAGGGGATCGGTGACCGCGCGGACGAGGTCGTCGACCGGGAGTTCGATGCGGGCGACCGGGCCGTGGTGGCGGACCCGCAGGTCGCCGAAGCCGAGGGCGCGCAGGCCGGCCTCGGCCCGCTCGATCTGGGCGAGCTTGACCGGGTCGACCTCCGTGAAGTGGGGGATCCGCGAGGCCAGGCAGGGAGCGGCCGGTTTGTCGGCGCTCGGGAGCCCGAAGTCGTGGGCCAGGCGGCGGACGTCGGCCTTCGTCAGGCCGAGGTCGGCCAGCGGGGTGAGGACACGGTGCGCGGCGGCGGCGCGGGAACCCGGCCGGTCCGGCCGGCGGGCATCATCGGCGTTCTCCCCGTACGCGACGGCGTCGAGGCCCTGGTCGGCGACGATCCGATCATCGATGACCGTGAAGAGTTCGTCCTTGCAGTGGAAGCAGCGGTCGGGCCCGTTGGCGCGGTAGCCGGGCCGTTCCATCTCGTGGGTCTCGACCTCGACGACCGGGGCGCCGATCGTGGCCGCGACCTGGTGGGCGGCGGTGCGCTCGGCGGCGGCCAGACTCGGGGAGACGCCCAGGATCGCGACCGCGTCAGACGGTCGGAGGGCCCGGGCGGCCAGCGCGAGCAGCACGGACGAGTCGACCCCGCCCGAGAAGGCCACGCCCAGCCGCTTGATGCCGGTCACGTGGGCGGCGAAACGGGTCTGCACATCTTCCGCGAAGCTCATCCCCTGATTCTGCCCGCTGCTGCCGTGCCGGTGAGCGGACCTACCCGCAGACCTCGCGCGCGGCACGTGGTGAGCAGGGCGGGCAGCGCCGACCGGGCGGCCGGGCCGTGGTGCAGCACGATCTGGGCGCCGTCGTCGAGGCGCCGCAGCACGCTGCGGTAGACCGAGTCGGCGGTGGCGTCCGGCAGCTCGTCGCGGCCCGGGCAGCTCGCGCGCACCGGACGCAGGCCCAGCTCGCGGGCGTCGCGGTGCGGGCGGCACCAGTACGGCACGATGCCGGTCGCCGCGTTTATCGACGTGACGGCTTGCGCGAGCTCACCGCGTACGTCCGGAAGCCGGTAGCCGAGGACGGCGATCTCGTGGCCCCCGCCGGTGATCGCCCCGGCGATCGCCGGATGGTGCTCGGCCGCCAGGCCGAGCAGGAAGAACGTGGCCCGCACCCCGCCCAGACGGGCGAGCAGGGCGAGCAGTTTCGGGGTGTCGTCGGGATGTGGCCCACCGTCGAAGGTGAGCACGACGTGGCCGGTCACTTTGTTCATTCCGCACAGATACCGCGGTCCGCTGTGCGCCACCTCGCCGCCGGTTGAATGCGCGCTGAACATGCTTCTCAAAGGATGCTTTCGGCTCGGTCCAGAAGAAGAGGCAGCAGCACGGCGCGCCAGGTCTCGAGGTGGACCTGGCCGCTGGACATGCCGCCGTGCGCGAACTGCTCCCGGTAGATCGCCGGGTTGGTCTCGGTGGCCAGGTCGACGGCGACGAGCCGGTTGAACGCGGTGTAGAGCATCGCTTCGACCTCGGCGAGCGACGGCGGCAGGTACGACTCGCCCAGATGATCGCGCAGGGCCCGCCAGACCCAGGGGTCGCCCCGCAGGCCCCACTGTGCGGGCTCGGGGTCGAACAGATCGGCTACTTGTTTCATCTTCCGTCTCCTCTGGGAGCGCTCCCAGCTTCCTGTTCTACGATGCCCCGGTGAAGCTCGTCCATGTCGTCGGGATGACGGCGCTGCTGGCGTTGTCCGCGTGCAGTTCCTCCCCCTCCCCGGCCCCTTCGAAACCTCGCGTCTACCGGGCGACCGGCGACCTCTGCGGCCGGGTCGATCCGAACGCGCTGGCGGCGGTGCTCGGGCCGCTGAAGTCGCGCCGGACGGCGCCCGGCGTCGGCGGCACCTCCGTGGCCACCCGGTCGTGCACGCTCCAGTTCGGCACTTCCGTGCCGATCCCCGTCGAGGTGTCGATCCAGCTGGCGACCAACGGCGCGTCGGTGGCCCCCTACTACCAGGGGCTGCGCGGGGTCGAGGAGAAGCAGACCCAGCTCAGCACGGTGAGCGGGCTCGGGCAGGACGCCTACACCTACGAGGACGCGACCGGGCCGCACCTGGTGGCGTACGACAACAACCTGTACCTGTCCTACGCCGTGGTGATGGGCGGCCTGCCCCAGTCGTCGGTACCGTCCGGAGTGGTCGGAGCCGAGGTGGCGAGCGCCCACGCCACCATGGACAAGTTGATCCAGTAGGGTTTGTCCGTGACGTCCTGGCCGGCCGACGGGGCCGCATCACATCCAGCGACCGGCCGAACCGGAGGCTCGTCCCATGACCGTTCCCGCGGAGATCGCCGCCAGCAAACAGATCCGCCTCACCACCTACCGCAAGGACGGCACCCCGGTCCCCACCCCCGTCTGGCACGTAGCCGAAGGCAGCACCGTGACCACGGTGTCAGCCGCCGACGCCTGGAAGGTCAAGCGGATCCGCAACAACCCCCAGGTCGAGGTGACTCCCTGCGACATCCGCGGCAAGGTCGCCCCCGGCGCCCGCCCCCAGCGGGCCACCGCCACCCTGCTTCCCCCCTCCGAAACGGAAGCCGCCCGGCGACTGATGGAGAGCCGCTACGTCACCGCCCGCATAGGTGGCTGGTTCGCCCGAACGTTTCACCTCAAGCGGCCGCCGGGCGTAGCCATCGTCATCACCTTCTGACCCGCCCGCGCACGAGGCACAGCGGTGGGGTTTGACCGCCGCGGGGCCGGGCACGCAGCACGCATGCAGATCGGATACAAGCTGATGGCCGAGGGCTTCGGCCCGCGGGAGCTGATTCGCCAGGCGGTGCGGGCCGAGGAGGCCGGCTTCGACTTTGTGGAGATCAGTGATCACTTTCACCCCTGGCTGGACGTGCAGGGGCACTCGCCGTACGCCTGGACCGTGCTCGGCGCGGTGGCCGCGCGTACCGAAAAGCTCAGGCTGGCGACCGGCGTGACCTGCCCGTCCGTGCGCTACCACCCGGCCATCGTCGCTCAGGCCGCCGCGACGCTCGCGATCATCTCCGATGATCGCTTCACGCTCGGCGTGGGTGCGGGTGAGAGGCTCAACGAGCATGTGGTGGGTCAAGGTTTTCCGAGCGTACGCGGGCGGCACGAGCGACTCGTGGAGGCGCTCGACATCATCAATCTGCTCTGGCAGGGCGGCTACCAGTCGTACGAGGGGAAGCACCTGCAGCTGGAGGACGCCCGGGTCTTCGATCTGCCGGAGCGGCTGCCGGTGATCGCGGTCGCGGCCGGTGGGAAGGATGCGGCCGAGCTGGCGGCGACCCGTGGGGGTGGCCTGTTCGCGACCGAGCCGCGCAAGGATCTGGTCGAGGCCTATGCCGCGAAGGGCGGCCGGGGGCCGAAGTACGCCGAGATCCCCGTGGCCTGGGGGCCGGACGCGATCGAGGCCGCGCACAAGACGTCGCGCTGGGCGCTCACCGGCTGGCGGGTCATGTCGGAGCTGCCGAACCCGGCCAACTTCGAGGCCGCCTCGGAGCTGATCCGCCCGGAGGACGTCGCCGAGCAGTTCGCCCATGGCCCCGATGCCGGGCCGTACGTGACGGCGTTCCGCGAGTACGCCGACGCCGGCTTCGACCACCTGGTGTTCATGAATGCCGGGCCGGACCCGGACGGCTTCCTCGACTTCTTCGCCAAGGAGTTGCGTCCGGCGCTCAGCTAACATCTCGGCCGTGACACGAGTTCAAGGTGATGCACAGCCGCCGGCCGCGTCGGTGTCCCTCGACTACTTCGACGGGCTCTACATGGCCAAGGACGACCCGTGGGATCTGGCCACGAAGTGGCACGACCGGCGCAAGTACGCCGTGACCGTGGCCAGCCTTCCCCGCGAACGCTACCGGCGATGTTACGAGCCGGGCGCGTCGATCGGCCTGCTCACCCGGCTTCTGGCGCCTCACTGTGACGAGGTTCTGGCGACCGACGCCATCGAGTCGGCGGTCGTGCAGGGGCGGGAGATCGTGCGGGACCTGCCGAACGTCGCGTTCGTGCGGGCGACCCTGCCGGCCGAGATGCCGTCCGGCACGTTCGACCTGATCGTGATCGGTGACCTGCTCTACTACCTGTCGGCCGGCGACCTGACGGCGACGGTCGACGGCCTGCTGGAGCGGCTCGAAGCGGGCGGTGACCTGGTGTCGGTGCACTTTCGCGACCGGGAGAACAGCGGCAACTACGACGGCTTCAACGCGCACTCGGCGGTGGGCGAGCGCCCGGGGCTGACCCCCGTCGTGCACCACGAGGACGAGTGGTTCGTGCTCGACGTCTGGCGCAGGTAAATCGATGGCCGGGCGGCACCGGCAACCGGGATGATCTCGGCATGGACCGCGTGACCGCCGAGATCGTCAGCTACTACGAGCACCGGTACGAGGAAGCCGCCCGGCTGGACAGACGCCCGCAGGGCCGGCTCGAGCGCATCCGTACCCTGGAACTGCTCCACGAGGTCCTGCCGGCCGCACCGGCCGAGGTGCTCGACGTGGGTGGCGGACCGGGCGCTTACGCCCGCGAGCTGCTGGCCGCCGGTTACCGGGTCAGGCTGGTGGACATCGTCCCGGCCCACGTCGAGCAGGCCCGGGCCGGCGATCCGCCGATCGACGCGGTGGTCGGTGACGCCCGGTCGTTGCCCGAGCCGGACGCCGCGCAGGACGCGACGCTGCTTCTCGGCCCGCTCTACCACCTTCACCAGCGGGCTGACCGGGTACGGGCGCTGCGCGAGGCGATCCGGGTCACCCGGCCGGGCGGGCCGGTCGTGGCGGCGGCGATCGCGCGCTTCGCCGGGCCGATCGACTTCGCCGCGACGGCGCGGTTCGACGAGCGCCTACTCGCGGAGGCCGTGCGGCTCAAGTCGACGGGCGAGAACGATCCGTCGATCGGCTTCACCCAGGCCTACTTCCACCGGGTGCCGGAGCTGATCGAGGAGTGCCGGGACGCCGGCCTCGCGAACGTGACGATCCACGGCGTCGAGGGCCCGGCCTGGCCCGCGGCCGAGGCGGCCGTCGGCGGCGAGAACGAGCAGGTGGTGTTCGAGGCCGCGCTGCAGCTGGCCCGGGTCTACAGCTCGGAACCGGAACTGGTCGCGGTCAGCGCCCACCTTCTCGCGGTGGGAACTGCTCCGGCCCTGTGAGCCCAACGAGTCAGCCCTGTGAGCCCAACGAGTCGAGCCCTGTGAGACCGACGAGTCGAGCCCTATGAGACCAACGAGTCGAGCAGTCGGAGCCGCTCGGCCGTGTCGGTGCCGGGAGCCCCGCCGAGGAAGATCATCCGCTGGCCGGGGTCGTCGGGGACACGCAGGCTCTCCTCGACCAGGGTGAGCGGCCCGACCAGCGGGTGGTCGTACTCGCGGACGCCGTGCGTGCACTCGGCGACCAGGTGGGTGGCCCAGAGGCGGGCGAACTCCGGGCTGCGGATGCTGAGCTCGCCGATCACCTCGGCCAGCTTGGGGTCGTCGGGGTGGTCACCGGTTGCCATCCGCAGGTACGCCGTGGCCTGACGGGCCTCGGTCTCCCAGTCGACGAACAGGTCGCGCATCGCGGGCTCGAGGAACAGGTGGTGCACCATGTTGACCCGCTGGCCGGGGCGCAGGCCGTGGAGCGCGTACGCGAGGCGGTTGCCGCCCAGCACGTCGAGGTGGCGGCCCAGGACGTAGGCGACCTGGTCGGGTGTGTTCTCGGCCACCGCGAGCAGGGACGGCCGTACGGTCTCCGGGCCGGCGTCTCGCCGGACCGCCTGGGCCGGCCAGGCCAGGCGGCGCAGATGCAGGCGCTCGCTGTCGTCGAGGCGGAGCGCGTTGGCGATGGCCTCGAGCACGGAGTCGGACATCTGGTGGCTTTCGCCCTGCTCGAGGCGCGTGTAGTAGGTCGCGCTCACGCCGGCGAGCAGCGCCACCTCCTCGCGGCGCAGGCCGGGCACGCGACGCGGCTTGCCGTCGGTCGGGACTCCGGTGCCGGCCGGTGTCAGCGCCGCGCGGCGGGCCCGCAGGAAGTCACCGAGTTCGTCGTTGCGCTGCATCATCCGATCGTCCCTCGCCGCCGGCGTCCTGCCACACCATGCCGTGGATAGCCACGACCTGGATAGCCATGACATGGTGCGGCGGGGACCGGCTGCGCGGGCCAGGCTCGGGTCATGACCGACAAGAAGATCATTGCCGTGGTGGGTTCGACCGGATCGCAGGGCGGTGGGCTGGCGCGGGCGATCCTTGACGACCCGGACGGTCCGTTCGCGCTGCGAGCGCTCACCCGGGACGCCGGATCGCCGAAGGCCAAGGAACTGGCGGCCCGCGGGGCCGAGGTCGTCCCGGCCGATCTGGACGACCCGGCGAGCATCCGGCGGGCGTTCGATGGCGCGTACGGGGCGTACGTGGTCACCAACTTCTGGGTGCAGCGGACCCCCGAGGAGGAGGCGGCGCGCAGCCGGGCCCAGATGGAGCTCGACCAGGCGGCCACCGCCGCCCGGGCGGCCAAGGAGGCCCGGCTCAAGCATGTGGTGTGGTCGACGCTGGAGGACACGCGGCCCCACTTCGAGCACCTCGGGAGCGAGTTGCCGACCCTCGGCGGCGGCTACAAGGTGCCGCATTTCGACGCCAAGGGGGAGGCGAACGCGTATTTCGTCGCGGCCGGTGTGCCGACCACGTTCCTGGAGACGACCTTCTACTACGAGGCGTTCCTGGCCGGGCAGGGGCCGCAGCGCGACGAGAACGGGCGGCTCGTGCTCAGCATGCCGATGGGAGACAGCGTCATGGCGCTCGTCGCTTCGGAGGACATCGGGCGTACGGCGTACGGAATCTTCCGGGCCGGACCGCGGTTCGTGGGCCGCACCGTCGGGCTGGCCGGCGCCCACTACACCGGACGCGAGCTGGCGGCGCTGTTCACGAAGGTGTTCGGCGAGCCGGTCGACTATCGGCCGGTGACCCACGACCAGCTGCGCGCGGCCGGTTTCCCGATGGCCGACGAGCTGGGCAACATGTACCAGTTCTACGCCGAGGCCGCCGACTCGTTCGTCGGCCACCGCGACATCGACCTCGTCCGCACCATCAACCCCCGGCTGAAGCCGCTGGAGGAATGGCTGGTCGAGCACCGCTCGCAGGTCGCGGCTACCTGGTCATGACGACCAGGTAGGCAACCTGAACAGAACGCGCCGCCAACCTTGCGCACTGCGCGTTCGCGCATATGCCCCGGGGCGTTCTTGAGCGTATGGTGCTCGCGAGTTGTTCATATGGACATCGAGGGAGCGGCCTTGTTCGACGTGCTGGTGGTGGGCGACGCCAACCCCGACCTGGTGCTGAGAGGCGACGTGCAGCCCCGGTTCGGGCAGGTCGAACAGCTGCTGACCGGGGCCGACCTGGTGCTCGGCGGCTCCGGGTCGATCACCGCGGCGGGGTGCGCCCGGCTCGGCCTGCGCACGGCCATGCTCGCCGCGGTCGGCGACGACGTCTTCGGCCGGGTGGTGCGCTCGGAGCTCGCCGGACGGGGTGTGACGCTGCTGGAGGCGGAGTCGCGGGGCGCGCCGACGGGACTCAGCGTGATCCTGACGCCGGAGGGCGGCGAGGGCCGGGCCATCCTGACCCTGCTCGGGACGATCCCGCTCCTGAGGCCGGCCGACATCGGCGACGACTTGCTGGGGCGGACCCGGCACGTACACGTCTCGTCGCTGTATCTGCAGCAAGAGTTGGCGGACGGCCTGGCCGGGGTCTTCGAGAGGGCGCACCGGCTCGGCGTGACCACGTCGCTGGACACCAACTGGGACCCGTCCGAGAAGTGGTCATCGATCGCCGAGATCCTGGCCCGGACCGACGTGTTCCTGCCCAACGCGGCCGAGCTGCTCGCGATCACCGGAGCGTCGACCCCGGAGGAGGCCGCGAGGAGCCTGGGCACGACGGTGGTCATGAAGGACGGCGAGCGGGGCGCGCGGGCCTGGTGGGACGGCGGCGAGTGTGCGGCGGCCGGCCTCGCGGTCGAGGTGGTCGACACGATCGGCGCGGGGGACAGCTTCAACGCCGGCTTCCTCGCGGCGCGGCTGGGTGGGCGTTCGATCGAGGAATCGGTGCGCTGGGCGGCGGTGGCGGGCTCCTTGAGCACCCGGGCCGCGGGCGGAACGGCGGCCCAGGCGACGCCGGCCGACCTCTAACTCGCGGGCTGGAAGAGTTTCCACCGGCCCTCGGAGACGACCTCGGGGTTGCCGTCGACGACGCTGATGGCGGTCTCGTCGTCGATCGCGTAGGTCGGGGCGGGGATCCAGGACGCCCACTTCTCGGCGTTGGCCAGGGAGGCGTCGGGGTGGTCCGGGTTCTGAAGGTGCGGGATCACCGCGAAGTCGACCAGGCCCGCGCCCTTTCCCGCGACCAGGAACCGGTCGACGTCGCCCTCGGGCGTGGCGAAGGTGACCGGGCGGCCGTCGTGGCCGCGCGGCGGGTCGACGTAGGTCTCGGCGAAGGTCGACGTGACGGCCATGCTTCCGGCGCTCACGCCCACGTAGACCGCCTCGGGGCGCAGCGTCGGCAGCAGGGCGCTCAGGCCGGACCGCCACATCCAGTCGGCGAGGAACAGCGGGTCGCCGCCCCAGACGAGCAGCGCGTCGGTGTCACGCAGGGTAGGGACCCAGGCCGCCTCGTCGATGTGGGGCAGCGCCGTCAGCTCCAGGATGCCCAGCGATTTCCAGCCCAGCCCGGCCAGTGGTGAGGGACTCCGGCCGCTGACCGCCCGCCACGCCCCGCCCGCTCCGCCGGGGAAGGGGTAGATGGCGGTCGGGATGACGAGGGCGCTGGATTCGGCGACCGGCTTGCCGAGCAGACCGACCAGCGCGTCGTGGATGCTGCGGTTCCTGATCCCGGACGAGGTGAGGAGAGCTCTCATGTCTCTACCTTCCGGCATTGCCTCGACGAAGGTCGGGCCGGGCCCCCTCGGCGCCCCCTCGGCGCCCCCTCGGCGCCCCCGAGGACGCCGTCAGCCCTGGGGACCCGTGAATGACATCGTGGCGATGAACCACCTATGTGTACCTATTGATAGCGTTACCAGTCATGGATTTCCGGCTGCTCGGGCGCTTCGAGGTGGTCGACGACCACGGGCCCGTCGAGCTCGGCCGGCGAATGACGCGGCGGATGCTCGCGGTGCTGCTCCTCGACGCCGGAGCCGTCGTTCCGCTCGACCGGCTCATCGACCTGCTGTGGGACGGTGAGCCGCCGGACACCGCGCGCGCGAGTCTGCACGCCCACATGTCACGGCTGCGGGCCCGCCTCGACCCGGACGGCACCGGCCGGGCCGGAATCCGCCTGATCACCCACCCGGCCGGCTATCTCGTCGAGGCCGACCGGCGACGCGTCGACGCCCACGTGTTCCGCGCCCTGGTTCGGCAGGCGTCGACCGGTGACCGCGTCACCCTGCTGCGCCGGGCCCTCGACCTCTGGCGGGGCCCGTTGCTCGCCGACATCGCGTCGGATCGCCTCCGGGAACGGGTCGGCGGAGAACTCACCGAGCTGCGGGTCTCCACGATGGAGCAGTTGGCCGAGACCGATCCGAACGGCCTGATCGGCGAACTCACCCAGTGGTGCGCGGAATATCCGCACCACGAACGTCTGGCCGGCCACCTGATGCTCGCCCAGTACCGTGCGGGCCGCCAGGCGGAGGCGTTGACCACGTATCAGCGTCTCCGCGAGCGCCTCGATCAGGACCTGGGCGTCGAGCCCGGCCGTGAGCTGCACGATCGTTACGTCGCCATCCTTCGCCGCGATCCCGAGTTGAGCCCGGGCCGCCGCGCGGGCGTGCCGGCCCAACTGCCGCCCGCGCTGACCTGGTTCACCGGCCGGGAGGACACGCTCAAACTGCTCGACCAGCTGCTGCCCGGCCAGACCACCCGACCCGGCCCGATGATCATTTCGGCGATCGCCGGCAGTCCGGGTGTCGGCAAGACCTCGGTCGCGGTTCACTGGGCGCACGAGGTGGCCGACCGGTTCCCGGACGGACAGCTGTACGTGAACCTGCGCGGCTACGACCCGGCCGCCCCGGTGACGCCCGAGGAGGCGCTGAGCGGATTCCTGCGGGCCATGGGCTATCAGCCGGCCGGCGCGACCCAGTCGGTCGGCGAGTTGTCCGCCGTGTACCGCACCATGCTGGCCGGCCGGCGGATGCTGGTGCTGCTGGACAACGCCCGCTCGGCCGAGCAGGTCCGCCCGCTGCTTCCCGGCACCGGCAGCACCGTCGTGCTGGTCACCAGCCGGGACGACCTGTCCGGTCTGGTGGCGCGGGACGGCGCCCGCCGCCTGTTCCTCGACTACTTGCCGCACGAGGACGCCTTCCTGCTGTTCGAGCGGGTACTGCAGGACCAACGGCCGGCCACGGATCCGGAGGGCGCCGCGGAGCTCGTACGCCTCTGCGGTGGCCTGCCCCTGGCCGTGCGGATCGTCGCGGAACGCGTGGCCCGGCACCCCGCCACGCCGCTGTCGGACGTCGCGGCCGAGCTGGCCGACGAGACCCGCCGGCTCGACGCGATGGGCGTACCCGGAGATCCCGCCGCCACGGTTCGCGGCATTCTGTCCTGGTCCTACCACGCGCTGAGCCCGGCCGGGGCCCGGCTGTTCCGCCGGCTGGGCCTGCATCCGGCCGGCGACTTCGCGGCCGCGGCCGCGCTCAGTCTGGCCGGGCCGGATGCCCGGGCCGCCGACCTCGACACCCTGCTGGACGTCCACCTGGTCCAGACCACCGGTCCGGGCCGCTATCGGATGCACGACCTGGTGCGTCTGTACGCCGCCGAATGCGTGGTGGCCGACGAGACGCCGGACCAGCGGGCGGACGCTCTGCGGGCCCTGCTGACCTGGTACCTCTACGCCACCGCGGTGGCGGCCCGGATGGCCGGCCCCTTGCGAACCCATGTCGAGCTGCCGGCCGCCGGGTTCGCCGTTCCGGAGTTCGGCTCGCACGATGAAGCGCTCGCCTGGATGGAGACCGAGCGCGCCAATCTCGTGGCGGCCGTGCGCCTGGCCGCGTCCGCCGGGATGGACGACATCGTCTGGAAGCTGACCGTCGAACTGTGGGACCTGCTCAGCCTTCGCGGCTATTCGGCCGACTGGATCGGCACCCACGAGATCGCCGTGGCCGCCGCCCGCCGGCTGGCCGATGACAACGCGCTGGCGTGGGTCCTCAACCACCTGGCCGCCGGCTACGGTGTCGCCGGTCAGCCCGCGGCGGGGAACGCGTGCCTGCGTGAGGCGCTGATCGTCAAACGCCGACTCGGCGACCGCCGATCCGAGGCCGCGATCCTGTACAACCTGAGCAAGTCCCATGAGGAAATGGGCAGCCTGGAGGAAGGCATGTCCTGCGCACGGGAGGCGCTGGCGATCTGTCAGGAGATCGGTCATCCCCTGATCGAGGCCTCCGCGCTGTCCGGCATCGGGTCGGTCCTGGTCCGCCTCGGCCGGCCCGCCGAGGCGGTGCCATACCAGCGGCGAGCGATAGACGTCTTCCACGAGACCGGCAACCGGTACGGCCAGGGCGACGGGCTCAGCGACCTCAGCGACGCGTACCGGATGCTGGGCCGGCTGTCCGACGCGGCCGGCTGCGCCGAGCGGGCTCTCTCGGTCTCCCGGCAGGCCGGCCACCGGTTCGGCGAGGCCCGGGCCCATGACGCGCTCGGGCACGCGGCGCTGCTCGGCGGGGACCGCGATCAGGCCCGTCGGCACTGGCAGGCCGCCCACGACATCCTCGCCGAGCTCGGTGACCCGATGAGCGAGGAGGTGCGGGAGCGGCTGCGCAGCCTCGTCTGAGGGATGTGCCGGGGCCGGGCGCTCAGGTGCCGCTGGAGTCCAGCGCGCTCTCGCCGCCGACGTACGCCGGCGGGTTGGCGTCGCCGTCGTACTGGGAGGCCCGGAAGTAGATGGTGTGGCCTTCCGCGAAGTTCTTGTCGCACACCGCCCACGTGCCGTATCCGTGTGCGTTGCGGCAGGTGCCCCAGCGGCCGTAGTCGGTGTACCAGCGGGCGACCGCCGAGGCGCTGTCCTGCGCCCGGTCGTACACCCAGATCTTGTCGCCGGAGGGCTCGAAACAGACCCCGGCGCCGCTCGTGCCGGTGTAGGCGACGCCGCAGTGCACGCCGCTGCTGGGGAAACCGGTGGTGACCTTGACAGCCTCGTCCCACTCGAAGGAGTAGGCCGCCTGGGCCGGTGGCGCGGCGGCCATGCTCAGGATCAGCGCGGCGGCCGTCGCGATCGCGGTGTTCCTGACTCCGGTACGCATCGAAGACTCCCCTCAGGCGGTGCCGGTCGACTCGATCGACTCCGGGTCGACCCACTTGCCGGTGGCAATTGCGGCGACTCTAGGGCGACGTACTTGCCAAAACCCTTGCCGTCTCGGGCCGGCCGGGGCAGGCGGCGGATACCGCGGTTTGGCAAGGGTGGTGGCAAGGAGGCATTGAGATCCTCGTTCGGCCAAGGACGGATCGGACACCCGAGGGATGCGATGGCGCTGCGTGTACACCAAGACGGCATGGGACGGCTGGGCGACGCCTTGGAGCGCGCGTCCATCGATGCCGGCCTGGTCGAGCGGCACATCCGGATCAACGCCGATCTGCCGTCGCTCGGCGAGGGCATGATCCAGACCCTGATGGGGCTGCACGAGCGGGCCTACCCCTGGGGTCAGTGGGCGGCCCGGCAGATCTCCGTCCAGGCGGGCGAGACGGCCAACGGGGTCAGAGCGGCGGCCAAGATGTACGGCCACACCGACCGGTCGGCCGCCGCCGCGATGGACGAGACGTACGCCCGTGTGCGGCTGCCCGACATGTTCACCAGCAGACCGGGCGTTCCTCCGGGCTTCGTCGGGCCGACTCCCGTCACGCCCCCGCCGGCGAGCTTCGCGGACCTCGCCGAGCCGGAGGACGCCCTCCACGCGAGTCTGGCGTTCGACCATCCGGACTTCCGGTCCAAGTTCAACGTGCTGACCGACACGTTGAGCCCGAGCGCCATCGTCCGCTCCGTCGTGCAGGCGGTGTTCCACAAGGACATCTTCGAGTTCTTCCTGAAGGACATCAGTGGCGACTGGAATGCCCTCTACGACTGCGGAACCGTGTGGTTCCAGGCCGCGAACGCGGTGCGAAGGATCGCCGGCAACCTCGTCACGCACGCCGAACACGTGCCGACCGTGTGGACCGGCAACGCCGCCGACGGTTGCGAGCTGTACCTGCTCCAACTGGACGCCGCCACCTTCAACAGCGTCGCGATGTACGAGTACACCGGTCAGGCGTACCACGAGGCCGCGAAGGCTGCCTGGACCCAGTTCGACCTGGCCGGAGACCTGCTCGGAGACGCGCTGGACGCCTGTGTGGCGATCGGCGTGGCGATCGGCGCCGGGGCCGCGACGTCCGAGACGATCATCGGTGCGATCGCCGGGGGCGGGACGGCCGGGTGGTACGCCTGGCGGGCCTGGAAGGCCTACGAGTCGGCCGCCGCGATCATGGACGAGACACTGACGATGCTGCAGCGGTTCGTCAACTCGGTGACCATCATCGAGAACACCGGCAAGCAACTGATCCGGAAGCCGCCCAGCGTCCTTCCGTTCCCGGCCACGCCGTACCGTTTCCCGGGAGCCTGAGATGCCGGAAGAGATCTCGTTCGACGAGGCCGCCGCGCGGGTGGAGCGTGACTTCCTTCGCCGCCTGGCCGCCTCCGCTCAGGACGACGCCGTCCGGGAACTCGCCGGTGAGATCCGGGCGGGCCGGATCCGGTGGTCCGAAGCGGCCCGCTCGTACGCCTTCGGCGAGGCGCTGGCCCAGATGATGACACCGGTGGTCGAGAACCCGGAGTTGCTCAGCCCGGACGCGATCGCGGGCTGGCAGGCCGAGGCGCTCGCGTCCGTCGAGACCATGGGTGACGTGGTCGGTCTGCCGGACCCGGCGACAACGAGCCGGATCGGGCGGCCGTGGTGATGCCGTACTGGGAAATCGTGCTGGGGGATCGGGCCGGGGGGATCGGGCCGGGTCCGCCCCTCGACGGATCCGGCCCGGTCGGGCAACTCTGACGGACGGGTCAGCCCTTCAGGCCGGTGAACGACATCGTCGCGATGAACCTTTTCTGGGCGAAGAGGAAGGCCAGGATCAGGGGCGCGGTCGCGATCACGTTGCCGGCCATCAGCTGGGCCCACTCCGTACGCCGGGTGCCCTGGAAATTCGCCAGGCCGACCTGCAGGGTGAACTTGCTGTCGTCGGAGATGGCGACCAGTGGCCACAGCAGATCGTTCCAGCTGGACAGCAGCGTGAAGATGGCCAGCGTCGCCAGGGCCGGGCGGGCCAGCGGCAGCACGATGCTGCGGAACGTGCGCCAGGTGCCGCAGCCGTCGATCAGGGCCGCCTCCTCCAGTTCGACCGGCAGCGACAGGAAGAACTGCCTCATCAGGAAGATGCCGAACGCCGAGGCCAGCCACGGTACGAAGGCCGCCGCGAGGGTGTCGACGATGCCGATGCGGGCGAACATCAGGTATGTCGGGATCATCAGCAGCTGGAGCGGGATCATCACGGTCGCGATGATGACCAGGAAGGCGAGGCCGCGACCGGCGAACTTGAGCCGGGCGAAGCCGTAGCCGGCGGCGGAGCACAGGATCAGGTGCGAGACCACCGATACGGTCGAGACCAGCACGGTGTTGCCGAACCAGCGGATCACCGGGGTCTGGGTCAGCAGAGCCCGGTACCCCTCGAGATGCAAAGAGGACGGGATCAGTTTGGGCGGGAACTGGTTGATCTCGGCCGTGCTCATGAACGAGGTGAGCACCATCTGGACCAGTGGCAGCACGAAGATCAGCGCGAGCGGCATGAGCAGCAGATGCCAGGCCGAGAACGGCAGCTTCCAGCGACGGGTCATCAGAAGACCTCCGATCCGCGCCGCCGGCCGTACCAGATGACGGCCAGCGTCAGGATGAGCGTCACCACGAAGAGCAGGTACGCGGCGGCCGCGCCGTACCCGAGCCTCTGGGTCTGGAAAGCGAGCTCATAGATGTAGTAGACGATCGTCTGGGTGGTGTTGAGCGGCCCGCCGCGGGTGGTGGTGTAGATCAGGTCGAACAGCTGCATCGCCGTGATCGTCTGCCAGACCGCGGCGAAGACGGTGACCGGCCGCAGCTCGGGCAGAGTGATGTGCCGGAAGACGCGGAAGCGCCCGGCGCCGTCCATGACCGCCGCCTCGACCAGCTCGCGGGGGATGTCCTGCAGCGCGGCCAGGTAGACGACCGTGGTGAAGCCGACCTCGCCCCAGAGCGCGATCAGCACGACCACGTAGAGCGCCTCGTGCGGGCCCTCCAGGAACTGCTGGGCCGGGATCCCGAGGTGCCGCAGCACGTCGTTGGCCGCGCCGAACTGCGGGTTGAAGACGAAGCCGGCCAGGATGCCGGTCGCCGCCGCCGACGCCACGTAGGGCACGAAGATGCAGGTGCGGTAGAAGCCGATCAGCCGGATCCGCTGGTTGAGCGCGATCGCGATGACGATGCCGAGCACGACCGAGGACGGCACGAACAGCGCGGTCAGCACCAGCGTGTGCCGGGCCGCGGCGAGCATGTCCGGGTCCCGCACGAGCTGCTCGTAGTTGCGCCAGCCGACCGGGACGCCCGGCGTGATCCCGTTCCACTTGGCCCGGGAGATGAAGAACGCCCACACCGCGGGGAAGATCGACAGGCCGGCCACCACCGCGGTGGCCGGCCCGGCGAAGGCCCATCCGGTCACATTCCGCCGGACCCGGCTGCGGGTCCGGCCGCGCTGGGAGCGCGCGGCCGATCCCGTACGCGGTGTGACCGCGAAAGTCACCGCCATCAGCCGGTCACCGAGTCGGCCGATTTCTTGGCCGCGTCGTCCAGCGCCTTCTGCGGACTTTCCGTTCCCTGCAACACCTTGGAGATCGCGTCGCCGACGTTGCGGGACAGCTCGTCGTAGCCGGCCATCGTCGGGCGGGCCTGCTTGGCGTTGGCCAGGTTGGCGAAGAACTTGTCGCCGCCCGGGTACTCCTTGACGTAGGCGGCGTATTCGGGGGTGTCCTTCTCGCTGCTGCGCAGCGGGAGGTTGCCCAGCTTGAGGTTCCACTTGGCGTCGGTCTGCGCGCTGGTCAGCCACTTGACGAAGTCGCGCGTCGCGCCGGCCCGGTTGGCGTCGTTGTGGTCGAACAGCACCCACAGGTCAGGACCGGAGACGGTCTGGTGGTCACCGTTGAACCCGGGGAGGTCGGCTACGCCGTACGAAAGTTTGGCGTCCTTGATGTCGAGAAGCGACCACGGGCCGCTCATCATCATGGCGACGCGGCCCGAGTTGAACAGTCGCCAGTACTTCTCGTCGGTCTGGTCGAGGTACATCGACTTGTCGTCGACCGCGATCTGGCGCAGCGTCTCGAGCGCGGCGACCCCGGCGGGCGAGTTGAAGGCCGGCTTGGTGCCGTCGAGGATCTTGCCGCCGTGCTGCCAGAGCAGCGGCCAGAGGTGCCAGGTCGTGTCCTCGCTGCCGGAGACCGAGAACGCGGTCCCGTAGATCTTGTCGGCCGGGTCGGTGAGCTTCTTGGCCGCGGCCCGGAAGTCGTCCCACGACCACTGATCGGTCGGGTAGGCCACGCCGGCCTGGTCGAACAGCTTCTTGTTGTAGATCAGCGCCAGGTTGTCGACCAGCGCCGGGATGCCGATCACCTTGGTACCGGCGGTCGCCACCTCGCGGGCGGCCGGGGAGAACTCGTTCCAGCCGAAGGTCGGGTCGTTGACGAACGACGTGAGGTCCTGCGTGTGGCCGCTGGCGCCGAGTTCACCGGCCCAGCTGCCGTACGCGTAGGAGACGTCCGGGAAGCTGCCGCCGGTGAAACCGGCCGAGAGTTTGGTCAGCAGGTCGTCGGTGGTCGGCGCACCGGTCGAGGTCTTGACCGTGACGTTCGGATGCAGGCCGTGGTACTCCTGGGCCAGCTGCTCGGCGGTGGTCTCGGCCTGTTCGGTCTGGCCGGTCCACCAGGTGAGGGTGACGTCGGCCTTGGGGTCGTAACCGGCGGCCGCGTCCTTGCCGGGGTTCTTGTCGGTCGCGGTGCCGCCCATGCAAGCGGAGAGCAGAAGGGCGGCCCCGAGGCCGCCGGCCAGCGACCGGAACAGCCGGCCACGCCGAAGGGATGTCATATCGGGCACCTCGATGTTCGTCGGGGAGGAGCTGCCACGGTGTCTGTCTTGCCGCAGGATTATGCTCGTTTGTTTTCGTTTAACAAGATCCGATCAACAAACGAACAGTCCAGATTGAGCGTTGTCAACGGAGCGTTTCCGGCATGAGATCGCCGTGAGCGGCCGTCAGCTCGTCGCACAGCTGCCAGATCTGGTCGACGGTCAGGGTGGCCGCGGTGTTGGGGTCGACCATGGCGGCCTGGCGGACCATGCGCGGATCGCCGGTGACGGCCGCCCGCACGGTCAGCTGGCCGACGCTGACGAAACCGCGGTTGAGGGCGGCGCACTGCAGGGGGAGCGGGCCGACCTGCTCCGGGCGTACGCCCAGGCGGTCGACCACGCACGGGACCTCGACCGCGTAGCCCTCGGGCAGGTTGGTGATCAGGCCGCGGTTGGCGACGTTGGCGTGGATGCGGCGCATCGTGCCGGTGACCATGCTGTGGATGACCTGGGGGGCGTATTCGGTCGCGTCGCGGTGCACGTCGAGCGGCTCGCCCCGTTGGAGCGCGTTCCTGACGGCGTGATACTCGTCGACGTTCTCCCTGCTGATCCGCAGATAGTCGCCGACCGGGATGCGCAGGCGGGCGATCTCCTCGTCGTGGTGGAGGTACCAGGGGACGTACTCGCTGGAGTGCTCGCTGGTCTCGGTCGGGAAGTAGCCCAGGCGCTGGTACATGTCCATGCGCACGCGGCGGCGCATCTCCGGCTCCTTCTCGAGGAGCTCGTCGAGCCGGGGGTAGACCGACTCGCCGCGATGCTCGAACTTCAGCAGCCAGGCCTGGTGGTTGACCCCGGCGCCGGTGTAGTCGACCTCGTCGAGCGGGATTCCCAGCAGCTCACACAGGTCGTGAACGGTCCAGAAGACCGAGTGGCAGAGCCCGACCGCCTTCAGCTGCGGTGCCGTGGCCGCCAGGTAGCCGATGTTCATGGCCATCGGATTGGTGTAGTTGAGCAGCCACGCGTCCGGGCAGATCTCCAGCATGTCGGCCGCGATGCCGTCGAGCACCGGGAACGTGCGCAGCGCCCGGAAGATGCCGCCGATCCCGAGCGTGTCGGCGATCGTCTGGCGCAGGCCGAACGTGGCCGGGATCTCGAAGTCGCGCACGGTCGCCGGGTACATGCCGACCTGGATCGAGTTGATCACGAAGTCGGCCCCGTCGAGGGCCCGCCGCCGGTCCGTCGTCGCGGTGATCACCGGTTTGGCGCCCAGCTGTTCGGCGGTCTTTCCGGCGATCTGTGACGCGGTCTCCAGACGCTCGGGGTCGATGTCGTGCAGGGCGAGCGTCACGCCGCGCAACTCGTCGAAGGAGAGGATGTCGGCGAGCAGTTCGCGGGTGAACACCACGCTGCCGGCCCCGAGGAAGGCGATCACTGTCATGGCCGGATTGTTGGCGCTCGCGCACAGAACGCGCAATACAGGGTGGCGAATCGCTTGGAAACGAACTAACCTGACTGCGCATTTGATCAATACGCGCGCGAGAAGGTTCCATGGCTCAAAGTACGCTCCGCCGGGCCGACCGGGTCTCGGCCATTCTGGAACGCGTCGCCGGCAGCGGGTCGGTCGACGCCGGTCATCTGGCCGAGGAGTTCGCGGTGTCACCCGCGACGATCCGGCGCGACCTGCAGGTCCTCGAGGACCAGCGGCTGCTCTCGCGCACGCACGGCGGGGCGGTCGCGATCGACGTGGCCTACGAGCTGCCGGTCCGCTACCGGGGTGGCCAGCATCGCGAGGAGAAGGCGCTGATCGCCCGCAAGGCGGCCGAGCTCCTGCCGAAGGGCCCGCTCACGCTGGGCCTGACCGGCGGCACGACGACCCACCTGCTCGCGCGGATACTCGCCGAGCGGGTCGACCTGACCGTGGTGACCAACGCCCTCAACATCGCGGCCGAGTTGGCGCTGCGCCCCCGCCTCAAGCTGATCATGACGGGCGGCGTCTCGCGCACCCAGTCGTACGAGCTGGTCGGGCCGATCGCCGACCAGGCGCTGCAGGGCCTCAACATGGCGATCGCGGTGGTCGGCGTCGACGGCATCAGCGCCCGCGGCGGCCTCACCACCCACGACGAGATCGAGGCGAACACCAACGCCACCATGATCCGCCGGGCCGACCGGGTGATCGTGGTCGCCGACGGCTCCAAGGTCGGCAAGGTCTGCCTGGCCGGCATCAGCCCGATCACCGGGGTCTCGACGCTGGTCACCGACAACAGCGCCGACGCGACCGGCATCGAGGCGATCCGCCGGGCGGGCACCGAGGTCGTCGTGGTGGGTGGCTGATGGAACCGGTTCGCCTTCTCGTTGTCGGCGCCGGTCAGCGCGGCTCCACCTACACGCGCCGGGCCGCCGCCTCCGGCGCCGCGACCATCGTCGGGGTCGCGGAGGCGGATCCCGTGCGCCGGGAGCGCTTCGCTTCGGCGTACGGGATAGAGCGCGAGAACGTGTTCTCGGATTGGTCCTCGGTCGACACCCGCATAGCCGACGCGGCCGTGATCGCGACGCCGGACCGTGATCACGAGGGGCCGGCGGTCCGGTTGGCGGGGCTGGGTTACCACCTGCTGCTGGAGAAGCCGATGGCCCCGTCCTTCGAGCCGGCGTCCCGGATCGCCGAGGCGGCGGTCAGCGCCGACGTCATGCTGGCCGTCTGTCACGTCATGCGGTACACGGCTTATACGCAGGCTCTGAAGTCGCTTGTGGACTCCGGGCGCATCGGCCGGATCGTGAGCATCCAGCACCTCGAACCGGTCGGCTGGTGGCATCACGCGCACTCGTTCGTACGGGGAAATTGGCGTTCCGCCGCCGACTCCTCCCCGATGCTGCTGGCCAAGTCGTGTCACGACATCGACTGGTTGCTCTATCTGGCCGGGCAGCCGGCGCGACGGGTGAGCTCGTTCGGTGGGCTGGCGCATTTCACGCCCTCCTCCAAGCCCGCGGGAGCCGGCGACCGTTGCGTCTCCTGTGCCGTCGAGTCGACGTGCCCCTATTCGGCGGTGCGGCTCTATTCTCCGGCCTCGTCCGGGTGGCCGCGGGACGTCCTCGGCGACGACCTGGAGGTGGCGCTGCGCGAGGGGCCCTACGGCGAGTGCGTCTACAACGGACAGAACGACGTGGTCGACCACCAGGTCGTGAACATGGAACTCGCCGACGGCGCCACCGTCTCGTTCACGATGACCGCGTTCACGCCGTTCGAGCAGCGCAAGACGCGGATTTTCGGGACGCACGGCTATCTGTCCGGGAACGGCGCCCGGGTGCGGCTGGTCGATTTCCGCACCGGCGCCGACGAGGTCGTCGAGGTCGGTGACTCCGTGGTGGCGGGGCACGACGACGGAGACGAGGGGGTGGTCGACGCCTTCCTGGCCGCGGTGGCCTCCGGCGACCGCACGCTGATCCGCTCCGACGCGGCGACCAGCCTGGCCGGCCATCGCGTGGTCTGGGCCGCCGAGGAGGCCCGCGCTCTGGGTACGGTCGTGGAGCTGCCGTAGTTGCCGTAGTTGCCGCGCCGGCGCCGGACGCGCCGGCTTCCCAAGCTCTGTGCGGCACGCCGGCGCCCGGCCCCTTCAGCCCCATGATCAAGTCCGGCGACCTCCCGCACCCGGTCATCGTATGGGATCTCCCGAATATTCAAATCTGCACATATATTGCATCGGCTTCCTACGATCCGGTGCGCGCGACGACGACGCCGCGCGCACCCGATTGAAGGGGTCGTGAATGCAACGACTGGGAAGAAGCATTCTCGTGGCCGGACTGATCGCCGGGGTTCTGGTGGCAGGTGCCCCGACGGCGGCCTCGGCGGCAGCCAAGAGGACGGACACCACCAGCGCCAAGGAGCGCGCGCGGGTCGACCGCGTGCCCACTCCCAAGCTCGGCTGGTACAAGTGCTATGACACCGCCGAGTGTGCGACCACCCTGCTGCCCCTCGACTACGACAATCCGAAGGGGGCCAAGACCGAGATCGCCGTCCTCCGGGTCAAGGCCAAGGACCAGAAACACAAGATCGGCACGCTGTTCCTCAACCCGGGCGGTCCGGGAGGCTCGGGAACCAGCATCGCACTCGACGCGCCGTACTTCCTTAGCCCGACCCTGCTCGCCAAGTTCGACATCGTCGGCTTCGACCCGCGGGGCATCGCCAGCAGCGACAACCTGCACTGCTGGAAGTCGGTCAAGGACCAGTCCGCCGTACTCAACGAGATGAATGTCGCCTTCCCCTGGGGCAACGCCGAGGAGAAGACGTACGTCGACGGGGCCAAGAAGTTCGGCAAGGCGTGCTCCACCACGGGCAAGCCGCTGTCCGGCTCCATGTCGACGGCCGAGGTGGTGCGGGACATGGACGTCCTGCGCCGGGCGGTCGGCGACAAGAAGCTGTCCTATCTGGGCTTCAGCTATGGCACCGCGATCGGTCAGTACTACGCCAACATGTTCCCCGACCGGTTCCGCGCCATCGTGGTCGACGGCGTGCTCGACCCGGAGCACTGGGCCGGCACCAAGGCAACCGCCAACCTCGAGCAGGATCAGCGCATCAAGTCGGCGGTCGGCGCCTACCGGGCGCTGAAGGAGATTCTCCAGCGGTGCGACAAGGCCGGTGAGAAGTACTGCGAGTTCGCGGCCGGCGACCCGGTCAAGAACTTCGACCTGATCGCCCAGAAACTCCGGGCGAAGCCGCTCGTGGTGACCGCCGAGGACGGCAGCAGCTTCACGATCACGTACGCCGACTTCGTCAGCGGCATCCTCGGCGATCTGTACGACACGGGCGCCGGCGACTGGGTGACCCAGGACGCGGAGTACGTCTGGACGCTGCTCAACCCGTCTTCGGCCGCGGCCAAGGCGTCCGCTTCGGCGGCGCTGGTCAAGAAGATCCGGACCGCCCGGGGCAACAAGGCGGGCCGGGACTTCCCGTACGACAACGGCTTCGAGACCTTCGCCGCGGTGGACTGCACCGACGCACTCCACCCGAAGGACGCGAGCCAGTGGCCGGGGCTGATGGTGGCGGCCGACAAGCGGGCGCCCTACTTCGGCCGGGCGTGGGGCTGGGAGACCGCCCAGTGCGCGCGTAACACGTGGACGGTTCGGGACGAGGACGCGTACACCGGTCCCTGGACCCGCCGGACCGCCGCCCCGGTGCTGATCGTCGGCACCAAGTGGGACCCGGCCACCAACTACGACGACGCGGTCTCGGCCTCCAAGCGGCTGCCCAACAGCCGCCTGCTGTCCAACGTCAACTGGGGCCACACCTCCTACGGCACGTCGGATTGCGCCACCACCGCGATCGACAACTACCTGCTCAAGGTGACGCTGCCGGCCAAGGGCAAGGTTTGCCAGGGGTCGTACCAGCCGTTCGTCACCCCGCTGCCGACCGACCCGGCAGGCGCCTCCACCCTGGCGGCACCCGCGACCCAGGCCGGCCGGCCGCAGGTCGCCGGGCCGCCGATGCCGTCGACCCTCAACGGCACGCGGTAATTCGGATGTGGCGCCCGGTTCTCCGGGCGCCACATGCTTTTCAGGCGTCCTTCACGAACACGATCCGGTCGATGCTCCCGAGATGGGCCGGGTCCAGGGGCGCATAGCCGAACCAAGGCGATACGCGCGGGGTGAACTCCGTACCGAGTTCAGCCGGGTCGACCTGATGACGGTCGCCCGGCCGCGCGTAGAGCAGCCCCTCGATCGTGTCCGGCGGCGGGGCCTCCACGCCGTGTTCGCGAAACGTGCCGATGGCCATCGACAAGAAGGTGTAGTCGCCACCCAGCCGGGCGCCGGCGCTCCACCACTCGTAGCGGCGGTCGCCCAGCCGCACGCTGCTCTTCTCCCGCTGGAGATGGCCGTTGTGGGCGAAGGCCATGACCTTGCGTTCGTCCGCGATCGCCCGCAGATTGGCCGCCATCATCGACGCCCGGATGCTCAGCAGCCACGCCATCCGGTCGGGTGAGGTGTCGGCGAGCCAGTAGTGGTACCGCAGCAGCCCGGTGGCCGTGCGCGCATAGAGCCTCGCCCGTTCCGATTCGAGGGGCTGCGCCGCCATGTCGTCGGCGATCAGCCGAAGCCTCTGGGCCTCGGGTGTCCGCCCCACCGACCGCGACGGATCCATCATCGCCGCCGGCTCGGCCCATCTCGTGTCGTCGCCGATCAATTCGTCGAGTTCCTCGGCCGTGCACGGCGTCAGGTCGGACATGCAGCCGTGGAGTGCGGTGAGCGCCTCCCGTGGGCTCGCGGCGTGGGTGATCTCCAGCGGACCATCAAGCCCGGCGAAACGCACCCGCTCCACGGCGGGCCGGTCTTCGTTGTACGCCCGCAGCCAGCGCACCAGCTCACGGTTGGCCGCCGACGCGCCGAACCCGTGGCTGAACCCGCGCCGCATGGCCTCGTCGAGCGTGCCCTTCCCGGCCGTCACGTAGTCGTCCACGACCAGCCCCATCAGGCAGTCGCTCTCGATCGCGATCGCCCGGTAACCCTCCCGCTCGACGAGCCCGCGGAAGATCTCGTTGCGTGCCTCGAGCAGTGCGTCCGAGCCGTGGGTCGGTTCTCCCAGCCCTGTGATTGCAAACGTCATGCCCCTGAACAGTATCGTTGAACCCTCCATTGAACCTTTAGCGGCAGAGATGGCGGCAACGTGCGGCAAAACCTTCAAAGACCCGTCGACCTGGCCCGTGCGTACGGCCGGTCCACCCAGGCGATCCGCAACTACGAGGCGGCCGGCATCCTCCCGCCGGCCGCCCGCAGTCCGCACGGCTACCGCGGCTACACACCCCGCCACGCCCAGGCACTGGCCGCGTTCCTCGCCCTGATCCCCGGCCACGGCCAGCCGACGGCCACGCGGATCATGCAGGCCGTCAACCGGGGCGCGACCGAGACCGCGCTCCGCCTGATCGACCAGAGCCACGCCGAGATCCTCGACGACCGCCGCACCCTGCGCGCCGTGTCGGCCGCGCTGGAGGACCTCGCTCCCGTCCCGCTCCCGTCGGAGCGGGGCGACACCTTCGTCGGCCCCCTGGCCCGGAAACTCGGCCTCCGCCCGGCCACCTTGCGCAAGTGGGAACGAGCCGGCCTGGTCCACCCCCGCCGCGACCGGCAGACCGGCTACCGGGTCTACGGCCCGTCCGACGTCCGCGACGCCCAGCTGATCCACCAGCTCCGCCGGGGCGGCTACCAGCTGGCCCGGATCGCCCCGCTGATCGCCCAGGTCCGCACGGCCGGCGGCATCGCGCCCCTGGAATCCCTGCTCAACGACTGGAACGCCCGCCTGACCGCCCGCAGCCGCGCGATGCTCACCGGCGCCGCCGCCCTGGACGCCTACCTCGCCCTCGATCCCGCGCATACCGGCCCCGCCCCAAAACGCATAGTCTGACTTCGATGCTTAGCTCGGGAGGGGCGATGGAGCCGAACACGCCGAAGTCGGTCAACGGGGCGACCGCGGTCGGGATCCTGATCTACCTCGGGCTGAGTCTGCAGCTGCTGCAGGTCGGGATCATTCCGCTGTTGCCGCAGATCGGGCGGGCGGTGCACACCACGCCGGCCACCACCTCCTGGCTGGTCACCGCCGGGCTGCTGTCCGGGGCGGTCTTCCTCGCCGTGCTGTCGCGGCTCGCCGACCTGGTCGGGAAGAAGAGCGTGGTGCTGCTGGCGCTCGCGCTGGTGCTGGCCGGGTCGCTGATCGGGTGCTTCAGCGACAGCTTCGCCGGGCTGCTGGTGGCCCGGATCCTGATGGGCGCGGTCCTGCCGATGCTGGCGCTGCCGGAGGCGATCGCGTCGGACACGATGGAGCCGCGGCGGGCGCAGTTCACGATCGGGGCGATCCACACCGGGACCGGGGCCGGCATCGCGGCCGGGCTGCTGCTCGGCGCGCTCGCGGCGACCGGGCACGCGTCGTGGCGGGCGCTGTTCGTGGTCGGGGCGATCGTGGCGGCGGCGGGGATCGTGGCGGTGCTGGCCGGCGTGCGGGACTCGCCGGTGCGAGCGGCCGGAGGGCTCGACGTGCCGGGTGCCCTGCTGCTCGCGGCCGGACTGGTCGGAGTGCTGCTGGCGATCACCGAGGGGCCGACGTGGGGCTGGCTCTCGGCGCGGGTGCTGGCGGCCGGGCTCGGCGGGCTGGCGGTGCTCGCGGTCTGGCTGGGCCAGCAGCGAAGGACCGCACATCCGCTGGTCAGCGTGCGGCGCCTGCTGAGCCCGGCGGTCCGCCTGCCCTACGCGATGACGTTCCTGGCTGCGATCGGCATCTACAGCGCGCTTTCGGCGGTCACCCGCCTGGCTCAGACACCGACGGCCACGGGGGCCGGTTACGGCTGGTCGCCGGTCCGGGTTTCCTGGTACGCGGTTCCGCAGCTCCTCGGCTCGGTCATCGCGTACGTCATCATCCGCGCGCTGGTGCGGCGCGGGCGGCACGTCACCGCGCTGACCACCGGGATCGCGTTGCTGATCGTCAGTTTCGTGGTCTACGGCGCCGGAGTGGCGCACGCGGGCGCGACCCTGACCGCCCTGATGATCGACTCGACCGGGCTGGCCATCACGCTGGCGGTGACTCAGATCGTGGTCCTGCGGGGCGTGCCGGCGGTCGAGTCGGGCATCGCGGTCGGGCTGTCGGTGGTGCTCTACGCGGTCGGCAACTCGCTGGGGACGGCGATCGCGGCGTCGCTGTTCCAGGCGTACACGGTGGACGGCACGACGGTGCCGTCGCTGACCGCCTACCGGGTGTCGTTCCTGGTCTCCGGGATCGCGGCGGTGGTGGCGCTGGCGCTCTGCGCCCCGCTGGGCCGGCGGAAGGCCGCCGCTCACCCCGGACTGCGCGAAGCGCGACGAGCCCCGAGCCCTGAGCCCCGAGCCCCGAGCCCTGAGCCCTGAGCCGTCAAGGACCTGCTTCCCGAGCCCAGTGGAGACGGTCAGCCGGAGAAACACCTGCGCCGCGAGATCGTCAATGCGCCGTGCTTTCCCGGCCTCGTACACGTGCTGGGGATCGTCCGGGCGGTGCTGTGAGCCGTCCGGGTGACGAGCCTGGTGCGGCGGAGCCGCCGTAGTACTGCGGGGCTGGCAACTCTGCCGAGGGTCAGCGGGGTCGTGATCTTGTCAGGTCGTGACGTTCTCCAGGACGACGGCCAGGGCCTGGCCGACGCCGATGCAGATGGCGGCCACGCCCCAGCGCTCGCGGCGCTCCCGCAGCACGTGGGCCAGGGTGCCCAGGATGCGGCCGCCCGACGCGCCCAGCGGATGGCCGATGGCGATCGCGCCGCCGCGCACGTTGACGATCGACGGGTCGATGTCCCAGGCGTCCACGCAGGCCAGCGACTGCACCGCGAACGCCTCGTTCAGCTCGACCGCGCCCACGTCCTCCCAGCCGATGCCGGCCTGTCGCAGAGCCCGCTGCGCGGCCTGCACCGGGGCGAAGCCGAAGTCGCGCGGATCCAGCGCGTTGGCCGCCCGGCCGGCCACGCGGGCCAGCGGATCCAGGCCGATTGCCGCGCCTGCGGCTTCCGACCCCAGCAGTACGGCCGAAGCACCGTCATTGAGCGGTGAGGCATTGCCGGCCGTGATCGTGCCGTCGGGGCGGAAGGCCGGCTTGAGCGCCGCCAGCTTCTCCGCGCTGCTGCCCGGACGGATGGTCTCGTCGCGGGCCAGCTCCACCCCTGGCACCGGCGTGACCAGCGCGTCGTAGAACCCCTCCGACCAGGCCCGGTCGGCCAGGTTGTGGGAGCGGGCGGCGAACTCGTCCTGGCGCTCGCGGGAGATCTTGTATTTCTCGCCCAGCTGCTCGTTGCACTCGCCGAGCGACACGGTCCACTCGGCCGGCATCCGCTTGTTGACCAGGCGCCAGCCCAGGGTCGTCGAGACCGCGGTGGTGTCGCCGGCCGGGAAGGCGCGGTTCGGCTTCGGCAGCACCCACGGCGCCCGGGTCATCGACTCGACGCCGCCCGCGACCACGATGTCGGCGTCGCCGGAAGCGATCGCCCGGGAGCCGGAGATCGCCGCGTCGAGGCTCGAACCGCACAG
>DASWRZ010000332.1:0-6037 GCA_036402935.1 Actinoplanes sp.
GGTCGCTGCCGCTGGCCACCGGCAACCTGCCGGTGGTGCTCTCCGAGCTGGGCGGCCGCGCCGGGGTGACCGGCGCGGCCGTGCTGGCCAGCGACGCCGCGTTCGAGCAGGCAGCATGAGCACCGACAAAGCGGCCGACAAGGCGGGCGCCGACAAGGCGGGCGCCGACAAGGCGGGCGTCGGCAACGCGGGCGTCAGCAAGGAGAGCGCCGACAAAGCGGGCACCGACAAAGCGGGCACGGCCGGTGAGGTCGTGCTCCGGCTCACCGACGTGGTGAAGACGTTTCCCGGGGTGCGGGCGCTCGACGGCGTGCAGCTCGAGGTGCGGGCCGGCGAGGTGCACTGCCTGCTCGGGCAGAACGGCGCCGGCAAGTCGACGCTGATCAAGGTGCTGGCCGGGGTGCACCACGCCGACGCGGGCGAGATCACCTGGCTCGGCGAGCCGTTCGCCCCGGCGAACCCGCAGGCCGCGATGCGGGCCGGCATCGCCACCATCTATCAGGAGCTCGACCTCGTCGACGACCTCTCGGTGGCCGAGAACGCGTTCCTCGGCCGCGAGGAGTCCCGCCTCGGCTTCACCCGTCGCCGGTCCACCGCCGACCGGACCAGGACGATCCTGGGCCGGCTCGGCCACCCCGAGATCCCACCCGGTCGGCTGGTCCGCACCCTCCCCGCGGCCGGCAAGCAGATCGTCAGCATGGCCCGCGCGCTCTCGCACGACGCCCGGCTGATCGTCATGGACGAGCCCAGCGCCGTGCTCGCTCATGACGAGGTGGGCAATCTCTTCCGGATCATCCGGGAGCTGACCGCCCAGGGCATCGCGGTCATCTACATCTCGCACCGGCTGGCCGAGATCCGCGAGATCGGCGACCGGGTGACCGTGCTCAAGGACGGCCGCACGACCGCGGCCGGCCTGCCGGCGCGCACGACGTCGACCCGGGAGTTGGTCGGCCGGATGACCGGCCGGAACATAGAGTACGTCTTCCCGCCGCGCCCGGCCCCCGCGGTCCGAGAGCCGATCCTGGTCGTCACCGGCCTGACCAGAACCGGGGAGTTCGCCGACGTGGAACTCAGCGTCGCCCCGGGCGAGATCGTCGGCATCGCCGGGCTGGTCGGATCCGGGCGCTCCGAGCTGCTCGAGACCATCTACGGCGGGCGCCGCCCGGACGCCGGTGCGATCACCCTGGACGGCCGGCGCATCCGCAGCACCGAGGGGGCCGTGAAGGGCGGCATGGGCATGGCCCCGGAGGAGCGCAAGAGCCAGGCGCTGCTGCTCGATCAGCCGGTCTTCAAGAACATGACGCTGGCGTCGTTCAGCGGTTTCGCCCGCGCCGGGTTCACCGACGCCGGTGGCGAACGAGAGGCCGCCCAGCGGACCGCCGACCGTCTCGACCTGCGGCCGCGAGACGTGAGCCGGCCCGTCCGGACGCTCTCCGGCGGCAACCAACAGAAGGTCGTGGTCGGCCGCTGGCTGCTGGGCCGAGACGGAGAACGAGGCGCAGGCCGAGCCCAAGACCGAGCCCAAGACCGAGCCCAAGCCCCAGCCCCAGCCCAAGGCCAAGGCCAAGGCCAAGGCCAAGGCCGGGGCCGGGGCGGCACTCGCCTGCTGCTGCTCGACGAGCCCACCCGGGGCGTCGACGTGGGCGCCCGGGCCGAGCTCTACCAGGTCATCCGCACGCTGGCCGAGGACGGCGTCGGCGTGCTGCTGGTCTCCAGCGAGGTGCCCGAGGTGCTCGGCCTGGCCGACCGGGTGCTGGTGATGCGCGAAGGCCGGATCGTCCACGAGGCGCCGGCCACCGAACTCGACGAGGACACGGTCCTCGACCTCGTGATGGCGGGGTCGCTGCTGGAGGGGGAACTGAAGAGGGTGGGGGAGACAGCGTGAGCGCGGACACCGAACGGCACCCGGCCGGACCCGCGACGGTGCCGGCCACCGAGAAGCGCGCGGACCGCAAATGGGACGACAACGTGCTGCGCAACCTCGGCCTGGTCGGCGTGCTGGTCATCCTGGTGGTGATCGGCGCGGTGACCCGGCCCGACCTCTACGGCAACGCGTCCTGGGTGGGCGACAACGTCTCGACGATTCTCCAGCAGGCGTCGGCGATCGGCGTGGTCACGGTCGGGATGACCTTCGTGATCATCGGGGGCGGCATCGACCTCTCGGTCGGGGCGATCATCGCGCTGGCCGGGGTCTGGTCGACGACGCTGGCGACCCAGAGCTACGGGGCCGCCGGCATGATCTTCACGGCCCTGGTGGTCGGGGTGGCCGTCGGGCTGGTCAACGGCGTGCTCATCTCGTACGGAAGGCTGGTGCCGTTCATCGCCACCCTGGCGATGATGGTCTCGGCGCGCGGCCTGGCCGCGCAGATCTCCGGCAAGCAGACCCAGGTCTCGGCTAACGCCGCCATCAACGGCATCTCGACGACCAAGCTGCTCGGTCTGCCGCTGCTGGTGTGGATCCTCGTGGTCGTCGTGGCGGCCGGGTGGGTGCTGCTGAACCGGACGACGTTCGGCCGGCGCACGGTCGCGGTGGGCGGCAACCCGGAGGCGGCCCGGCTGGCCGGCATCAACGTCAAGCGGCACACCGTGCTCCTGTACGCGATCTCGGGCCTGTGCTGCGGGCTCGGCGCGATCATGCTGACCTCGCAGGCGACCAGCGCCCAGGCCGCGATGGCCAACCTCTACGAGCTGGACGCGATCGCCGCGGCGATCATCGGCGGCACGCTGCTCTCGGGCGGCCGCGGCACCATCGTCGGCGCCCTCTTCGGGGTGCTGGTGTTCTCCACGATCACGAACCTGTTCGCGATCAACAACCTCTCCACCGAGGTCCAGAACATGGTCAAGGGCGGCATCATCGTCGCCGCCGTTCTGGTCCAGCAGTTCCGTTACCGGTCCCTGACCAACCTCCTCAAGCGTTAGGACCAACGATGACGTCACGAAGGAATCTATTGTTCGCCGGGGCGGCGGTCAGCGCCGGCGCCCTGCTCACCGCCTGCACCAGCAACGATCCCCAGAACGCCGCCCAGGTGAAGACCGAGACGAGCGACAACCCCAACGCCGCCCCCGGCGAGAAGGTCGTCATCGGCTTCTCCGCGCCGGCCGCCGACCACGGGTGGATCGCCGCGATCACCAACAACGCCAAGGCGCAGGCCGCCGCGTACGCCGACGTGGAGCTGAAGTCGGTCGAAGCCGGCGCCGACGCGGCGGCGCAACGCGCCGCGATCTCCACCCTGGTGGCCCAGAAACCGACCGTGATCGTGATGCTGCCGTACGACGGCAAGGAGCTGGACGCGGCCGGTCTGCAGGCGATGCAGGCCGGCATCCCCGTGGTCAACCTGGACCGGGCGTTCCCGTCCCAGGGCGCCTACCGGCTGCAGATCAAGGGCGACAACTACGGCATGGGCCTGGCCGCCGGCGCCTACATCGGCGATCAGCTCAAGGCCAAGGGCGTGAGCAACCCGATCATCGGGGAGATCCCCGGCATCGACTCGCTCGAGCTGACCCAGGAGCGCAGCAAGGGCTTCAAGGACGCGCTCACCCGCTACGGCTTCAGGGTCGCCAACCGCCGCCCGGCCGAGTTCACCGCCGACTCCGGCCAGGCCGCCGCGACCGCGTTGCTGCAGGCACTACCCAAGATGGACGCCCTCTGGAACCACGACGACGATCAGGGCATCGGCGTGCTGGCCGCGATCAAACAGGCCAACCGCAGCGAGTTCTTCATGGTCGGCGGCGCCGGTTCCAAGGCCGCGATCGACGCCATCACGGCCGGCACCAGCGTGCTCAAGGCGACCGTTACCTACAGCCCGTCGATGGCCTCGTCGGCGATCTCGCTGGCTCGGCTGATCGGCCAGGGCAAGGGCATGAGCGACCTGGTCGAGCTGCAGGTGCCCAAGGAGATCACCCTCACCTCGGAGACGATCACCAAGGACAACGCCGCGAAGTACGCCAAGACCGGCTTCTAGGAGGCTCGTATGTCGCAACCACTGCGCGTCGGCATGGTCGGCTACGCGTTCATGGGCGCCGCCCACTCGCAGGCCTGGCGCACGGTGAACCACGCGTTCGACCTGCCCGTAGCGGCGCGGATGTCGGTGGTGTGCGGCCGGGACCCGGCGGCGGTGGCGGCCGCCGCCGACCGGCTCGGCTGGGAGGGGTACGCGACGGACTGGCGGGCGGTGATCGCCCGCGACGACATCGACCTGATCGACATCTGCACCCCCGGCGACACCCACGCCGAGATCGCGCTGGCCGCGCTGGCCGCCGGCAAGCACGTCCTCTGCGAGAAACCCCTGGCCAACACGGTGGCCGAGGCTCGAGAGATGGCGTCGGCCGCGATGGCGGCCTCCGCTTCCGGCGTACGCACGATGTGCGGCTTCAATTACCGGCGCGTCCCCGCGGTCGCCCTGATGCGTGACCTGATCTCGTCCGGCCGGATCGGGCGGGTCCGGCACGTGCGCGCGCAGTACTTGCAGGACTGGATCGTCGACCCGTCGTTTCCGCTGGTCTGGCGGCTGCGTAAGGAGGTCGCGGGCTCGGGTGCCCTCGGCGACATCGGTGCACACATCATCGACCTGACCCAGTTCGTCACCGGCCAGTCGATCACGTCGGTGACCGCGATGACCGAGACCTTCGTCAAGTCGCGCCCGCTCCCGTCGGCCTCGTCGGGTTTGTCGGCCACGGCCTCGTCCTCGGTCGGCGAGGTGACCGTCGACGACGCGGCGCTGTTCCTGGCCCGGCTCGACGACGGCGCGGTCGCGACGTACGAGGCGACCCGCTTCGCGACCGGCCGCAAGAACGCCCTGCGGGTCGAGATCAACGGCTCGCTGGGTTCGCTGGCGTTCGACTTCGAGCGGATGAACGAGCTCGACTTCTACGACGCCACCCGGCCCGGCCCCGAGCAGGGCTTCGCCCGGATCCTGGTCACCGAGCCGGAGCACCCCTACATGGCGGCGTGGTGGCCGCCCGGGCACGGGATCGGCTACGAGCATTCGTTCACCCACGAGATCCGCGACCTCATCGAGGCGATCGGCGCCGGACGGGACCCGGCACCGTCGTTCGCCGACGCGCTCCAGGTGCAACTGGTCCTGGACGCGGTGGCCCGCTCGGCCGAGTCGTCGCTGTGGACGGAGGTGGAACCCGTACTCGAACCCGTCTGAAGCTGTCGGGCCGGTGAGGGACGGCGTGGTTGCGCCCCGCGCCGACCGGCCCTTCTCAGCCGGGAGTCCTCAGGTTGCGTCCCGGTTCGCCGAAGAACCGCACGGAAGCCGAACGCCGGGCTTCGAACACGGGCTTCGAACACCCGGACCCAAGGAGGTTTGCCGTGGCCGAGCTGCCTCGCATCGGAACCGCGATGTACGTCATGCACGCCGAAGGGGTGAACTACCGCTCCCGCCTCGAGTCGATCGACGGCCAGACGCTGAGCGTGTCCGCCCCGCTGGAGACCAACGAGCAGGACGCCCCGAAACCCGGCCAGATCGTCGAGGTCTTCTGGGCCCAGCCGCGGGCCCGCATCATCCTGCCCTGCCGGCTGGTCGAGGTCGAGGAGTCGCCCTACCGCTGGGTGCTGGAGCCGATCGCCGCCCCGGCGATCAGCAATCGGCGCGAGTTCGTGCGCGGCGGCGGCGGCGCGTCGGTCGAGCTGGGCGGCGACGAGGACCAGCGCGTCAACGGCCGGCTGCTCGACATCAGCGAGGGCGGACTGCGCTGCTGGGTGGCGAACCCCGCCACGATGAAGGTCGGCGACAAGATGCAGGCGTGGGTCACTCTGGGTGCCGGAGACGTCGCGGTCGAGGGTGCGATTCACACCGTACGGGCGGCCGAGGAGGAACCCGGCCATCACGTGATCCTGACGTTCCGCACCCCGGAGCAGGTGGCCCGCGTCATCCGGCAGCACGTGTACGCCTGGGAGATCGCCGAGCGAAGGCACGACACCGAACTCTGAACGTACTACCCCGTTCGTGCCAGGAGCGGGTCACTCGTTAGGCGATCGGTAGCAGCGGAATGGCACCATGTCGCCCGTGCCCGACCTGAAGCGAATTAC
>DASWRZ010000333.1:0-7081 GCA_036402935.1 Actinoplanes sp.
CGGCGCGAAGAACATGCGGTGGAACGACCCGCAGCTGAGCTACAGCCGGCCGATCCGCTGGCTGACCGCCCTGTGGGGCGACGACGTCATCCCGGTCGCGGTCGGCACGATGGCCGCCGGGCGCACCACCCGGGTGCTGCGCACCGCGCCGCAGCCGCTGGTCGAGGTCGCGTCGGCCGAGACCTTCATGGAGACGCTGGCGATCAACGGCATCGTGGCCGACCCCGAGGACCGCCTGGAGCTGATCGTCACCGGCGCCCAGGACAGCGTCTATCCGGACGGCCGGGTCGACGTGGCCGGCGAGGCCGCCCTGATCGACCAGATCACCTACCTGGTCGAGGCGCCGGCCCCGCTGCTCGGCACGTTCGACGAGAGCTACCTGACACTGCCCGACGCCGTACTGACGACCGTGATGCGCAAGCACCAGCGCTATCTGCCGGTGCGCTCGGCCGAGGACGGCACGCTGCTGCCGATGTTCGTGACCGTGGCCAACGGCCCGGTCGACCTCGAGCTGGTCCGGGCCGGCAACGAGGCGGTGCTGCGGGCCCGTTACGAGGACGCCGCGTTCTTCTACCGGGCCGACCGGCAGGTGCCGCTGCCCTCGATGCGTTCGCGGCTCTCCCGGCTGACCTTCACCGACAAGCTGGGGTCGATGGCCGACCGCGCCGCCCGGATCAGCGGCATCGCGGCTGACCTCGCTTCGCCGCTCGGACTCTCCTCCCCCACGCTCGACCGGGCCTCCCAGCTGGTGAAGTTCGACCTCGGCTCGCAGCTGGTCACCGAAATGACGTCGCTGGCCGGCGTGCTGGCCCGCGACTACGCGGAAAACGCGGGCGAGACCCCGGCCGTCGCCCAGGCGATCTTCGAGGCCGAGCTCCCGCGCAACACCGGCGACCAGCTGCCCCGGTCGCTGCCGGGCGCGCTGCTGTCACTGGCCGACCGGCTCGACCTGATCGCCGGCCTGGCCGCCACGGTCGGCCTGCCGACCGGCAGCAGCGACCCGTTCGCCCTGCGCCGCGCCTTCCTCGGCCTGATCGCGGTGCACCGCGCCCACCCCGCCCTGGCCGGCCTTTCGCTGACCGACGGGCTCACCTCCGCGGCGGCCCGCCAGCCGGTCGTGGTGAGCGAGGACGTGCTGCTGTCGGCCCGCGATTTCCTGGCCAAGCGTCTCGAGCAGGTGCTGGTCGAGGAGGGCAAGCCGGTCGACCGGGTGCGGGCCGTCCTGCCCCACCACGCCCGGCCGTCGATTGCCGACAAACTCCTGGACCAGCTCGCCACCCTGACCAAGGACGACGATTTCGTGCGGGTGGCCGAGGCGCTGCAGCGCTGCCGCCGCATCGTCCCGGCCGGCACCCTCGACTCCTACGACGAGTCGGTGCTGGTGGAGCCGGCCGAGCTGCGGCTGCACGCTTCGGTCGTGGAGGTGGCCGCGGAGCTGTCCGCGCTCGAGGAACCGGATCTGATCCAGTTCACGGCGGTGGTGCGACGGCTGGCCGTCCCGCTGGCCGACTTCTTCGTCGACGTCTTCGTGATGGACGAAAACCCGGTGCTGCGCGCGGCCCGGCTCGGGTTGCTGGCGACGGTGCGCGACCTGGGAGCGGGGTTGCTCGACTGGTCGGAGCTGCGCTTCTAGAGTCGGGATCACCGCCGCCGCCCTCGTGATCCCGCACATCGAACACGGCCGGACCACCTGAACAATCCATCACCCACCGGCAACGGCCGTTACTCGGAAAGCCTCATGGTCCGACGCTGCCGTCCTCAGCCGGCCGAAGCGGTGCGGGGCAGCGTCGCGGTGACGCTCCAGCCTCGGCCGGGGTTGGGGCCGGCGGTGCAGAGGCCGCCCAGCAGGACCGCCCGTTCGCGCATGCCGGTCAGGCTGAGGCCTTCGCGGTCGGTGCCGCGTACGTCTCCGTCGTCGGTCACGCGGAGGTGGACCGACGTGTCGTCGGCGGCGACCCGGATCTCGATCCGGGTCGCGTGGTGGGCGTGCCGGCGGGCGTTGGTCACCGCCTCCTGGGCGAGGCGGAAGAGGGCCGCGCCGACCGCGGGCGGGAGGTTGTCGAGGTTGCCGTCGATCGCCAGGTCGACCGGTGGGCCGTCGTGGACCGGGGCGGCCAGCCGGGCCAGTTCGCTCACGAAGGGACGGTCGTCGCCCAGCGCCCGGACCACCGCGCGCATCTCGGCCAGCGCGCGGGCCGCCTCCGCCTCGATGAGCAGGAGTGACTCGACCGGCGAGCGGGTCAGCCCGGCCTGGGCCTGGATCGCCATGGCCGAGACGTGGTGGGCGACCGTGTCGTGCAGGTCGCGGGCGATGCGTTCCCGTTCGCGCAGCCGGGCCTGCTCGAGTTCGCGCGCCTTCTCCCGGGCCCGGTAGCGCATCGCCAGCCCGAGCGCGCCGGCCGCGACGACCAGACCGGCCTCCGGTCGATAGAACAGGGCCGCCGGCACGGCCGCGACGACGGAACCGGCCACGATCTCCCGGCCCGATCCCCAGCGCACCAGCGAGTAGGGCAGCAGAAGCAGGTAGGCGAGGCTGTAGCCCTGCTCACCGCGTACGAGAAGAAGCGCGACCGTCGCGATGAGAAGGACCACCAGGGGGTGCCGGCGGCGCCCGAGGAGTGCCGGCGTGAGCACGAGTGCCACCCCGGCCGCCAGATGGGAACCGGGCCGGGTCAGGGCCTCGAGGATGGCCAGCGCGGCGAAGACACCGGCCATCGTCCAGTCGCGACCGGAACGGCCGGGCGCGTCCGCCGGACGAGGCTCTCCCCAGAGCGACCGCATGAGACTCCCCCGATGAACTGGCCGGCACATCCTAGCCCGGGTCGATGCTTCCGGTGGCGTTCCCGGACACGCCACACGATCTTCTCCTGACGGACGGCTGCGACCGGTCGACTGCCCCTGGGACGTCCGGCGACCGTCGCCGCGCGCTGTGCCCGTGGAGGATCTGTGGCAGGCCGCCGCCAGGGGCTGCGGATCGGCGCCGTCGCGCACGGGCGCGAGAACACGAGCTTGATCATGGGCCACCGGGGAACCGCCGGCTACCGCCCCGAGCACACCCTCGCCTCGTACGAGCTGGCCGCCCGGATGGGTGCCGACTACATGGAGCCGGACCTGGTCTCGACCAAGGATCACGTGCTGGTCTGCCGGCACGAGCCGGAGATCGGCGGCACCACCGACGTGTCGGGCCGGCCCGAGTTCGCCGACCGCAGGAAGACCGTGGTGCTCGACGGCGTCCGCACCACCGGCTGGTGGACCCACGATTTCACGCTGGCCGAGCTGAAGACGCTGCGGGCGGTCGAGCGGCTGCCCGCCGTGCGGCAGCACAACACGATGTACGACGGCCTGTTCGAGGTGCCGACCTTCCAGGAGGTGCTCGACCTGCGCGACCGCCTCTCCACGGAGCTGGGCCGCGGCATCGGCGTCATCCCGGAGACCAAGCACCCGACCTATTTCCGGCGGCTCGGCCTGGAACTGGAGACGCCGCTCGTGCACGCGCTCGACCGCAACGGGCTCAACCGGCGCGGTGCCGACGTCTGGATCCAGTCGTTCGAGGCGCACAACCTGCGGGACCTCAACGAGAGGTACAGGGTCGACGTCAACCTGATCTTCCTGACCGGCGCGACCGGCACGCCGTTCAACGACCCGAAGACGTACGCCGAGTACCTGACGCCGGCCGGGCTGAAGGAGCTGTCCACCTACGTCGACGGCATCGGGCCGGACAAGGCGCAGGTCATTCCCCGCAACGCGGACGACACGCTGGGCCGGCCGACCTCGCTGGTCCAGGACGCGCACGGGGCCGGCCTCAAGGTCATCGCGTACACCTTCCGGGCCGAGAACCAGTTCCTGCCGGCCGACTACCGGGTCGGGACCGACCCGAACGCGTACGGCCGGGCGATCGACGAGCAGATCACGTTCCTCGAGGCGGGTCTCGACGGCCTGTTCACCGACCAGGCCGACATCGGCGTACTGGCCCGCTCCCGGCGCGAGTAACACGGCCGCGAGATCGCCGGGCGACTCGACGATTATCGGGGCCGTTGAGTGCGCCGTCGTTCACCGGCAGGCGATTTGTGTACGTTCACAATTGTGCGCGGCGGGCCGGACGGCGCCGTGGCGAGCAGCCCGGGCCGGGGGTTGCGCGGCGGACGCCGTACCTCGGGAAGCTGGTCCGTGACCAGCGCAAGTGGCCTCGTCCGGCGTAACCGACCGCTCTTGACCTGCACAGTTGATCTTTGAGGGAAATCTTGATGAAACAGAGCCTTGACAGTCGTGCATAACTGCGTTTTGACTTGGCGTTATCCGTTGAACTTTGTTCGTTTGCTTTGATAATCACTCCCCGAAGAGCCGGTCCATCAGGAGGCGGTACATGCCAAGTCCGTTCGCATCTGCAAGCAACCGGTCCGGGATGAGCCGGCGAAACCTTCTCAAGGGCGCCGGTGCGCTCGCCGGAGCCGGGATCGCCGCCCCGCTGCTGGCCGCCTGCGGCAACGACGACAAATCGTCCAGCAGCTCGTCGGGCTCCGACACCGGTCCGATCACGTTCGGCTCGAACTACTCCGACGCGGCGCCCAAGGCGGCCTTCGCGGCGCTGACCGCGGCGGCGACGAGCAAGACGAGCGTGCCGATCACGGTCAACACGACCGACCACAACACGTTCCAGAACAACATCAGCAACTACCTGCAGGGCACGCCCGACTCGCTGGCCACCTGGTTCGCCGGTTACCGCCTGCAGTTCTTCGCCGCTCAGGGCCTGCTCACGCCGATCGACGACGTGTGGGACAAGATCGGCGGCAACTTCAACGACGCCGCGAAGAGCCTCTCCAAGGGCCTGGACGGGCACTACTACCTGGTGCCGCTGTACAACTACCCGTGGGTGGTCTTCTACAACAAGAGCGTCTTCTCGTCGAAGGGCTACACCGTCCCCACCACCTGGGACGACTACGTGACCCTGCTCAAGAAGATGAAGTCGGACGGCATCGTGCCGCAGGCGTTCGCGGACAAGGACGGCTGGCCCGCGCTGGGCACGTTCGACATCCTCAACCTGCGCATCAACGGCTACGACTACCACATCAAGCTGATGAAGCACCAGGTGCCGTGGACCGACCCGGGCGTCACCAAGGTCTTCGACCAGTGGCGCGAGATCATGCCGTACATGCAGACCGCCGCCAACGGCCGCACCTGGCAGGACGCCGCCAAGGCGCTGGAGAACAAGCAGGCCGGCCTCATGTTCCAGGGCTCCAACCAGGTCGCGGCCAACTACGACCCGAAGCACCTGGACGACCTCGACTTCTTCGTCTACCCGTCGATCGACCCGCAGTGGGGCACCGACTTCATGGACGCCCCGGCCGACGGCTTCATGCTGCCGAAGAAGGGCAAGAACCAGGCCGCGGCCAAGAAGGTGCTGGAGTACATCGGCACCGGCGACGCCGAGACCGGCTTCCTCAAGACCGACCAGTGGGACGTCGGCCTGGCCAACGGCCTGCAGGTGCCGACCTACAACGCGATCCAGAAGAAGTCGGTCACCGAGATCGCGAAGTGCAAGAACATCTCGCAGTTCATGGACCGTGACACGGTGCCGGACATGGCCAACGCGATGATCAAGCTGATCCAGCAGTTCATCGACTCGCCGACGGCCGCCACCATCCAGACCATCCAGAAGAGCGCCGAGTCGCAGGCCAAGACGATCTTCCAGAGCTGATGACCCAAACGATCACTGCTCCGGCGGCGGCGCCCACCAGGCGCCGCCGCCGCGGGCGTACGCTCACCCGCCGCGACAAGATCGTCGCGGCCCTCATGCTCGGCATTCCGCTGCTGCTCGACCTCGCGCTGATCTGGGTCCCGGCGCTCGGTTCGATCTTCCTCTCGTTCACCAAGTGGACCGGCGTCGGCGGCATCAAGCTGCAGTCCTGCTCAAACTTCCCGACCGCACCCGGCATCCCGCAGCCGGGGTGTCTCTACGGCGTGCAGAACTACAAACAGGCGTTCACCAACTACCCCGACTTCTGGCCCGCGGTGCAGCACAACGCGATCTGGCTCGGGGTGTTCATCGTGATCGCCACCCCGCTGGGCATGCTGTTCGCGGTGATCCTCGACCGCGGGATCAGGGGCAGCCGGGTCTACCAGAGCCTGCTGTTCCTGCCCGTGATGCTGTCCCTGGCGCTGATCGGCATCATCTGGGAGCTCATCTACTCGCCCAACCTCGGGCTGATCAACACGGTGCTGCACCACAACCAGAACGACAACGTGATCGACTGGCTGGGCAACCCGCACCTCAACCTGTGGGCGCTCCTGGTCGAGGCGAGCTGGCGGCAGGCGCCGTACGTGATGATCCTCTATCTGGCCGGCCTGAAGGCGGTCGACCCGTCGCTGCGCGAGGCGGCGACCGTGGACGGCGCGACCGGCTGGCAGACGTTCTGGCGAGTGATCTTCCCGGCGATGCGGCCGATCAACATCGTGGTCCTGGTGGTCACCGTGATCGAGTCGCTGCGCGCGTTCGACCTGGTCTACATCACCAGCGGCGGCAATCCGCTGCGTGGCCTGGAGCTGCTGTCGGTCGCGGTCACCCAGAACATCGTCGGCGAGACCCAGCGGATCGGCTTCGGCTCCACGCTCGGCGTCATCCTGCTGGTGATCTCTCTCGTCCCCATCTCGATCTTTCTTTGGCAGGCGTTCCGCCGGGAGGAGAAGGTATGACCGCGGTGACGGCCTCGCCGGCCTCGCACGCCCAGCATCCGGCCCACGCCGCGAAGCCGGGCGCCCCGATCGGCCCCCGGGTGGCGAGCTGGGCGTCCCAGCTGTTCATGATCGTGATGACCGTGCTCTGGATCACGCCGATCGTCTTCGCGCTCTACGTCGCGCTGCGGCCGATCTCCGAGACCAACAAGCTCGGGTACGTGTCGTTGCCGCACCACCTGACGCTGTCGAACTTCGCCGACGCGTGGAGCCAGTCCGGGATGTGGAAGTTCTTCCTCAACTCGGTGTACGTGACGGTGCCGGCCGTGCTGCTGGCCCTGTTCCTGGCGTCCTGCGTGGCGTACGTCGTGTCCCGGCTCAGCTTCGCGTTCAACATCCCGCTGCTGATCCT
>DASWRZ010000334.1:0-9632 GCA_036402935.1 Actinoplanes sp.
AGGTCACATAACGATTACGGCATCGGCCGTCCGGCGAAAAAGCACGCGCCGGGGGGCCGATGCCCGCGTTAGGGTGAAACCGAATGCAGGAGGCACTTTCCGGGAGACTTCCCCTGGCCTTCGATTCCTCGTCCGAAAACCGATACGGCGTGGCTGCCGGGGGTATTCGTGTCCGCGGGGAAGATGAGGTTGGGCTGAAACGGGCTCTGACCGGTAACTGACCTCCGGTGTAGAAGCAGAAGTCGCTCATCGGGGAGTTGACATGATCAGCATCGTCCGGGACCTGGCTGCGGAGGCCCTGTTCGTCTCCAGCGTGCAGCCGTCCGAGCGTCCGACCCGCGAAACGGTCGAGCAGGCCGTCACCGCGATGATCCTGATGCACGGCAGCGAAGGCTGCGCGGCCGACGTGGCCGCCGAGTTCGGCGACCACCCGGACATCGCCGTGCGCCGCATGAATTGGGTGCACACCGAACTCACCGGAGTCCTCGCGCCTCGCGCCGCCGCCGCGCTCAATTAGCACCTGAGCTTTTCTCGCAAAAAACACCGCAAAAGCAACCGAGTTCCGCCGACGCTGCACCCGACGGCCGCAAAAGTTCTCCTCGTCAGCCGGTTTTCACCAACCGGTCGTATGAGCGAGGAGGACCACGTGACCGCCACGACACAACTCCCCGCCACCGTCGGCACGACGCACGACGCCCCCAGCGCGCGCGACATCGAGGACCTGATCCGCGAGAACATGCCGATGGTTGGCCATCTGGTCCGGGAGTTGCTCAACCGAGTACCAGGCCATGTGCATTCCGATGATCTGGCTTCGGCCGGATTCGCCGCGCTGCTGTCCGCCGCCCGGTCGTTCGACGTGACGAGGGGAATCCCCTTCCACCGGTTCGCCGCGGTACGCATCCGCGGCGCCCTGCTGGACGAACTGCGCGGCCAGGACTGGGCCAGCCGTTCCGTACGCGCCCGGGCCCGGCGGACCGCCGCCGCCCGGCAGGAACTCACCGCGGCGCTCGGGCGCACCCCGACCGACGCCGAGGTCGCCGAGATACTGGGGATCGGCGTGGCCGAACTGGCCACGGTCGAGGACGACGTGCAGAAGGCCGCCCTGCTCAGCCTGCAGGGCTTCCCGACCGGCGCGGCCGAGGAGATGGTGCCGGAGACCTCCGAGGGCCCGGAGGACCTGCTGCTCAAGCGGGAACGCCTGGGCTATCTGCATCAGGCGATCCAGGCGCTGCCCGAGCGGCTGCGTATCGTCGTCACCGAGTCGTTCCTGCAGGAACAGCCGCTCAGCGACGTCGCGGCCCGCCTCGGTGTGACCGAGTCGCGGATCTCCCAGCTGCGCACCGAGGCGCTCCAACTGCTGCGCGAGGGCCTGAACAGCTCGCTCGCGCCGGAGCTGCTGACCGTGGCGGCCGGTGGCCCGCGCACCCGCAAGGGCTGCCTGCAGCGGCGCCGCTCGGAGTACTTCGCCCGGGTCGCCCAGCAGGGCAACCTTCACACGCGTCTGGCGCTGACCGACGCCCACGGCGTACCGATCGCGGTGGCCGCTTGAGTGGTAGCCGGCTCAGTCGGCCTTCTCCAGACGGATCGGATCCAGCACGGCTTTGACGCTGCGGATGTCGGCCCCGACGGCGGTGACAACCACGCCGGGGCCGGCCAGCGGCATCGCCGCCACCGCACCGCTGGGCGGCGGCCCGGCCGCCGCCTCGGGGAGGGCCAGCAGGGTGCCGAAGGCTCGCGCTTGATCGAGTACGGCCGGGGCCGCCCATCCCGCGGCATCGGGGCCCACGGCCAGGTCATGGCGATAGACGGTCTTCCCGGCGTACCGGAAAAGAGCGCAGGTCCGCAGCGAGCCGGAAGGCTCGCCGTGCCGGCCGAAGACCAGGTCGTCGCGCCAGAGCAAGCGGCCGCCCTCGGCCACCTCGACCCGGGTGACCGTGCGGTGGTCGCAGCCGGCCGCCGCGATCATGGGTTCGGGAAGCCAGCGCAGCGTGGCATCCGGCCCGACCTTGGCGCGGATCTCCAGCCGGGAGGGCGGCAGCCCGTCGCGGCCGGGCAGGGCGATCTGAGCGGCGACGCTGCGAACGGTCAGTTCGGCGCCCGCCTCGACCTCGATCTCCAGCCGCAGGTCGTCGCCGCGCAGCGGACCGGCCGCGCCGCCGACCAGGTGAACGGTCGCCGGGCCGGTGCGGCGCAGCAGCAGAGGCGGCTCGCCGTGCAGGACGGTGAGCCGATCGCCCGCCGCCGCGACCAGGCGGGCGCGGGCCTTCACGCGTTCACGTGGTTGACGACCAGCCCGCGGATCCACTCGGCCACCGCGGTCGCCGCCCGGTCCTCGACCAGCGACAGGAACACCGTGGGCAGCTCACCCCGGCGCGCCTTGGCGTCGGCGTCCATCACCGCGAGATCGGCGCCGACCAGCGGGGCCAGGTCGGTCTTGTTGATCACGAGCAGGTCGGCCTTGGTGACGCCGGGACCGCCCTTGCGGGGCACCTTGTCGCCGCCCGCCACGTCGACCACGAAGATCTGCCGGTCGATCAGGCCCCGGCTGAACGTGGCGGTCAGGTTGTCGCCGCCACTCTCGACGAGCACCAGGTCGAGCGGGCCTTCGCCCGCTTCGAGGTCCTCGATCGCGTCCAGGTTGGCCGAGATGTCGTCGCGGATCGCGGTGTGCGGGCAGCAGCCGGTCTCGACCGCGCGGATCCGCTCGGCCGGGAGGACGCCGTTGCGCAGCAGGAAGTCGGCGTCCTCGGTGGTGTAGATGTCGTTGGTGACCACGGCCAGCCGCAGTTCGGTGCCGAGGGCGCGGCAGAGGGCCGCGACGAGGGCGGTCTTGCCGGAGCCGACGGGTCCGCCGATCCCTACCCGCAGGGCGCGGGATGTCGGCGCGAGCGGCGGGTGCGGGTCGATGGCGGGGTCGGGGTGGGTGTGCGGCACCTCGTCCGGGTCGTGGGTGTGCGGCTCTTCACCTCGGCCGTGGGTGTGCGGCTCTTCGGCCGGGTCGTGGGTGTGCGGCTCGTAACCGGCCGAGGGGCGCGGCCAGGCGCCGCCGGTGGGTTCGTTCTCCGGCCGCTTCTCAGTTCGCTTCTCAGTTCGCTTCTCAGGACGCTTTTCAGGACGCTTCTCAGGATGCAAAGAGACGCACCTCCCAGGTGGCGTGGTGTTCGGCCCCCAGGTCGAGCAGGGGAGCGCTCGCGGCGGGCAGGTCGTCGACGTCGTCGTGCGCGTGGGCAGCCGCCTCACCGGCGATGCGGTCGCAGTCCGGGGCCAGAGCGGCCAGCAGGGCGTGGGTGCCGTAGGGATCGAGCCCGAGCAGCCGGACCGCGGCCGTCGCCGGGCCGGTGAGCGATCCGTAGGCGGCGGCTGTGGCGGCGTCTCGTGGGGTGAGTCCGGCCGCTTCGGCCACGACCCCGAGCGCTACCGGGTGGTGCGGTTCGCGACCGATGTCCGGGACCGGCCACATCGCCCGGGCGGCCCGCATCAGGGCTCGGCCCTGTGCGCGCGAGGCGCGGCGCACGGCCGGCGACGGGGTGCGCGCGTCCAGCCCTTCGTCGAGCGCCTCAACTCTTTGCGGCCCGTCCACAGCGCCGGCGCAAGCCGCCGCGGCGAAGGCGGCGGCCACGACGCCGGACGTCGCCAAACGGCCCCGGAGGAAGCCCTCGAGCGACGCCAGATCGGTGACACGCCGCGCTTCCACGGCCGCCTCCAGGCCGCCCGAATGAGCGTGCCCACCGGCCGGGAGCCGGCCGTCGGCCAGGACCAGGAGCGTCGCGAGGCTCATCAGAACAGGAAGTAGCGCTGGGCCATCGGCAGCTCGGTGACCGGCTCCGGCTCGACCACCTCGCCGTCGATGCGGACCGTGAAGGTGTCCGGCTCGACCTCGATGCGGGGCGTCGCATCGTTGCCAGGTAGGTCGGACTTGCCGACCGAGCGGGTGTCGGCCACCGGCACCAGCGCCCGCTTCACCCCGATCCGGTCACCCAGCAGGGCGTCGATCGCGGCCGGCGCCACGAACGCCACCGACGTCTGGGCCGGGACCGCGCCGTAGGCGCCGAACATCGGCCGCGGCAGCATCGGCTGCGGGGTCGGGATCGAGGCGTTGGCATCGCCCATCTGGGCGAGCGCGATCATGCCGCCCTTGAGGACCAGCGCCGGGCGGACGCCGAAGAACGCCGGGTCCCAGAGCACCAGATCGGCCAGCTTCCCGGGCTCGACCGACCCGACGTGCGAGGCCATCCCGTGCGCGATGGCCGGGCAGATCGTGTATTTCGCGACGTACCGCCGGGCGCGATGGTTGTCCGCCGCGCCGTCGCCGGCCAGCGCTCCGCGGCGGGCCTTCATCACGTGGGCGGTCTGCCAGGTGCGCAGGATGACCTCGCCGACGCGGCCCATCGCCTGCGAGTCGGAGCCGATCATCGAGATCGCGCCGAGGTCGTGCAGGAGGTCCTCGGCCGCCATCGTCGACGGACGGATGCGGCTTTCCGCGAACGCCAGGTCTTCCGGTACGGACGGGTTGAGGTGGTGGCAGACCATCAGCATGTCGAGGTGCTCGCTGAGGGTGTTGCGGGTGTACGGCCGGGTCGGGTTGGTCGAGGACGGCAGGATGTTGCTCAGGCCCGCGACCGTGATGATGTCGGGCGCGTGGCCGCCGCCCGCGCCCTCGGTGTGATAGGCGTGGATCGACCGGCCGCCGATCGCCCGCAGCGTCTCCTCGACGAAACCGGCCTCGTTCAGCGTGTCGGTGTGGATCGCCGCCTGCACACCCGAGGCGTCACACACCCGCAGGCAGGCGTCGATCGCGGCGGGCGTGGTTCCCCAGTCCTCGTGCAGCTTGAAGCCGCCGGCCCCGCCCCGCAACTGCTCCCACATCGCCTCCTCGGACGTGGTGTTGCCCTTGCCGAGCAGCAGCACGTTGACCGGGAAGGTGTCGAGGGCCTCGAGCATGCGGGCCAAGTGCCACGAGTTGGGTGTCACCGTGGTCGCCTTGGTGCCCTCGGCCGGCCCGGTGCCGCCGCCGACGATCGAGGTGATGCCGGAGGCCAGCGCGGTCTGCAGGATCGTGGGGCTGATCAGGTGGACGTGGCTGTCGATGGCGCCGGCGGTCAGGATGCGGCCGTTGCCGGCGATCACCTCGGTGCCGGGGCCGATGACCAGGGCCGGGTCGACGCCGTCCATCGTGTCCGGGTTGCCGGCCTTGCCGAGCGCGACGATCCGGCCGTCGCGGATGCCGACGTCGGCCTTGATCACCCCCCAGTGGTCGAGCACGATCGCGCCGGTGATCACCGTGTCGGGTGTGCCCTCGGCGCGGCTGGCCCGGGACTGGCCCATCGACTCGCGGATCACCTTGCCGCCACCGAAGACGACCTCGTCGCCCGGCCGCGGCCCGGCGCTGCGATCCTCCTCGATCTCGATGAGCAGGTTGGTGTCGGCCAGGCGCACCCGGTCGCCGGTGGTCGGTCCGTAGAGGGCGGCGTACCGGCCGCGGTCGAGCGAGGTCACCGCGGGCTCCCGTTCTCCGGCTGAGCCGGCCGGCCCGGCTCGGACATCGGCGAGGCGCCGGGCGAGGACGAGGCATGGCCGGGCGAGGCAACGCCGGGCGAGGGCGAGGAAGGGCCGGGCGAGGAAAAATTCGGCGGGGGAGGATCCAGCGGCCCGGCGGCAAGACCGCGCAGGCCGGGCACGATCCGGGCCCCGGCCAGCGGTACGAGCGAGACGTCCCGTGGCATGCCGGGCTCGAACCGGACCGACGTGCCGGCCGGGACCGCCAGCCGGTGGCCCCAGGCCGCCGCGCGGTCGAAGTCCAGGGCCGTGTTCGCCTCGGCGAAGTGGTAGTGCGAGCCGACCTGCACCGGCCGGTCGCCGGTGTTGCGCACGGTCAGGTCCAGCCGCGGCCGGCCGGGATTGATCTCGATGTCGCCGTCTCCGGGGAGGATCTCGCCCGGGATCATGAGATCGGCCCGTGCACGGTGACGAGCTTGGTGCCGTCCGGGAAGGTGGCCTCGACCTGCACCTCGGCCAGCATCTCGGGCACGCCCTCGAGCACGTCGCCGCGGGTCAGGACCCGCCGGCCGGCGTCCATCAGGTCGGCGACCGTACGCCCGTCACGCGCACCCTCGAGCAGGAACGCCGTGATGATCGCCATCGCCTCGGGATGGTTGAGGCGGAGTCCTCGTTCCCGGCGCCGACGGGCGACGTCGGCCGCGACGTGGATCAGCAGGCGTTCCTGCTCGTGCTGACTGAGGAACAACTGACCTCCCGAATGGGCGCGCCCTGCGATGCTCGCAGCACGTCGTTTCCGACGTGTTACCTAGACCCAGGCGATCAAAACACGTAGCGGCGGCTTCCGAGGAGGAAAGCCGCCGCTCGTACGCTCGGGAACCGTCAGGCCCCGGTGTAGAGGATCGCGTCGATCTCGATGTCGAAGCCGACCAGCGGCACCGGCAGCGTGGTGCGGACCGGCAGGTTGTCGCCCTTGATGTACTGCTTGTAGATCTCGTTGAACTCGGCGAAGTCGTCGAAGTCGCGCAGGTAGACACCGACCCGTACGGCCTGGTCGAGACTGGATCCGGCCGCCTCGGCGACCGCGGCCAGGTTGCGGAACGCGGCGTGCGCCTGTTCGGCGAAGCTGCCGGTCACCCGGGTGCCGTCGGGCAGCGCCGGAACCGCGCCGGCCAGATAGACGGTGTCGCCGGCGACGACCGCGTGCGAGTACGGCCCTCCGGGCGGGCCCGCCTGGTCGGTCATGACAGCGCGCTTGGGCATCAGGAGTTCCTGCTTTCTCTCGGTGGTGACTGTCTCGGGAACTGTTCGGCGAGGCCCTCCACACCGACCAACGGCGTGGACAGCAGGGCCCGCACCTCGCGGTCGCGACGGGCGAGGGCCGCTCGCTGGGCGTCGGTCAGCGGGATCCAGGACGGGACCGGGGCGGGCAGCCTCGGGATCAAGGCACGGCCCCCGACGTACGTCAGCTCGTTGACCAACCGCAAGGGTGACCGGCGCACCTGGCGGTGAGCGTCGGTGACCTCGAATTCTTCCTCCCGGACCGCGAAGACCGCGAGGTCGGCGGGCGCGCCGGGGACGAGTCGCCCGCCGGGCAGGCCGAGCGCGCGGGCCGGCGCCTCGGTCGTGGCCGTGACCACCTCCCTCAGCGTGAGGCCGGCCGCGAGCAGCTTGGCCATCGTGGTCGGCAGGTCGAAGACCGGGCCGTGCAGTGAGCGGGCGTGCAGGTCGGTCGAGATCGTGTGCGGGCGCAGACCGGCGTCCAGCTGGCGTTCGAGCACGTCGAACGCGAACGCGCCCGAGCCGTGCCCGATGTCCAGGAGCACTCCGCGGTCGACCGCCGCGTGCACGGCCGGCCCGAGGGGCGCCGCGATCCCGCTCGCGCAGTGCGTGACTATGTCGCCCGGCCGCAGCAGGTCGAGGACTTCGTCGAGCGAGGGCGGCGTGGTGCCGATGTGGACCATGACCGGCACCCCCGCTTTTCCGGCCGCGGCGAGTCCGCGTCGCAGCGGTTCGACGCCGTTGTCGCCGACGGTGTCGCGATCGATCCGCACCTTGACGCCGCGCAGCAGGTCGCGGTGTTTCTGCAGGGTGTCGGTCGCCAGCGCGACGTCGCAGTTGCCGAGGTCGCGGCTCTCGCCGGTGCGCCCGGCCAGGCCGACCGCCGAGATGTTGAGCAGGGCGGGGATGCGGACGCCCGACCCGGCGGCGACCCGTCTCAGGCCGTCGATCGTGTATGCCCCGGCCGAGCCCGCGTCGACCCAGGTGGTGACGCCGCTGTACCACGCCGTCGCGTCCGGATCGATGCCCCAGTAGCCGGGGCCGACGTGGGTATGAAGGTCGATCAGCCCGGGGGTTACCAACCGTCCGGAGATATCGGATATCTCGGCGGCGCCGGCCGGCAGGCTCTCACCGACCGCCGCGACCATGCCGCCGGCGATCGCGATGTCGGCGCGCGCGCCGTCGGCCAGATGACCGCCGGTCAAAAGGAGATCCCAGGTCACGTCGACACGACCAGCCCGATCACCATCGTTGACTCTCCCACCCGTTTAACGAACTATAAACGAACCATGACTGTGATCCCGCGCCCGGCCGTTTCCACCAGTCCTGCCACGACGTCGCGGGCCGGCGTCTTCACGCCGCCCTCCGGCGGCACGATCACCGCCGGGCCGTCGCTCGACGGCGTCGCCGCCTGGCTCCGCGGCGAGCTTCCGCCCGGATTCGGAGGGGTCACCCTGCGCGTCGAGGCGCGGGCTCCTTTCTCGTACGCGCTGAGCGTCGCTCCCGACGGCATCGACATCGCCGGTGGCTCTCCGGAGGCGGTCTTCCACGGCGCCCAGACGCTGCGGCAGTTGCTTCCGCCGTGGACGCTACGGCGTTGCTTCCCCGCGTCCGCCATCGAGTTGCCGGCCGTGCGGATCACCGACGAGCCGCGGTTCGCGTGGCGGGGGGTCATGCTCGACGTGGCCCGCCACTTCATGCCGGTCCCGGACGTGCTCCGGTTCATCGACCTGGCCGCCTTCCACAAGCTCAACGTGCTGCATCTGCACCTGACCGACGACCAGGGCTGGCGGTTCGAGGTGCCGGGATGGCCGCGGCTCACCTCGGTCGGGGCGTGGCGGTCGTCGAGCATGCTCGGAGCTCGGATCCACGACAAGCAGGACGGGCGGCCGCACGGCGGGTTCTACACCTCGGCCGACCTGCGGGAGATCGTGGCGTACGCGGCGTCACGATTCATCACGGTCGTGCCCGAGGTCGACATGCCCGGGCACATGCAGGCGGCGATCGCGGCCTATCCCGAGCTCGGAAACGGGTTCTCCGGCGCCGTCCGTACGCAGTGGGGCATCTCGTCGCACGTCCTGAACGTGGGGCCGGAGGCGCTCGACTTCTGCACGGCCGTGCTCGGCCACGTCTGCGACCTGTTCCCGTCCCCGTACATCGGCATCGGCGGCGACGAATGCCCGACCGGGGAATGGGCCGCCGCCGGCCTGGAATCGCCGCTTGACGTGCAGTCCCGGTTCACCGCCCGGATGGCTTCGTACCTGGCCACGCGCGACCGGAAGGTCTTCGGCTGGGACGAGATTCTCGGCGGCGGTGCGCCGGCCGGCGCGCTCGTCGCGGCCTGGCGGGGCGTCGAGCCGACCCGGGTGGCCGCGCGGGCCGGACACGACGTCATCGCGTGCCCGGACATCGCGGCCTACCTCGATTACCGGCAGTCGGGGGACCCCGGCGAACCGACTCCGGTCGGCACGCTGCTCACGCTTTCCGACGCGTACGCCTTCGAGCCGGTGCCGTCCGATCTGACCGCGACCGAAGCGTCGCGGGTCATCGGTGGCCAGGCCAATATCTGGACCGAGCACATGGAATCGGCCCGCCGGGTCGACTACATGGCCTATCCGCGGCTCTGCGCGATCGCCGAGGCTCTGTGGTCGCCGGTCGCCGACCGGAATTTCGCCGACTTCTCGGCCCGACTCGAACCGCACCTGTCCCGGCTCGACGCGCTGGGCGTCAACTATCGGCCGCTGTCCGGGCCGCGCCCATGGGATGCTCGGCCGGACGCGCCCGGCTGTCCGCGCACGCTCGCCGATCGCCTGGCCCAGCTGCACGAGATGACCGCGGACCTGCGACGGTAGGAG
>DASWRZ010000335.1:0-12145 GCA_036402935.1 Actinoplanes sp.
ACCACGGCGCGGTAGTTGGCGAGCCCGACCCACGGCGCCTCGCCGGTGTAGAAGGTGCTCGTCGAGTACTTCTGGAACGCCATCAGGAAGTTCTTGACGACGGGGTAACCGAAGAACGCCACCATGTAGATCACGGCCGGGGCCAGGAACAGTAGTTGTGCGAGTCGGTCCTGCCCACGGCGCGACTGGAACCGGCGGACCCGCGCCGGGGGCGACTGATCGGGCGCAGGCGGTGAATCCGCCGGCCGATGCTCGGTGGTGGTGCCCCGGGACCCGGACTCGGATCCCGGGGGTACCTTTCCGTACAGGGGCTCGTTCTCAGCCATTCTGGGCTTGCTCCAGGGCCTTGGCCGGATCCGCCTGCCCGGTCAGCGCGGACTGGAACGCCGTGTAGATCTTCGTGGCCGCCTTCGGCCAGTCCGCGCCGAGCTCGCCGGTGCGGGCCCGCGCCGTCGGGATCTGGTCGGTGGAGCCCTTCATGTTCGGGTTCGACGAGCTGAAGTTCGCCAGCAAAGCGGTCTTGGTGGGGATGGTCTGGTTCTGCTTGGCCAGGCTGATCTGGTTGTCGTCGGAGTTCAGGCAGGCGACCACCTTGGCGGCCTTGGCCTGCTTGTCCTTGTTGCCGGTCTGAGGCACGGTCCACGTCTCGCCGCCCAATGGCGCGACGATCGGCTGGCCGGCGACCGGCGCCGGGATCTTCACCACCCCGTAGTGCAGCGCCGTGTCCGCGTCCAGCACCGGGAACTGCCACGGCCCGTTCACCATCATGGCCGCCTTGCCGGCCTTGAACTGGTCGTTGACGTCAGCCTGGGTCCAGTTCAGCGCGGACTTCGAGACCGAGCCGGCCTTCATCAGGTCCACCCACAGCTGCAGGGCCTGCGCGGTCTGCGGCGTCGCGATGTTCTTCTCGTCGCCGCCGTTGGACCACATGAACGGCAGGAACTGCCACGTGCCCTCGTAGTTGGCCGGCGCCGCGAAGGCCAGCCCGTACTGGCTGCCGGAGGTCAGCTTCTTGGCCGCGGTCTTCAACTCGTCCCACGTCGTCGGCGGGGTCACGCCGGCCTTGGACAGGATGTCCTTGTTGTAGAACAGCCCGATGGTATTGGTGATGGGCTGCAGGCCGTAGAGCTTGCCCTGGTAGGTCGAGGCGTCGACGACGCCTTTGGCGAAGCCGTCGGCGTTGAGGCCGAAGGTGTCCAGCGGCGTCAGGGCGCCGGTCTGCGCGATCTGCTGCAGGTCGGGATTGTCGAGCATGAGCAGGTCCGGGAGCGTCTTGGAGGAGGCCTGCTGCAACACCTTCTGAATGAGCGTCGCGCCCGGCACCGCCTCGCGCGAGATGGTGGCGCCGGCCTGGGAGGCGCAGCTCTCGAGGGCCTTCTGCCAGACCGTCTTGCCTGGATCGGTGTTGTAGTAGTCGAGCACCCGCAGGGTCGTGGTGCCGCCGCTGTCCGAACCGCTGCCCGAGCCACCGCAGGCGGTGAGTGCCAGGGGGAGGGCGAGTATCGACGCGAGCGCCGCCGGGGCTCTGCGGGATCGAGTGGAGCGGAACATGTCAGGGTGTCCTTTCGATCGGAGCGCAGCGTAGGAAGGCCTTTCGGGGAATCGTCGATACGCATCGACGACTTGTGCCGACGATCGCCCGTCGATACGCATCGAATACGACACGGATGCGGCGGACCGGGTTGGTGTCTTTCGGATCTGGCTTTAGATCGAGCGCCCCGCGGATGCCGGCGCGGGCATCACGGTGCCGCGGCGGGTCAGGCGCGGCGCGACGAGATCCACCGGCGGATGCCCCACCCCGGGACGGGGATCGAGCAACCAGAACAGGGTCTCCATCGCGCGCCGCGAGACGTCTCGCGGCTCCTCGGAGACGTTGGTGTACGGCGGCTCGGATTCGTCCGCCTGGCGATCGGTGCTGAGGCCGATGAGGGAGATGTCGCGGCCGGGCACGACCTCGCGGGCCCGCAGCGCGTGCAGCACGGGTCCCATGCCGGCGCTGTACGGCACGAGGACGCCCGTCCGGCCCGGGCCCCGGCGCGCCAGGATGTGTTCGACCACGTCCGTGGCCCCCGCCCGGCCGACCTCGACCGGCTCGAACACGGTGAGCGGGAGGCCCCGCATCTGTGCGTGACGGCGTACCGATCGCAGGAACCGGCCGACGAAGTTGATCCGGCGGTCGGTCACCGCCGCCGGATAGCCGATGACGAACGCCTCGTCGTGCCCGGTGTCCACGAGTTCGTCGACGGCGATCCGGGCCGCCGCCTCGAAATCGAGGTCCACGCAGTAGAGGCCGGCCGCGTCGTCGGGCACGCCGACGAGCACGACGGGAATGGGTAAGGAGGCGGCCACCGGGACCCGCTCGTCCCGCTCCCGGATGTCCATCATGATGATCGCGTCGCACAGTGCCCGCCCGGCGAGGCGCCGCAGCCCCGCCGAACCCTCGTCCACGGTGACCAGCAGAACCTCGTGGTCGTTGGCCCGCGCGGAGCTGGCGATGGTCTCGATGAACGGCAACAACCCGGTCGCCGCCGACCCCGAGTCGAAGGGCACCACGAGACCGACGACCTGGGTACGCCGGCCGGCCAGCGCTCGCGCACCAGCGTGCGGCTCGTAGGTGAGTTGCTCCATGGCGGCCAGGACGCGCTGGCGGGTGCGCTCGGAGATGGTGCGCTTTCCGGTCATCACGTAGGACACCGTGCTCTGCGAGACGCCCGCGATTCGCGCGACATCCTTGCTGGTGAACGCGGCCATGGGCACCTCCCACGAAGGAGTCGATGCGTATCGTCGATGCGTATCGTCGAAACGCTTCAACGACTGGGTGCGGACAGATTATGGCGGGCGTCACTCGGTGCGCAAGACATCTACCGGCAACATTTCCGCAACCTTGCCGGTCGGCGGAGCGGACTATCGCATCGCGGCGCTGGCCGGCTCGTGATCGGCCCACGGGCAGCGAGCGCCCGCGCGGCACCGGCGTCACGACCGTCGAGCCTGGCGACACCGCGAGGCCGATCTCGGCATGGTGGCGAGGTCCGGGTCCCCGCCAAAAGAGATGATGCTCAACCGACCTCCGCCGCCGGTACCTGAAGCTCGGTGATCTGCATGAAGCCCGTGCTGGTCCCCGGCTGAGGGCTCGTCAGGTCAAGGCGCAGCGCGGTCGTGCTCACCGGATCGAAGGTGATCGAACTCGGTTGAGCGGACGCCGTGGCCAAAGTCGTCTGCTGGTGGGCGACCGGGGTCCAGCCGGTGCCGTTCCAGTACGACACCACCACCGAGACCGGCGCGACCCGGTTGGCGCTGATCGTGAAATAGGGGACGACCGAGGTCAGGCGCTGCATGTCCGGCCAGCGTACGGAGACCCATTCCGAGGCGTGGGCGACGCTGACCGCGGGCAGCACGTTGGTGGCCGACTTGTTGTAGAAGTTCGACCAGCCGCCGGTGGTGGTGTTGCCGTCCAGCATGCCGGCCGGGATCTCCGAGGTGGCGCCCGAGTAGCCGGCGTCGGCGGTGGGGTGGGTCGGGCTGGTGGCCAGCGCGATGTTCGCGTCCGGGACGAAGTCGGCGGTGACCCGTACGGTGGCGGTCGCCGTCAGCCCCGCCGCGTGGCCGCGGACCGTGATGGTGCCGGGGTTGGTGGTCGGTGGCGCCGGATCCCAGGTCACCGCGGCGGCCTGGGTGGTGCCATCGGTGTCCACGATCGTCACCTGCGACGGCAGGCCGGGCGGGGTGCCGACCGGGACGACGGTGGAGTAGGGCTCGACCCGAGAAGCGCGGTAGCCGGTGATGATCGCCTTGCTGCCGGGGACGTCGCCGGTGACCGTGGTGGTGCCGAGGCGGGCCGGGCCGGTCGAGTGCCAGCGCACGCGTTGGGTCGCCACGGATCCGTCGGCGCGGACCAGGCTGACCGTGGACGGCAGTTGCGGGCGGGCGCCCGCCGGGGTGCGTACGTAGGCCGGCAGCGTGCCCGACCGGCCGGCCAGGACCGTCGTCGTGGCGGGGGCCAGGCCGGGGCTGGTGGCGTGGATCGTGATCGGGCCGGGCGTACCGTCCCTGGATTGGACGATGGCCAGGACCTTGCCGTTGAAGGCCGTGTGGGTGGTGGCGATGTAGCCCTCGGCGTCGTCCTGTTTGCCGTTGTCGGCGCCGGCGAACGTGCCCGCGCCGGTGACCGAGAAGGTGATCGCGTTGGCGGCGTCGGGGACGGTGACGCCGTGGTTGTCGACCACGTCGACGGTGACGTAGGAGAGGGACTTGCCGTCGGCGGCGATCGCGCTGTGGTCCGGGGTCAGCGTGACCGTGGCCGGCGTACCCGCGGTCTGCTGTTGGTCCTGGGCCACCGACCGGCCGGAAGCGTTGCGGGCGACCGCGACCAGCCGGCCCGGCTGGAAGGGGACGTGCCAGGTCAGATGGATGTGCCCGCTGCTGCCGTTCGGGCTCTGATAGCTCCCCGGGCACGCACCGCTGGTGTAGTTCTTGTCGTCATTGGTGCACTCCGTGGTCTCCCGATAGTGCACGCCGTCGGTCGAGGTCTTGGCATCGAAGGTCTTGGCGCCCAGCGACTTGCCGTTCAGGTAGAGCTCGACGGTCGGCTGATTGGAGTAGACCTCGACGGTGACGTCCTGGCCCGGCTTGTAGTCGGTCCAGTTCATGGGGACCACGTGGACCATCGGCGCGGACGTCCATTGGGACTGGAACATGTAGTAGGCGTCCTTCGGGAAGCCGGCCGTGTCGATCGTGCCGAAGGACGACACCTTGACCGGGAAGACCGAGTACGGCGTGGGCTCGCCGATGTAGTCGAAGCCCGACCAGATGAACTGGCCCGCGAAGTACTGGCGATCTCGGTCCTTCTTCAGGCCGTACTCGTCGCTCATGGTCCAGGAGGCCAGATTGTTGTCGTAGGACGACGGCAGGCGCTTGCCCGGTGTGTAGTTCTCGCCGGTGTTGACCAGTTCCGGATCCTGGTAGACGCCGCGGGCCGAGGTCTCCGACGACGACTCGGACTCGAAGAAGAACTTGGTCGGGAACGCCGCGTGCAGGCCGTCGACCACCTTGGCCGGATCGTAGTTGAGGCCGAGACCGTCCAGGTTGGACAGCATCTGGGCCGCCACCGAGCCGGCCGCCGGAACCGAACGGTACTGGTCCGAGCCGGCCACCACCGGCCGCGAGGTGTCGATGGCCTTGACGTCGGCGATCAGGCGCTGCTCGACCGGCAGGTTGGCGGCCGACGTCCAGCCCGGGATCTCGTTGCCGATCGACCACATGATGACGGCCGGCGAGTTCTTGCTCGCGTTGACCATCTCGGCGATGTCGGCGTCGCTGTACTGGTTGAAGTACAGGTGGTAGTCGTTGGCGACCTTGCCCGTGCCCCAGGCGTCGAACGCCTCGACCATCATCACGATGCCGAGCCGCTGGCAGACGTCGACCATCTCCGGTGACGGCGGGTTGTGCGACGTGCGGAACGCGTTCACGCCCTCGGCCTTGAGGATGCTCATCTGCCGCCACAGCGCGTCGTAGTTGTCCACCGAGCCGAGTGCGCCCTCGTCGTTGTGCAGGTCCACCCCCTGCAGTTTGATGTGCTTGCCGTTCAGGGTGACCCCGCCATCAGGCGAAAAACCCACTGCGCGTACGCCGAAAGTGGTGTCCAGCGAGTCGACGGTGTGCCGGTCGACCGTGACCGTGGTGCGCAGCGTGTAGAGATAGGGGTCGTCGGTGGACCACAGGTGCGGGTTCTTTATCGCGAGATCCGTGTTCTGTGAGCTCGCTACCGGTCGGCCGTGGGCGTCCAGGATGGTCGACGTCACCGTGCCGTGGCCGACCAGTGTGGTGGCTACGTGGACGTCGGCTTCGCGGGCGCTGATCGCCGGGGTGGTGACGAAGACGCCGTCGCGGGCGATGTGCACCGGGTCGGTCACGGTGAGGTGGACGTTGCGGGTGATGCCGCTGCCGGAGTACCACCGGCTGCTCGGCGCCTTGTTCTGCACGACCACGGCGAGCACGTTCGGGGTAACGCCGTCGGTGTGCACGGCGGACGAGACGTCGAAGCTGAAACCCGTGTATCCGTACGGGTGGTTGCCGAGCAGCCGGCCGTTCAGATAGACGTACGAGTTCATGTAGACGCCGTCGAAGTCGACCGAGACGGTCTTGCCGGTCATCGACTTCGGCAGCGTGAAGGTCTTGCGGTACCAGCCCAGGCCGCCGGGGAAGTAGCCGGTGGAGCCGCTGTTGGTGGCGGCCGGCTGCTGCTCGATGCTCCAGTCGTGCGGCAGGGTGAGATCGCGCCACGTCTGGTCGTCGAACGCGGGGGCGGCGGCCAGGGGGTTGTCGGAGTTGCCGTACAAGCCCGTCGGGTCGGTGGTGCCGGCGGTGTTGACCAGCTGGAACTTCCAGCCGTGGTCGAAGTCGAGCGTCCGGTGGCCCTGGTTGAGTACGCCGTCGGCCGGATGCCCGGTTATCGCCGTGCTCTGGTCGCGGGGTCCGGGGTCGCGGGGTCCGGCATCGCGGGGTCCGGCGGCGGCGGGGGCGGCGAGCCCGAGGGCCAGAAGCAGGGCGGCGGCAACCGAAGACAGGATTCTGCGCACGGAGACTCCCAGTCGAACAAAACCGAACCTGATCACTCAGGCATCGACATCGAGCTAACTCCTGGGTCCGCTTTGTTGTCAACGGGTTGCCAAATCATTTCGGCCGGTGTCGGAGGGTGTGCCTCCGGCCCGGCGTCACGGGCCGGCGCGAGCGGGTGGACCGAGCCGCCCACGCGCCCGCGAGGCCGGCGTCGTTTGAGGCGACCTCGAAGGGGCACCCTTTTTGACAATCGACATTCCGAGGAGGTAGCCATGCCGGCGAAGGACGACATGCCCAGCACGTTGAAGCGGTCGCCGAAGAAGGCGCAGGAAACGTACGCCAAGACCCACGATCACGCGGTCGAGGAGTACGGCGAGGGCGAGCGGGCGCACCGTACGGCGTTCGCCTCGGTGAAACACTCGTTCGAGAAGTCCGGCGACCACTGGGAGCCCAAGGAGAAGAAGGGCCCGAGTGACGCCAAGGCCGCCGGCGGACGGGACACGAAGGCGAAGACCGCCGGTGGCGTCGATGCGAACGCCAGCAAGCAGCATCTGATGGATCAGGCGAAGAAGCTCGACATCAGCGGGCGCAGCCGGATGACCAAGGACCAGCTGGTCGAGGCCATCCAGAAGGCCAACGCCAGGAGCACCCGCAAAGCCCGCGGCAAGTAGCCGCGCTGCCGACACGCTCGAGCCCGGTACCTGTCCCTCCGGAGTCTGACCGCCCCGGCTACGCGGGCTAGATCCAGTCGTTTTCGGTGGCGATCCGGATCGCGTGGATCCGGTTGCGGGCGCCGAGCTTGTCGGTTGCCGATGCCAGGTAGTTGCGGACCGTGCCGTGGGAGAGGAACAGGCGTTCGGCGATCTCGCGTGGGTCGAGTCCCTCGGAGTGCAGGCGCAGCACGTCTGCCTCGCGCGGCGTCAGCGGACTGGGCCGGGCGTCCAGTGCTGCCACCGCGACGGCCGGGTCGATCACCCGGGCGCCACGATGGATCTCCCGGACGGCGCGGATCAGGTCGACGGCCGGCGTGTGCTTGGCCAGGAATCCCGATACGCCCGCGTCGAGGGCGGTCCGCAGGTTGGCCGGCTGGGCGAGCGCGGTGAGGATCAGCACCCGGCACGCGGGAAGGTCCGTAGCCAGTTGGCGGGCCGCGGTCAGCCCGTCCTGGCCCGGGAGATCGATGTCGACGATGGCGACGTGCGGCTGCCAACGCCTCGCGGCGGGCAGGATCTGATCGCCGTGCGACACCTGGGCGACCACCCGCATGTCCTCCTCGAGGTCGAGGACGGCTACCAGGGTGTCCCGCAGGATCGCGGTGTCCTCCGCCAGCAGGATCGAGATCATCCCGGCAACGCCCGGCTCGCCGCGCGGGTCTGAGCCGACGGCACCACGGCAGTCAGCGTGAACTCCTCGCCTTCGATCCTGGTGTTCAGCGAGCCGCGTACGGCGGACAGGCGCTCCGACATGTTCGTCAGCCCGTGCCCGGGCTCGCCCCCGGCCGCCGGTATCACTCCGTCGTTGGTCACGACCAGGGTGATCGTCTCGCCGGCGCGGGTCAGCCGGACCCGGCAGGAGGTCGCCCGGCTGTGCCGCAGAATATTGGTCACCGCCTCGCGCAGGACGGCGGCGAGAGCGTCGAGGTCGGGCAGGTCGAGGTCAGGCAGATCGGGGTCGACGGCGAACTCCGCGCGTACGTGGGCCGCGGCCAGGCTCTGCCGGGCCGTGGCGACCTCGGTGGGGACGGTGAAGGTGACCCGGTCGCCACTGACGGCGTCGACGTCGGTGGCGACCAGCCGGGCCAGGTGCAGGGCCTGGATCGCCTCGCGGCGCGACCGGGGGCGGTCCTGCTCGGCGAGCGCGGCCACGAGGTCGGATTTCAATGCGATCGTCGAGAGTCCCAGCCCGAGCTTGTCGTGGGCGTCCCGGGCCAGGCGGAGCCGCTCCCGCACGGCGGCGGCCGCGGCGATCCGTTGCTGGACCAGGTGCAGTTCGGCCGCTGTCTGGGTCAGCCGGGCGAGGCCGAAGATCAGCAAGGACGCCGCCGCGAGGGTGGCGCCGGCGTACGTCGCCCAGGTGATCGTCTCTAGGAGGGTGAGCGGCTCGGGTGCGGGGTCGGCGAGCGCGAGGGCCGGCAGCCCCAGCACGACCGCGCCCAGCACCAGCCACCGGCTCCAATGCCAGATGAGCAGCAGCCCGCTGGCCGCGAGGAACGCCAGCAGGTTCAGGCTCGAGGCGCCGGCCGTCGGATAGAACACCAGGCACAGCACTGCGAGGAGCGCGAGGGTCACCGGCCAACCGGCCGGCCGGTAGTTGTCGGTCGTGGTGGAGTGCCGAAGCTGAAGGACCACCACCGACACGGCGACGAGGACCGCGGCCAGGTCGACCAGGGCGCCGGGCCGGTCCTTGGCGACCGGCACGGTGACGTTGACCAGGAATTGCGCGGCGTAGAACATCAGCATCGCGATGGTGATGGCCCGGGCGAGCCGCGGGCCCACCGGACCGGGCCGATCGGGTCGCTCCCGGAGTGCGCTCTCGGGCCGGTCGACCACCAGGCGGCGGACATCCGCGGCGGCGTCCCGCGCCGAGCGTCCGGCCTCGCCCATGAGGTCCCGGGTCCGCTCGGCGCTTCCCGCATCGAGCGCGGCTTCGATACGCTCGGCGATCCGCTGCAAGCGGGCCTGGACGGTCTCGCGAAGATGCGTGGTCGCGGCGAGTCGTTGCCGCGTCACCTCCAGGTCGGCCAGTGCGTCGCGGTCGGCGTTCAGGGCGTCGACGTGGTCGGCCAGCCGGGTCAGGCCGTACAGGATCAGGCTCTGGTTGGCGAACGCGTTGAGCAGCCAGATGACGGCGCTGACGCGCGGCTCGTACGGCAGGCCCACCATCAGCCACAGGGCGATCTCGAGGCCGGCCAGCAGGGCGTACGCCGGGACGGCCGCACGGCGGGGAAGCAGCAGCAGGACCAAGCCGGCCAGCAGACCGGACATGCCGCCCACCCAGTGCGTCCCGAAGACGGCGAACGGCACGAAGGTGAGCGCCGCCTGCACAGCGAGGAGTACGCCGGCCCGGCGCTTCCACGGGCCGCGCCGCCACCCGCTGGCGTACCACCCGGGCAGCACGTACAGGGCGACGACGAACGGGACGTAGGCGGCGTCCGGGTGCGGTAACGCGTCGAACGCCCGGCCGAGCATCGCGCACGCCAGCACCACCAGCACCAGGCTCCGTGAGCTGACGCGTCGGCCGTACGGCGGCATGGGCACCCCTTCGCAACGGCCAGGTCGGCGGTTCTCCCGACTGTGGCATGCGTGTCCCTGGGCGCGGTAGTGCGAAACGCACACCCATGGCGTGCTAATCGCCGGGGAACGGGTGTGCCACGGCACTGCCCCGGCGCGGATCGGCGATGAGACGGTGGTTCCCACAACCAGATTGCCGCTCAGGACCAACCACCATGCCGAATCGGCCGGGGTCGACAGCACGACGAGACGAGGAGAATCTGATGGGTACCGTAGTCATGCACAACGTGGTGTCGGTGGACGGCTTCATCGCCGATGAGAACGACGATCCCGGACCCCTTCACGAGTGGTACTTCAGCGGGGACACCCCGATCACCGCCGTCGACGGTGAAGGGTTCGATCATTCCGGCGTCGGAAACGGTTTCAGAGTCTCCAGCGCATCGTCGGCCTACGTCCGGTCGATGTGGGACTCCATCGGGACGATCGTCATGGGCCGCAGACTGTTCGACCTGGTCAACGGATGGGAAGGTCATCCGCCCGCGGGCGATCACGTGGTCGTGGTGTCCCACCGGCCCAAGCCTGAAAACTGGCACCCCGAGGCGTCGTATCACTTCGTCGACGGCGTGCCGGCGGCGATCGCCAAGGCCCAGGAACTCGCCGGGGGCCGAACTGTCGCCGTGAATGCCGGTGAGGTGGGCGGCCAGATCCTCGCGGCCGGCCTCGTCGACGAAGTGGCCATGGACATAGTGCCGGTGGTGTTCGGGTCGGGCCGGCGCTATTTCGGCAGCATCGACCGGCAGCATCTGCTGGAGGATCCCGACCTGGTCATCCGGGGCGACCGGGTACTTCATCTGCGATTCAAGGTACGCCGATGAACCGGGCGGGGAAGGGAGCCGGAATGATCGATCCTTCCGCGATGGACCGTGTTCTCGCGGCGAACCGCTACCTCGTGCTGGGCACGGCCGACGGGGACGGGGATCCGTGGGTCACCCCGGTCTTCTTCGCGCCGCTCGGCCCGAACCGCCTGGTCTGGGTTTCATCCCCGGACAGCCGGCACTCCCGCAACATCGCCCGTCGAGCAGCCGTCGCGATCACCGTCTTCGACTCCACCGTCGACGTGGGTCAGGCAGTGGCCGTCTACTTCGACGCTGCCGCCGGGCCGGCGACGCCGGGCGAGACCGCGACCGCACTGCGGGCGCTCAACTCGCGCCTTCCGCAGGCCAAGCGGCTCGACGGCGACGACCTGCACCCGCACGGCCCGATGGTCGTCTACCGAGCCGACCTGCGGCACCGCTACGTGCTCGTGCGAGGCGGCGACCGGGAGTTCGGAAACGCCGTCGACATGACGGTGGAGGTCTGAGGTACGCGCCCCGGAACAGCGTCAGCCGGGTGGAGGAAACATCGCGGTGTTGTCGCGCGGGATGGAGAACTGCGCCCACACGTGTTTGACGTTGCCGTCCACGTACCAGCCCATCCCGAGAGCGAAATCGCGAACCAGTTGCAGGCCGAGGCCGCCGGCTCCCGGCGGTCGGTCCTTGGCGAACTCGGGGGAGGCGGCGGGCTCCTCGTCGGCGACGTCGAGGATGAACGTCGCTTCGGTTCGGCGAAGCCGCACGGTGGTCGGCGGCCTTGCGTGGACAAGGGCGTTCGTCGCGAGCTCGGTGGCGACCATCGCGACCTTCTCCGGGACCTCGTCGAGGACGCCGCCTTCGGGAAGGGGCTCGCCGGTGATCTTCTCGTATAGCGACGCGCGCAACGACCGCAGCTCGGTGAAGCTGTCCAGCACCCACTGAGCGATTTCGGTGCTCGGCGCGGGCGGCCGGGAGGGACTGAGTGTGGGCACGACGATTCGTTACCCATTGTGCCCATCTTCATGCCGACCCGCCGCTGACGGGCCGAGCCGCGCCCTGGTCCGGGCCGGCGGAAGGGGCGCGGTCAGGGTAGGGCGCGGTCAGGGTACGGCGCGGTCAGGGTACGGCGCGGCGGGCGGCGGTCGGTGACCATTCGGCCAGCAGCAGCGTGGCATCGTCGCGGGCGGGGCCGTCCTGGTGGCCGGCGACCGCCTGCGCGAGCCGGCGCAGGGTCTCCGAGGCCGGCAGGCCGGCGGCGGCGTGGCGTTCGGCGTGGTCGGCCAGGCGTCGGATGCCGAACAGCTCGCCGGCCGGATCGCGGGCTTCGGTGATGCCGTCGGTGTAGAGCAGCAGCCGATCGCCGGGCTCCATCCGGTGTTCGGCGATCTCGTCCGGGGGGCCACCCAGACCGAGTGGTAGGCGCCGGCCCTTGCTCAGCTCGTGGACGACATGGCCGGAACGCAGCAGTAGCGGCGCCGGGTGCCCGGCGTTCGCGTAGCGCAGCATTCC
>DASWRZ010000336.1:0-10143 GCA_036402935.1 Actinoplanes sp.
GTTCCTCGGCCGCGCCGTCGGGCAACAGCGGGGTGGCCCGCTCCCAGTAGCTCTCGAAGAGCGCGATCAGCGCGTCGAGCAGTTCACTGGGGCGGATCACCGCGGCGGTCGGCTCGCCGAGGCCGCGCACCGCGTCCGGCACCGGCGGGCAGATCGCCAGGGCCCGGTCGGCGATGGCCAGGCGTACGGGCAGGGTGGGCAGGGTTCTCGACTGCTCACCCAGCCCGATCGCGTCGAGGATGCTCTCCAGCTCGCCCGGCTTCTCCAGCAGTTCCCGCTCATAGATCGCCCGGTAACGGACGCCGCGGGTCAGCGCCGGGGTCTCGCCGAGCGCGACGTCGGGCGGCAGCGCGTCGAACGGCGGGCCGCCGGTGGCCAGGCCCTTGTCCCGCAACGACTCGAGCAGTGCGGTGGCCTCGCCGGTGTCGATGCCGGCCTGGGCGGCGAGGTCGTCCGCGCCGGCACCGGCCATCCGAAGCAGCAGCCGGTAAGCCTGCTGTTCGGCGCCCGACAGGAGATCCAGCCGTTCATTCACGCGGACACCATACGAAGAAACTGGCGAATGGCGTCAGATGACGTGCTCGGTGCCGCCGGGCACCAGCGTGACCTCGCCGTCGATGTGCTGGACCGTGAAGAGGGTGCCGGGCGGGTAGGAGCCCAGCACCTCCGGCGGCAGCTGCACCGTTCCGTCGCCCGCGACCACCGCGAAGTCCTGCCCGTCGCGGCCCTCGGCACCGACCCGGCCGTCGCGGATGGTGACCGCCCGGCCGAGCCGCGCGCCGACCTCGTTGTCGTGGGTGACGACGACGATCGTGGTCTGGCGTTCCCGGTTGACCGTCTCCATCGCCGCCAGCACCTCGTCGCGGCCGGCCGTGTCGAGGCGGCTCGTCGGCTCGTCGACCAGGAGCAGGCCGGGGCCGGTGGCGATGCCGACGGCGAGCGCCGCCCGCTGCCGGCCGCCCGGCGTGAGGTCGGAGAGCCGCTGCCGGCCCTGGCCGGGCAGGCCGACCAGGTCGAGGATGCGGTCGGGGTCGTCGAGCGTGATGCCCCGGGTGTGCGCGGCCCGCCGTTGCGCGAGCCAGATGTTGCGGTGCAGCGACGCGTACGGAAGAAGGTTGCGGGAAGCGCCCTGCAGAACCACCCCGATCTCGGTGCCCCGCAGGCGCGAGATCTCGGAGTCGGAGAGCTTGCCCATGTCGTAGGTGCCGATGTTGATGCGCCCGGCGGAGGGGCGCATCAGCCCGGCGAGCAGGGCGATCAGCGTCGACTTGCCCGACCCCGACGGCCCGACCAGCGCGATCGTCTCGCCGGGCGCGATCGACAGGTCGACGCCGGCCAGCGCGACCACGTCGCCCGCCTCGGCGCGGTAGATGTGCACGACGCGGCGGCACGCTACGGCAAGTCCGTTCATGCGCTTACGCTAGCGAAGATCAGGCGATTCTGAGGACCCGCGAACCGGGGAACTCAAGGTCGCCCGTAAGTGTCCGGCCTCGGCCTTTTAGGGTGGGCACCGTGCGCGATATCGCCGTCTTCACCGGATCCGCTCATCCCGAACTGGCCACCGAGATCTGCGAGCATCTCGGCGTCCCGCTCCTGCCGACCAAGACCTCCCGATTCGCCAACGACTGCATCGAGGTGCAGCTGCAGGGCAACTGCCGAGAACGCGACGTCTTCCTGATCCAGCCGCTGGTGCCGCCGACCCAGGAGAACCTGGTCGAGCTGCTGTTCATGCTCGACGCCGCTCGCGGAGCCTCGGCCGGCCGGATCACCGTGGTCCTGCCGCACTACGCGTACGCCCGCAGCGACAAGAAGGACGCGCCGCGCATCTCGATCGGCGGCCGTCTCGTCGCCGACCTGCTCACCACCGCCGGCGCCAACCGGGTGCTGGCCATGACCCTGCACTCGCCGCAGGTGCACGGCTTCTTCAGCATCCCGGTCGACCACCTGCACGCGCTGCGCGAACTGGCCCACCACTTCCGGGGCTACGACCTGGCCAACACCGTCGTCGTCGCGCCCGATCTGGGCTACGCCAAGGAGGCGGCGGCCTTCGCCCGGCTGCTCGGTGTCGAGGTCGCGGCCGGCGCCAAGCAGCGGTACGCCGACGACAAGGTCGTGATCAGCTCGGTGATCGGCGAGGTCACCGACCGTGACGTCATCGTGCTCGACGACGAGATCGCCAAGGGCAGCACGGTGTTCGAACTGCTCGACCGGCTGCGCGAGCGCAACGTGCGCAGCGTGCGGGTCGCGTGCACGCACGGGCTGTTCTCGAACGACGCGATCGCCCGCCTGTCGGCCGAGAAGGACATCGAGGAGATCGTCTGCACCAACACGGTGCCGATCCCGTACGCCGACCGCACCGACAAGCTCACCATCCTGTCGGTGGCGCCGGCGCTCGCCGAGGCGATGCGCCGGATCCACAACGGCGAGTCAGTGAGCGCCCTCTTCGCCTGACTCGGCGATCGCCTTGATGGCGGCCAGCCGGCCGTCCCAGCGGCGGGCGGCGGCCGCCATCCACCGGGCGGTGGCGTCGAGTTGCTCGACGTGAACCGAATAGCGCATCTCCCGCCCGGTGCGCCGGCCGGTCACCAGGCCGGCGCGCTCGAGCACGCCGAGGTGCTTGACGATCGCCTGCCGGCTCACCGGCAACCCGTCGGCGAGCGTGGTCGCGGTCGCGCCGTCACCGGCTGCGATGCGGTCCATCAGTGCCCACCGTGTCGGGTCGGCGAGCGCCGACAGCACCTCGAGCTCGGTCGTCATTTCTCGGCGTGCTCCCGGAGTCGGTTGACCATCTCGGTCCAGCCGCCCGCATGGCTGTCGTAGCCGGCCGTCGCCTCGCGGTCGGCCGGGATCTTCAGCCCGGCGAAACCCGACTCGACCAGCCGAAGGCGGGTGCCGTCCGCCTCCGGATCGAGGAAGAACTGGACCAACGTCGAATTGTCCTCGGTGGCGGTCTCGCCCGGATGGGCGCTGGCCCAGCGATACGCGAAGTGCAATGGCGGGTCGACGGTGACGATCAGCATCGGGAACGTCCCGTACTGCCCGTGATTGAGCGTCATGACGCCGCCCGGCCGCAGGTCGACCGACGACGGGCCGCCCGGGCTGAACCACCCGTCGATCTCGGCCGGTCGAGTGATCACCGCCCACACCCGCTCGATCGGTGCCTTGATGAACGTCTCTCGTTCGATCTTGTCCTGGCTCATGGAACCTCCCGTTGTCGATGTGCAACCACAGAGTTGCACACCGAAACGGCCAGACGCAACCTTACGGTTGCAGGTTCCGCAGGTTCTCGTGTACGCCGTGGTAGCCGGTCAGCCCAGGAATGATCGACTTCTCGATGGCGGCGTGCATCGTGTAGTTGGGGTCGCAGACGTTGCCCGGCGCGGCCGTGCCCGCCTGCGAGATCAGCTGGTAGGCGTCCAGCGTCTCGAGCCCGGTCAGCCCGGCCACCCAGGTGATCAGGTCGTGCTGGGAGATGCGGTAGGCATCCTCCAGCGGCCGGGCCGCCCCGATCGAGATCAGCCGGTCGTCGGTCTCGACCCGCGGCCAGGGTGTCGGCGTGTTCTTGATCAGGTCGACCGCGACGGTCACGTTCATGGCCGTCTCGACCGCGACGCCGCAGACCTCGCCGTACCCCTGCCGGGCGTGCCCGTCGCCGAAGGCGAACAGCGCGCCCGGCACGTTGACGCCCAGGTAGACCGTGGTGCCGGGCCGGATCTCGGGGGTGTCGAGGTTGCCGCCGTGCGCGTCCGGGACGATCGTCGCCCGTGCCTCGCCGGCCGCCGGGGCCACCCCGACCGTGCCCAGCATCGGGTCCATCGGCAGGGTGAACGTGTGGTCGCTGCGCCGGGCGCGGAAGGTGATCGTGCCGGCCGCGACGTCGATGTCGTACTTCCAGACCCGTTCCTCCAGCGGCGGGTGCAGCATCGCCGTGGTGTGCGTCGTGGTCAGGGCTCCGAAGTGCGGGAACGTCGACGACATGCCCCAATCGCGGGACGGCTCGATCGTACGGAAATGAAGCGCGAGCGTGTCGCCCGGCTCGGCCCCCGGGACGAAGAAGGGCCCGGTCACCGGGTTGAAGGCGGGGCAGACCGCGGACGGCAGGTCGTCGACCGTGCGCACCGCGCCGGCGAAGCAGTCCTGCGTGTTGGTGACCAGCACGCTGCCCGGCGCCACCTCGGCGACCGGCGGGTGATCGCCGAACGTGTACCGCAGCAGCTTTTCGTCCATCTCGTAGCGGATCATGCTTCTCCCCCTTCGTTGAGGCCGGCTTCTGCCTCTTCGTTGAGGCCGGCTTCTCCCTTTTCCTTGAGGCCGGCTTGCCCCTCTTCGTTGAGGCCGGCTTGTCCCTCTTCGTTGAGGCCGGACAATTCGGGCCTCCGGCCGGTCGAGTAGAGGACGATCAGCACGATGACCCCCAGGCCGAGCCAGACGAATCCGAGGCGCTGGGCGGCCACGTTCGCGTTGATCACCACGTAGGCCAGGATGGCGAACCCGATCAGCGGCAGCAGCAGATGCCTGATCCAGTCGCGGCTGTGATTTTTTACGATGAAATGCCAGAATACGGCGACGTGCAGCACCAGGAACGCGGTCAGCGCGCCGAAGTTGACCAGGCTCGACAGCAGCGAGATGCCGTCGTCGCGCCACGCCATCCACAGGCCGATCCCCAGCGAGAGCACCGCGGTCAGGCTCAGCGCGTTCGTCGGCACCCGGTTCTTCGCCGAGATCTTCGCCAGCAGCTTCGGCAGCTGCCGGTCCCGCGCCATCGCATAGAGCAGGCGCGACGTCGCCACCTGGGCGACCATCGAGTTGGCGACACCCCAGGCGATCGCGGTGGCCACGGCGGTCAGCGTGGCCAGCCATCCCCCGCCCGCGACGCGGGCGGCATCGTAAAAGGCGGTTCCGCCGGGGTCACCGTTGGCGATCAGGCCGGCCGGATCGGGTACGACGAGAGCCGCCAGCCAGGTCTGCGCGATGAACAGCAGTCCGGCCACCCCGAGGGCCGCGGCCATGGCCCGGCCGATCTGGTTGGCGCCGCCGGTGTTCTCCTCGGCCAGCATGCTGATGCCGTCGAAGCCGAGGAAACTCAGCACCGCGATCGAGACCGCCCCGAAGACGAGCGACCAGGTGAACGTGTCGTGGTTGTAGAGCGGGGTCCACGACCAGCCGTGGCCCTTCCCGTTCGCCAGAGCCACGATCACCACCACGATGAAGATCGCCAGCACGATCAGTTCCCCGACCAGCATCACCCGCGTGATCAGGGCCGTCATCTTGATGCCCTGATAGTTCACGACGGTGTTGAAGAGGACGAAGATCACGAGCCACAGCCAGACCGGGACGGCGCTGACCGTGGAGTGCATGGCGACGGCCGCCACCAGATAGAGCAGGCTGGGCACCAGCACGTAGTCGAGCAGGATCGCCCAGCCGGCCAGGAAGCCGACCGGCGTGGCGATGCCCCGGCCGGCGTAGTTGTAGACGCTGCCGGCGAGCGGGAACGCCCGCACCATCTGGGCGTACGACGCGGCGGTGAAGACCAGCGCGATCATCCCGACCACGTACGCCAGCGCCACCATCCCGCCGGCCCCGGCGAAGACCGAGCCGAAGATCCCCATCGGCGCGATCGGCACCATGAAGATCAGCCCGTAGAACACCAGATCGGCGAACCCGAGGCTCCGCCGCAACTCGGTCTGATAGCCGAACTGTGTGGTTTTTCGCTCTTCCTCGGCCTGCATCGTTGCCTCCCGGCACTGGGCAACCCATCGACGGTCGTGATCTCTCATGCAACATCCGCCGGCGGCCAAAGTCGAGCCTTGAGCTACGGGCTCGTCCGTGCCTCACGAACCGCGCGGTAGCGCCGGGCGGCGCGCGCCCGCTTACCGCAGGCGACCGAGCACCACTCGCGGCGGTGATGCGTCCGTACGAAGTAGAGGACGCAGCCGGGGCGTGGCAGGCGCGCAGGGTTTCGCTGCCGTCGGTCAGCAGGCCTTCGGCAACCGCCCGCAGTACATCCAGCAGCGCCTGCTGGCGCCCGGCGCCGGTGCCTCGTGGTGGACGTTCCGGACGTCGCCGGCGCTGCTGCCGCCGGCGCCGCCCCGCCCGGCGAGGGGGTCCGGCGCGGCACCGAGCTGCAACCGGACGACGTGGCCCTGATCCGCGCCGCCGACACGTTCTTCCTGGGCACGGCCAACCCCGAGCGGGGCGCCGACGCCTCCCATCGAGGCGGTGCCGCCACTGACCGACGGGTAGGGGAGTGCGGCAGCATCGAGCGGCCGGCCGCGCGCATTCCCCGGCGCGGTACCCCGGCGGGCTGAGGCGCGCTGCCCCTTGCTCTTTACCTGTGCTGCCGCGGCGCCCCTTGCTCTTTACCTGTGCTGCCGCGGCGCCCCTCGCTCTTAACCTATGCGGCCGCGGTGGCCGCCCACATGGCGGTGAAGGCGGCTGCCTCCCCGGCGAGCCAGCTCTCGATGTCGGACGGCTTGGTCGACGCCTCGAGGCGGTGGACCTGGCCGCGCCGCAGGTCGACCAGGACCGGCTCGGCGTTGGGCAGGATCTGGTCGATGTGGCGGGCCATCAGGTGCAGCGTCGCGGTGATCGCCTCGGGCGTGGGCGGCGCCTCGTCGAAGTGCAGTCGGACGGCCTCGCGACGGCCGTCGGCGTAGTGCAGGCCGAAGTGCGGGTTGATTTTGACCATCAGCGGGCCGACCGAGGCCAGCGCGTCGCGGGTCTGGGCCAGGCTGACCTGCTCGGGGTCGCCCAGCGAGTCGAGGTAGGTCTTGGCCCCGGCGGACACCGCCTCGTAGAGCGGCTTCCACCGCTCCTTGACCAGATCGACGACCCCGGCCAGATAGCTGCCGCCGGTGCGGAACGCGATGTCGGCCTTCAGTGCCTTGACGAGCTGGCCGTGCGGGTTGAACCCGGACCGGCGCTCGCGGGCCTTGCGCAGACCACCCACGAAGGTCGCCTTGGCCGGGCCGGTGCGAGTCACGTAGCGCGAGAAGCCGAGCATCGTCGCATAGGGCGGGATCAGGGGCGTTGTACTGGACAAAACGGGCACGGTCACGTTGATCTCCTCGCAGGTCACGGCCGCTTTTAGTACACACATTCTAATCGACGGGTACGACATTCCCAACTGCTCGTGACCGAATGATCACTGTCGCGTCCGGGTGGCAGGTCATACCGGTTCTCGTAGTGAGCGATCGGCACGATCATCACGTGAGGAAGGCCACCCACCGGGATCTGATCGAGATCTCCTACCGGCGGGCGGCCACCCCGGAAGATCTTCTCGACGGCCTCAACGATCAGCGACCCCACGTCGTTCATCTCCGGCCAGGCAGGCAACGCCGCGGTCCTCAGCGCCTGGAAGTCTGGCGCCGCACGCGGCACGCAGAGTAGATCCGGACGTCATCTCGCCGATGTCCTGGGCCTACTCTGCGCGCCACCGGTCAGCATGCTGTTGATGGGCTCATGGAAGACTCATCGGATGTCCTCAAGCGTTCCGCGCACCGTCAAGGCGATCGAGACGATCGAGCTACTACGCTTGGACGACGAGGCACGGGCATGCGGATTCAACCGTCACCACGGCCCCGGGTGGTTGGCTACGAACGCGGCACCATCAGCGATCCATTATCTGCACCCGGTGGTGGTTCATGCCGCCGGACGGCGGCCCGAGTTCTCTCCTCACTGGCGTTGCGCACTGCTCCTGAAGCTTCACGACGATCAAGAGATCTTCTCACTGCTGGATGTCTGGCCACCGTCGTTCGAGGCTCTGGCGGAAACCCTGGACGCAGAAACGAAGTCGGCCATCTCCCACCAGCTGCTGGAGGGGAATCTGCCAACCCAGGCGCAGTGGGTCGCCTCCCATGCTGGTGACCAAGGTGAATGACGGCACCAGCCGAACGGACCGCGGACGGCAGAGTGATCACGTGTTCGACTTCGGGATCACCGGCTGTCGGCCCGGCTGGCTTCAGGGACTGAACTCGATCGCCACCGCTCACGGCCGTCGTCTTGCCGGGCTTGCCGGCCGCACCTTGCATCACGTCTGGCTGGTCTGGGACCTCCGCGCCGACGAATGATTCACCGACTGCCCCGTCGTGCCGGCGGAACCATGGCCGACGGCAGCATCGCCCTCGGTTTCACCTTCCCGGTAGGCCACTTGACGATCTACAACGCGCTCGACGAATACGGCCTGCTCTTCGGCCCACCAAGCCAGGACTGGCACGAGCACAACCTCTGAACCCCGTCGCCCCACGGCGCGTTGCTTCCGCGGGGGCGGCGCCGAAGCGTTCCCTGCCTCCGCATCGGATCCCTACCCGCATTGGACCGATCGGTGACCGTAGGCCACGATCGCTACGACCAGGATCACGAACGCGACCCGAACGGACGATGCTTCGGTCCTTCTCTATCTATATAGAGTTCCTGCATGGTTCGACCCCGGCGCCCCTCGGCGCAGACCGTGTTGGTCCTCGATGCGCTGACCGACGACCCGGCCACGTGGCGGTACGGCTACGAACTCGGGCGGCAGGTGGGCCTCAAGGCCGGCTCGCTGTACCCGATCCTGATCCGGCTCTGCGACCGCGGCCTGCTCGAAGCCACCTGGGAGGCGGACCCACAGCCCGGCCGCCCGGCGCGGCACCTGTACCGACTGACCGGCGAGGGCATCAAGCGGGCCGCCGACCTGGCCGCCCAGCCGTCGCCGGGCCGACCGGCCGTCCACGCTCGGCTGCGGGAGGCATGATGACCACGGTTGACCACGACTGGGCCGCCCGTGTGCTGTCCGCCGCCGTGCGGGTGATGCCCGCCGAGCGCCGCGACTGGACCAGGGCGATGCATGCCGAACTGGCCGCGATCGACCAGCCGGCGGACCGATGGGGTTTCGTCTGGGGTTGCCTGCGCGCGTCGCACCTGCTGCGCGGCGTGCTTCACCTGCTGGTGGTGCTGAGTGCCCTCGGGACGCTGCTGGCGTGGATCGCGACCGCGGACTACGCGCCGCTGTTCTGGATCCTGTCCGTGGTCGCCTCGGGTTTGGCCGCGGTGTGTTGGCAGGGACGTCGGGCCGGCATGTTCGGCCCGACCGGTGACGGCGTCGCCGCCTGGCTGTTGCGCGGCGGCGGATACCTGGTGGGCTCGGCGGTGATCGTGGTGGCTGTCGCTCATGCTCACCCCGCGACGCCGGCAGCTGCCGACGCCGGCTACGGGCTGCTCGCGATCTTCGCCGTAGCGGGCAGCTTCCTGATCGGGCTGGTATCGGTCGGGTCCGGGCGGTCGGCGAGCCGGCGCGTGCTGATCACCGGGGCCGGCAGCGCGGTGGCCGCGACGGTGGTGTGGCTGGTCGTGGTATTGGCCGCGCCACCGATTCCGGCCTCGGCGGGCTGGGCGCTGGCCGTCACCGCCGGAGCTGCCGTCGTCGCCGTCCTGGCGAACTCCGGCACCGCCCAGGGCAGCCTGCTGGCTGGACTGCTTGCCGTGGCCGGCACCATGGCGCTGATCTTCCTCAGCGTGCTGCTGCTGGCGCACTTCGGCCCGGACTCCCTCATCCCGGACATCACCCCGGGAGCATTGCCCGGCCAGCACATCAGTGAGAGCCGGGTCGAGATCGTCGACCCGTACGTGCTGATCCTGATCCTGAGCGCGGTGGTGGCGACAGCGTTGGGCCTGGCCGCGATGGCCACCCGACGACCGACCGCACCCCAGGCGAACGGGTCACGTCGAGTTCGAGCCTGAGGACGCCCGGCTGCCCATCGGTAGTTCGCCGAGCGCCTCGGTCGGCGTGTCGCTGCCCAGCTCACCCACGTGGCCGGATGACACGATCGCTGAGACCGGCCAACCAGCATCGACACGGTGGCACCGATGCGCGGCAACACTGATCAGGCCGGAAAACGCAAGGTAGGTCCGGGCCCACTGTCGCGTCCGGATTCAGGTTGGTCACTTGCCGTCCGCCATGCGCCTACCGCTCCCGGACGGCGTACGTCAGGTGCGTCACCCTCGGGGAGGGCTCGGCGCGAACCGGCTCCAGGGCCACGCGGCCCGCGTCCACGCCCTCGAACAGGCGGATTCCGGAGCCGAACAGCACGGGCGACAGCGCGATCGAGAACTCGTCGATCAGGCCGGCGTTCACGTACTCCAGGATCGTCGCGCCGCCGCCCGCGA
>DASWRZ010000337.1:0-30841 GCA_036402935.1 Actinoplanes sp.
GAAGAGCACCTCCCGCTTGTCGGCGAAGTGCCGGAAGTAGGTGCGCTCGGTGACGCCGGCACGCTCCGCGATCTCCGTCGCGGTGACGGCGTCGAAGCCGCGCTCGAGGTAAAGGTCGATCGCGGCCTGCAGCAGGCGCGCCCGCGCTTCCCTTCCGCTTCGTGGCATGGATCGACCCTATCAGGTAGTGACAGCCACTGTCGTTATCTGTAGTGTCAGCAACTGTCACTACGACAGGAGAACGTCCATGCAACGAATCCAGTACCACCGCTACGGCGGCCCGGGCGAGATGCGCCTCGAGCAGGTCGGCATTCCCGTCCCCGGCCCCGGCCAGATCCGCGTGCGGGTGCGGGCGGCCGGGGCCAACCCGGCGGACTGGACCATCCGCTCCGGACGGCTGCGGCTCGTCTCCGGGCACCGCTTCCCCCGCGGACTGGGCCACGACTTCGCCGGCGTCGTCGACGCCATCGGCCCGCAAGCCTCCCACCACCGCGTCGGCGACGAGGTGTACGGCATCCGCAGCATCCGGGAGGCCGGCGCCTTCTCCGAGTACCTGGTCGTCAATGAGAGGAAAGCGTTCCCCAAGCCGTCGGCACTGTCGTTCGAACTGGCCGCCGCGCTGCCCATGCCCGGCGTGACGGCCTGGTCGGCGGTGCACGACAAGGCACAGCTACGAGCCGGCCAGTCGGTCTTCATCACCGGCTGCCTCGGCGGTGTCGGACGCGCGGCGACCCAGTTGGCGCTGATGCGCGGCGCCGAGGTGGCCGGCAACTGCGGCGCCTCCACTCGCGACGAAGCGCTCAGCCTCGGCGTCGGCGAGGTCGCCGACTACCGCGACTTCGACCCCGCGGCCCACCGCGGCCGCTTCGACGTGGTCCTGGACACGGCGAGCTCCCTGACCATGAGCCAGTGTGCCGCGATGCTAAAACCGGGCGGCGTCGCCGTGCACGTCGCGCCGTACAAGCTGCCCGCCTGCCTCGTCCGGCGGCGGCACAAGGTGGCGGCCGGCAGCCCGACCCCGGATCACATCGCGGGCATCACCGACGCCGCCGAGCAGGGCCGGCTGATCCCGAAGATCGGCCGCACCGTCCCGCTCACGGACGCCATCGAAGCCCTCACCGAACTGGAGACGACCGGCCGGCCCAAAGGCAGATTGGTGATCACCTTCGCCGCCTGACCGACGTCGTCCTCACCTCCGCGATCGCGGAGCTGTTGCCCAAAGAGCACCTCCGCGATCGCGGAGCTGTTGCCTAAGGACCACCTCCGCGATCGCGGAGCTGTTACGCAAGGAGCCGGCGCGAAACCGGCGCCGCTTCGCCGGTCAGGCCGGGACGATGATGCCGCGGCCGACCGCGCCGCCGATCAGGTCGCCCACCGCGTCGTCGATCCGATCCAGCGGATAGTGCGTTCCGACGAGCTGGTCGATGGGTAGGCGCCCGGCCTGGTACAGCGACAGCAGCCTCGGTACGTCCAGCTGGGGGTTGGACGACCCGTAGAGGCTGCCGACCACCCGGCGCTCCCGCTGCACCAGCGGATTCAACGGCAGGCTGACTTCCTGACCGGCCGTGCCGAGTCCGATGGCCACCAGCGTGCCGCCGGGCCGCAGCGCGTCGAAGCCCTGCCGCAGGGTGCCCGGTCGCCCGATCGCCTCGACGGCGTAGTCGAGTCCGTCGGCGTCGATGTCGGCCAGCGCCGCGGCCACGTCCTCGGACCCGGCGTGTACCACGTGCGTCGCGCCGAGCCGGGTGGCGGCCTCCAGCCGCTCGGTGACCATGTCGACCGCGACGATCGGGTACGCCCCGGCCAGCACCGCCCCCATCACGACCGACAGGCCGACTCCTCCCGCGCCGAAGACCACCAGGCCCTGGCCGGCGCACGGGCCGATCGCGTTGAGTACGGTGCCGACGCCGGTGATGACCGCACAGCCGGTGATGGCGGCGATGTCGGCGGGCACACCCGGCGGGATCGGCACCACGGCTCGTTCCGAGACGATCGCGTATTCGGCGAAGCAGGAGACGCCCATCAGGTGGTGCACGGTCGTCCCGTCGGGCCGGCGCAGGCGGGTGGTCCCGTCCTGCAGGCCGCCGGACGCGGCGTGGATCGCGCCGGACTGGCACAACGCCGGTCGTCCGGTGAGGCAGTACCGGCACCGCCCGCAGCGAGGCCGCCACATGAGGCCGACCATGTCGCCCGGCCGGACGGCGGTGACCTCCGCCCCGACCGCCACGACCTCGCCCGCGCCCTCGTGCCCCGGCACCACCGGCATCCGGCTGGGCAGGTCGCCGGTGAGGTAGTGGTAGTCGCTGTGGCACACCCCGGCCGCGTCGATCCGTACCAGCACCTCGTCGCGGGCCGGGTCGGCCAGGTCCAGCTCCTCGATGGCGAGCCCGGCGCCCGGTCGTTCGAGCACCGCGGCCCGGATGCGCCTGGTCATCGAACTGCGGGCGTACGGCCGAGGGAGCGCCGAGAATCGGCGCTGTTGTCCTGCCCGATCACCAACCGGCTCACCCATTCCGAAAGTTTTCGCGACACTAGCGAAAGTGTCGTTGCTGATGGCAGCATACGAGCGTCTGAAATCCGAGGTCAAGAGAGCGTTGTCCTGCATAGAAGCAGCAAGAAATATTTCTGAGCGACATGGAGAGTGACATGACGGACGAGTTCGCCACTTACCCGTCGCTGCGCGGCCGGGCCGCTTTCGTCAGCGGTGGTGCGTCGGGGCTGGGCGAGGAGTTCGTGCGGCAGCTCGCCGGTCAGGGCGCGCGAGTGGCGTTCGTGGACATCGACGAGGACCGCGGCACGGCCCTGCAGCGGGAGCTCGGCGAGGACACCCTGTTCACGCCGTGCGACGTCCGGGACATTCCCGCTCTGCGGTCCGCGCTGGCCGCCGCGGCCGACCGCTTCGGCCCGGTCCGGGTGCTGGTGAACAACGCCGCCGACGACCGGCGGTACTCCGTCGACGAGTTCGACGTCGCGCTGTGGGACGACCGGATGGCGGTCAACGTCCGCCACCACTTCTTCGCCGCCCAGGCGGTGGCGCCCGGCATGCGCGACGCCGGCGGCGGGTCGATCATCAACCTCGGCTCGATCAGCGCCCACATCGACTTGCTCGAGCTCCCGGCGTACATCACGGCGAAGGCCGGCATCGAAGGCCTGACCCACACCCTGGCCCGCGAGTTCGGCCCGTGGCAGATCCGGGTCAACTGCATCGTCCCCGGCTGGATCATGACCGAGAAGCAGCTGACCCACTGGGTGACCCCGGAGGCGGAGGCGTCCATCGTGCGCAACCAGTGTCTGCCGGGCAAGCTGTACCCGGACGACGTGGCCCGGATGATGCTGTGGCTGGCGGCCGATGACTCCCGGTCGTGCACGGCGCAGCAGTGGATCGTGGACGGCGGGTGGATGTGACGACGGCGCGGCCGGTGAGGCCGAGCCGGGCGACGCGCCTACCTGCTGGCCGCAACCGCATGACTCCCGCTGGCCACCATGTCTTCCGGCGCGGGCGACGCCAAACTGTTCGGTGTCGGCCCGATCGAGCGGAAGGCATCTGATGGCGTTCACGACATGGCTTGTCGACACGGTGGCCGTGCCACCGCGGAGTCGATGATGGAGCGGATCGGGCTCGTCGTGCATGGTGGCCGGCCCGCGGCGGTCTCGGTCGCGGACGACGTACGCCGGTGGGCCGCCGAGCGGGCCATCCCGTGCGTCGATGTCGACGTGTGGGGCCCGCCGACCGCCAACCCCCGGCTGAGCGCGGCGAAGGAGGCCGCCCGGGCCGGCAACCCCGACCTTGTCGTGACCGTCGGCGGCGACGGCACGTTTCTACGGGGAGTCCGCGTGGCCATCGCCGCCGACGCGATGGTCCTGGGCGTCGACGTCGGCCGGGTGGGGTTCCTCACCGAGATCGGGACGAGCGAGGTCTCCGCGGCCCTGGACGCGGTGCGTGCCGGCCGGTTCCGCATCGACGCCCGGCTCACCCTGACCATGCGGGCCTCGTGTCCGCTGGAGATTCCCTCGGACCTGCGGGCGCTGTTACGGGAGGACCAGGGTGCGGAGCTTCCGCCACCGGAGGTCCGGCCGCGCGACCGGCAGGAGGCGGGATGGGGAGTGCCGCTCGACGTGACGGCGCTCAACGACGTGGTCTTCGAGAAGCTGGCGCGGGACCGTCAGGCGAGCCTGGCCGTCTACGACACGGGCCGGCTCTTCGCCTCGTACTCGGCCGACGCGTTGATCGTCGCGACGTCGACCGGATCGACCGCGTACAGCTTCTCGGCCGGCGGCCCGATCGTCTCGCCGCATCTCGACGCGTTGGTCTTCACGCCGGTCGCGCCGTACATGGTCTTCAACCGGAGCCTGGTGCTGGCCGCGCGCGATCAGCGGCTCGCCGTCCGGGTCCTCCAGCGGTCCGGGCGGGTGGTGGTGAGCGTCGACGGCCAGTTGCGCGGCCTGCTGAACCCCGGCGACTGGGTCACCGTGTACGCCGCGGCGCGCCGGGCCAGGCTCGTACGACTCGCGGAGCTCGATTTCCTGGGCCGGATCCGGGACCGCTTCCGGCTGGCGGACTCGGCACAGGCGCTGGCCGACGGCTCGGCGGCAGCGGTGTACCGTCCGGACGAGCCGCTGCCCCCCGACCTCGCCCATCCGGGCCCCCCGGACATCCGCTGATGATCTGAGAAGATCTTTTCAGAGGGTACGACGGATGCCGGCCAGGTGCTCGTAACCCGCCAGTTGGGCGTCGAGAGATCCTTCGATGGCATCTCGGGCCGGCCCGGTTCGCCCGACCGGCAGAACGGTGTGTCCGCGTACGTCCTCCAACAGCAGTGCCCACGCCGTATAGATCGCGACGGCGGCAAGCACGTACCCGAATACGCCGGCGGTCCTGGTCAATGCGTCGTTGCCGGTCGCCGCCGCCAGACCGGAGAAGAAGAAGCGTGGCACCGCCGCCACGAGTACCGCGAACAGCGCCGCTTTGGGGCGGGCCGCGGTGGCCATCATCGCGACGAACCCGGCGAAGGTGAAGTAGAAGACGGCCGATGCGACAGAGCCGCCGGGCGCACCGAACACGTAGATCAGGGCATCGGCCAGCCAACTGCCGGCTACGGAGGTCATCAAGGTTGCCGCGAAGGTGTCGCGGGCGGCGATACACGCGATGCCGACGACCAGTTGGAGCACGAAGGCGGGAAGGATGATCAGGGCGACGTTGCGTTGCTCGCCCGAGCCGATGATGCCGAGCTGCAGCGACGAGATCATGATATTGGCGATCGCGATGGTGTAAAAACCGAGCGGCATCGGACTTGCCATCGGGCGCAGAACGATGCGCAGATTCGGCGGGCTCAGTGCCGGCCCGGGACTCGCATCCAGCGGCGCGAGCTTCGACGGATCGAGGGTGGACACGTAGGGCGTGGACGGCTCGGTCATCGGGCTCCTCCTGAGGTCTTGGGGGGCGGCGTACCGGCCGCGGCCCGGGCGGAGTGATAGGCACACGACGGCGGTCAGCCGCCCGGCAGGTGGAAACCCGACGCGATGTTGAGAGTGGTGGCGACGGTCAGATACATCAACCAGAGACCGACCACGATGTGCAGCAAGCCGAGCGCCTTTTCGCCGACGTTGACCGTCTCGTGGCCGTCCGCGGTGGTGGTCACGCCGATTCTGAAGCTGGCGAAGAACTCGGCGACGTACACCAGGGCCAGACCGGTGAACAGCAGACCGACCGGCCAGGCACCCGCGCGGAAGAACACCGTCAGGCCGAGCACCGAGATGATCACGAACGGGATCGACATGTACCCGTTGGGCCGGGCATCCGAGCCCTGGTAGCGGTTCCAGCCCATCGCGAACCAGTGGATGCCGTACGCGCTGAACGCCAGCGCGGCCATGTAGAGAGGCTTGTCCGCGCTGAAGACCGGGAACCAGGTCAGCCCGACGAAAAGGTAGACCCCGACGAGGAACTGGCAGAACCCGGGCATCCAGATGCCCCAGACACCGTTGGCTCTGTCCACTCGGGGATCTCGCGCGGGGAAGCCGAACAACTCCTGGGGACCGTAGATGAGGTAGCCGGTGCCGAGCCCGAAGAAGCCGAGCACCACCGGAACGAACGCTGATGCCGGAAAAGTCACGGTTTCACCTGCCTGATTCGACTGCCGTGGCAGTGGTCGACGGCCAACCGCCTCATGCTGAAAGCGTCGCCGCCGGCGCGGCCGAGCGCTTCACGGCTAGCCCCCATTCTGCGCCTCCCGCCTGCTGACATCCGGCCGTACCTGCTACCTGCAATGCCAGTCCGATGGGTTTCACCCGGTCCGGGTGAGGCCAGCGGTAGGGCCGGACGCCAGGTAGCGGTGATGCGCGGCGACGGCTACGCCGTGACGCTGTTTCCATGTGCGCTATAGAGACGGATCTGCCTGAGCGGACGGAACGATGACCGCCCTCAACCCGGACTCGCCTGCGGCCGCGGACGGCAGTGCGGTGACCGGTACGCGGGTGGCCCGGGCGATGCCGGACACGACGCCGGTCGTGGTGCGGCATCGGAAGTCCCACCACCGGACCAACTCGCTGCGTGATGTGATCCTCGGCGGTCAGGACGGACTGGTCAACATTCTCGGCATCGTCCTCGGCGTCATCGCCGGCGGTGGCTCGACCACCGTGCTGTTGACCGCCGGATTCGCCGCGGCCATCACGGAATCGATCTCTATGGGGGCGGTCGGCTACACGTCCGCGGTCTCGCAACGCGATTACTACCACTCCGAGCAGGCCCGCGTGGCCGCCGAGATCACCGCGAACCCGGAGGCGGAACGCCAGGAGATCCGGGACGTCTACGCCGCCAAAGGGTTCACCGGGCCGTTGCTGGAGCAGGTCGTCGACACCATCACGGCGAACCGGAACCATTGGCTCGCCACGATGATGGACGAGGAGTTGCACCTGCAGCCGGTCGAGACTCCGGAGATCATGCGGAGCTCGTTCGTGATCTTCGTTGCTACGCTCGTGGGACATCTGATCCCGCTGATTCCGTTCATCTGGATGCCGCGGACGCCGGCGCTCGTCCTCGCGATCGTGCTGAGTGCGCTGGTCCTGTTCGGTGTCGGTGTCTACTCCGCCCTGACGTTGGTCGGCTCCTGGTGGCGGGGCGGGGCCCGGATGGCGGTGATCGGCCTGGGCGCGGCCGGCGTCGGCTTTCTGATCGGTCACTTGTTCCAGACGGTGAGCGGCTGAGCAAAGTGTCCGGGCGCCTGCGCCACGAGTTTCCTGCTGGCCGGTAATGACTTTGGGTGCTGGCGGCGAAGACCTGGCCTCGGCCACCAGGCATGGTTGCGGTGTCGAGGAAGGGAGCCGAGATGAGCATGGAACGTGGCGGCCGGCCGCACCGACTCCGGGCGGTGCCCGGATTCTGCCGGCGCCACGCCTGGGGCCTGCTCCTCGGGTTCGCCGCCCTGGTGATCGCCCTCGGGCACGAGTTGATCCAGTCGCCGGTCGGCGCGACTCTGCTCGTGGTCCTCGCATCGGCGGTCGTGGTGAGAGCGGCTGTCCGAGCCGGGCGCGAGACGTTCGCGAGCCGAGAAGCCGGCCTCGAACTTCCGGATCACCTGTTCCCGCACCCTGCGAGCCCGCCGATCGAGTGCATCGCCGCCGACCTGCGGCGACTGCTGCGGCAACATGACCTCGTCCTGCGGTCCGCCGACATGGTGACGGCGGCCAGGCATCTGTGGGCGTTGGAGACTGCGATCACCCGCCGGGCGGCGCAGGCGGCGCTTGCGCTCGAGGTGCCGCACCCGAGCCCACCCGAGCACCGCGGCCTCGATCGGCCCCAGCTACGTCTGCTTCTGCGCGCGCTCGCCCACAAGGGTCTGGTGATTCCGATGACCGTGGGACTCATGGCGCCGGACGGCCGGTGGTGACATTGTCGGCAATGTATCCGCGTATCGTGTCGGTTACGTCTGGGTCAGGGAGCCCGATGCGATGACAGCGAGCCTGGTGAGTCGATCGATAGGGCGCTGGTGGGGCGGTCTGTTGGCCGGCGTCGCGCTGGTGGGCGCCGTGACGGGCCTGGTCGCCCTGCTCGATGGATATGTCCCGGTGCACATTCTTCTCGTGTTGTACCTGCTCGCGGTACTACCCGTCGCGATCATCCAGGGATTCCGGCTTGCCGCCCTGACCGCGGTCGCCAGCGTCGCGGTCTTCGCGCTGTTCCTACCGCCGCGAGGTTCGCCTCGCGTCGAGGAACCCTCCAACGTGGCGGCACTCGTCGTGTACCTGGTGACCGCCCTGGTCGTCGCCGAGCTGGCGGCCCGGTCCCGGCGATCGGCGCTGGAGTCGGCCCGTCTTTCGGATGAGCAGTCGGCGCTTCGGCGGGTCGCCACGCTCATCGCCCGGTCGGCACCGCCGGCGGACGTCTTCGAGGCCGTGACCCGCGAGGTGGGCATGTTGTGCGGCGCCGAGATGGCCCGGATGGAGCGATACGAGCCCGACGGGTCCGTCGCGGGCGTCGCCGCCTGGAGCCGGGTGCCGGGCCGGCTGGCCGTCGGCACGCGGTTCCCGCTCGACGGGTCGAGCATCGCCCGCGACGTCCAGCGGACCCGCAGTGCGGCCCGGGTGGACAGTTTCGCGAACGCCACCGGCGCGATCGCCCGTGAGGCCCTTGCTCTGGGCATCCACTCGTCGGTCGGCTGCCCCGTCCTCGTGGCGGGCCGGCTGTGGGGAGTGATCGCCGCATCGAGGAAGCGCAGCGAGCCGTTCCCGGAGGACACGGAGTCACAGATCGCGCACTTCACCGAACTCGTCGCGACCGCCGTGGAGAGCGCCGAAGCCCGCGCCGAGGTGCACCGCATCGCCCAGGAGCAGGCCGCCCTGCGGCGGGTGGCGACGCTGGTCGCACGCGGGGCGGAGCAGGATCTCGTATTCTCCGCGGTGGCGGAGGAGATCGGCGAGCTCTTCGACGCGGACGCGACCGCACTGGTCAGGTTCGAGGCCGACGGCGAGGTGACGTTCCTCGGCGGCCGCGGATGGCCGGTGCGGCAGCGGCCGGGAACGCGCTTCCGCCCGAAGCCCGGCCTCGCGCTCGCCTCGGTCCAGCAGACCGGTCGTGCCGTCCGGTCCGGTGCGCGCGAGGCGACGCCGGTGGTGCCGCACGACGGCGTACCGCAGGAGGATATCCGCAGCGCGGTGGACGCCCCGATCGCGGTCGATGGTTGCCTCTGGGGAGCGATCAACGTCGCGTCCCGGCGCGGCGACCTTCCGCCCGACGTCGAGCAGCGGATCGTCGACTTCACCGAACTCATCGCCACGGCGATCGCGAACGCGGATGCGCGGACCAAGCTGATGCAGTCGCGTGCGCGGATCATTGCCGCCGCGGACGAGACCCGCCGGCGGATCGAGCGCGATCTGCACGACGGAGCCCAGCAACGGCTGGTCTCGCTCGCACTCGAACTGCGCTTCGCGCAGCAGACGGTGCCCGCCGACCTTCCGGCGCTGCGGGACGGCATCGGCCAGGTCGCCACCGATCTGACCGGGGTCCTGGACGAGCTCCGCGAGATCTCCCGCGGCATTCACCCGGCGATCCTGTCCGAGGGAGGGCTCGGCCCGGCGCTGCGGACGCTGGCCAGGCGCTCGCCGGTCCCGGTCGAGCTGAACGTTCGAACCGCCGTACGGTACCCGCCATCGGTGGAGGTGGCCGCGTATTTCGTGGTTTCCGAGGCGCTGACCAACACGACCAAACATGCCAACGCAGTACAAACCGACGTGGAAGTCTGGTCGATGGGCGACGCGTTGCGACTGCGGGTGTCCGATGATGGCGTCGGCGGGGCGCAGCCGCGCACGGGTACCGGTCTGAGCGGGTTGCGCGACCGGGTCGAGGCCTTGGGTGGGTCGCTCGAGGTCACCAGTCCGGTCGGGCACGGAACCGTGCTGGAGATTTCGCTCCCCGCTACCGCGGTCGACGGCGCCATGCCTGCGCAGACGTGATGGGGCCGGCGCAGACGTGATGGGGCCGGCGGAGAGGTGATCGGCCGCCGTCGAGGGTATCCGGAGATGAAATCCACAGTGGCTTCGCCTCGCCTGCGCCGGGCGGCGGGGCCGATAATGGCGGCGCGTGGCGACGTGCTGCAGCACCACGGCGTGTGAGGCGGGACGGTGATGATCGAGCCATGACAGGTTTACGGGTGGTCCTGGCGGAAGACGATGTCCTGCTCCGCGAGGGCATGGCGAGCCTGCTCGACCGATCCGGTTTCCAGGTCGTGGGGCAGGCCGGTGACGGCGCGGAACTGCTGGCCCTGGCCCGCAGCGCCAAGCCCGACATCGTGGTGGCCGACATCCGTATGCCACCCGCCTACCGCACCGAGGGGCTGGAGGCGGCGCGGACGATCCGGCACGAGTTGCCGCAGGCCGGCATCCTGGTGCTGTCCGCCTACACCGACGTCGAGCAGGCGATGGAGCTGCTGGCCAGCGGTCGCGGGGTCGGCTACCTGCTGAAGAGCCGGGTCACCGACGTGGCGGAGTTCCTCGAGACGTTGGAGCGCATCGCCAAGGGCGGCTCCGTCGTCGACCCGGCGTTGGTGCACGAGTTGGTGCGCGCCCAGCGGCGCGACGATCCCCTTGCCGCCCTCAGTAACCGGGAGCGGGAGGTCTTGGCGCTGATGGCCGAGGGGCATTCGAACGCCGGGGTCGGGCGTAAGCTGTGGGTCACCGAAGGCACCGTAGAGAAACACGTCCACAGCATTCTCGCCAAGCTCGGCCTCCCCGAGACCGACGATCACCACCGTCGCGTCCTGGCGGTTCTGGCGTTCCTCGAGGCTCGTTGACTTCGGCGTAGTAGTGCGCTGGTGCACGTCGCTGCTGGACTGTGGTCGTGGAGACCCGGCCCGCAAGCGCTCCGGCATCTGATGTGCGGTCGCGAATAGGGGGCGAGCGCCGGTGAATGGTGCGCGACGGGGTGCGCGGCGGGGTGCGCTGCTCGAGGAGCAGGCGGCGTTGCGGCGCGTCGCGACGCTGGTCGCGCGCGGGGCGGCGCCGGAGGAAGTATTCCCGGCGGTCGTCACGGAGGTCGCTCGGCTGATGTCGGTCGAGTTCGCGCACCTGGGCCGCTACCAGGCCGACCGGACGATGATCTTCCTCGCCACCTGGGACAGGACGGCCCACAACGTTCCGGTCGGCCGCAGACTGGCCCTCGGCGGGCGGGACATCAGCACGATCGTCTTCGAGACGGGGCGCCCGGCCCGGATCGACAATTACGCGGATGGGTCCGGACCCCTCGATATCGCGGCCCGCGCGGGCGGGGTGGGCTCGGGCGTCGGGACGCCGATCTTCGTCGAGGGACGCCTCTGGGGGGTGATGAGTGCCTACGCGGGCGTGAGCCGGACGCTTCCGGCCGACACCGAGGCACGCCTTGCTTCTCTCACGGAACTGGTGGCGACAGCGATCGTAAACGCGGAGAGCCGCGCCGCGCTCGCCCGCGGGGCCGAGGAGCACGCGGCGTTGCGACGGGTCGCGACGCTGGTGGCGCGCGGGATCCCGCCGACGGAGCTCTTCGCGGCGGTCGCCGCGGAGGTCGGGCGGCTGCTCGGGTCGCATCTGGCCGGGATGGGCCGGTACGACAGCGACGAGCGGTTGACCATGCTGGCTACCTGGGCCTCCGAGGGCGACCACCCGTTGGTTGCGGGCCCGTGGCCGCTGGACGGAGGCGATCTGGCATCGGCGGTGTGGCGGACGGGACGGCCCGTCCGGATAGACGACTACCGCGGAGTCCCGGGCGAGATCGCGGAGTTCGTCCGGGATGAGCTGCGGATCCGCGCCTCGGCCGGCAGCCCGATCGTCGTCGAGGGACGGTTGTGGGGCGTCCTGTTCGTGCACTCGAGGCAGAGCGAGGAGCCACTGCCGGCGGAGACCGAGTCGCGTCTGACCGGCTTCACGGAGCTCGTCGCGACGGCGATCGCGAACGCGGAGAGCCGCGCCGAGCTGGTCGCCTCCCGGGCGCGGATCGTCGCGGCCGCTGACCAGACGCGCCGGCGGATCCAGAGTGACCTGAACGAGGGCACTCAGCAGCGGCTCGTCTCGCTCGGCTCGCGCCTGCGCGCGGTGCAGGCGACGGTGCCGCCGCGGCTCGGCGAGCTGCAGGACGCGTTGTCGCGTGTTGCCGAGGGGCTGACCGGCATGTTCGACGAACTGCGGGAGATCTCCCACGGCATTCATCCAGCGATCCTGTCCGGCGGCGGCCTGGATCCGGCGCTGCGCGTGCTCCAGCGCCGTTCGGCGGTACCGGTCGAGCTGCATCTGCACGCGGCGCGCCGGCTGCCCGAGCCGGTCGAGGTCGCGACCTACTACGTGGTATCCGAAGGGCTGGCCAACGCCGTCAAGCATGCCCGCGCGTCCGTGGTCCACGTCAGGCTCGACACCAGGGACCCGATTCTGCGGCTGGCGATCCACGACGACGGGATCGGAGGAGCCGACCCGGTCCACGGGTCGGGCCTGCTGGGGCTCAGCGATCGCATCGAAGCGCTCGGCGGCACGTTCAAGGTCGACAGCCCCGCCGGCCAGGGCACCACCCTGCTGATCGAGGTACCCCTGGACGAGAAGAGCGGCGCAGGGTCACCCGGCCTGTAGCGGCGATACGGCAGTTGTTCTCGCCGTCCCGCGACGGTCCACGCTGCGCGGACCGCAACGGAGGGTCACTCCTCCCCCACCGAAGGAGTGACCCGGTTGCGACGTCGCGAGCTCAGGAGACGAGCTGGCGCAGCGGTCCGTTGGCATCCGCGAAGTTTCGGGTGCTCATCGCCTGGATACCGGCGTTGTGTTCGCCGTTGAACGGAGTGACCGTGCCCGGGCAGCCCGCCTTGACGGCGTCGGCCGGCGAGTTGAACCAGAAGCCGAGGTGGAAGGTGTGTACGGGCGCGAAGGCCGGGTTGGTCGCGGCGTCCACACCGGGATGCGGTGTCGGCGCGGCGCCGACCCCCGGCGCGACCGCGAAGGTCTCCACATTGAAGCGGCCGATGACCTGCACCGACGCGTTGCCGGAGCCGTTGGATTCCAGGTCGCTCTGGTACCACGACACACCGAACGGCGCGTTCGGCAGTTGCAGGACGAAGACGTCGAACCCGGTGTTGGCGGGCAGCCCGGAAGCGTTGATGGTCATGGTCTCGGTCTGTTCGTGCGACACGACCTTGACGGTCGCGGTCGCCGCGGTCAGGCAGTTGGCGGTGACTGTGGCGCCGGACCGGACCATGCTGAAGGTGATGCTCGGGTTGGCGGCCTGTGCTTGCGCGCCGACCAGGACGGCGCCCAGCATGGCGGCGAGCCCGACGGCACCGGCGGCGATACGAAATCTCATGTCTGTCCCCCAGATCGCGGATGTTCTGACCCGAATGAGCGTGCGGTCGCCACCGGGAGCGGACCGCAATCCCGGACGATCCCGGACGGCCGGCTCCGGCTCCGGGTCGGGTCGGGCCGGGTCGGGTCGGGTCGGCGACACTGCCCGGACGGCAGACTTCGATGTGTGTTGCAGTAATCCCGTGTCGCATGCCTTCGCCTCGCTCCCCGATCCCGGCGCGGCGGACTCGCTCGACGGCGTCGCCGACGGGCTGCGGCAGCTGAAGATCTGGGCCGGTGAGCCCTCCTACGAGACGATCAAGGACCGGATCAACGGCGTTTGGCGTACGGCTGGACGTCCGGCCGGCGAGCTGGCGAGGAGGGCCACCGTCGCGGACTGTTTCAAGGCCGGGCGCCGGCGGCTCAACACCGAACTGGTCATCGCTATCGTGCGCGCGTTGCATCCGGACCCCGGCTACGCCGCCCAATGGCAGCAGGCGCTGCGGGTCATCGGCGGTGAGGCCAAGGCGTCCGCGCAGGTCCGGGTGCAGGGCAGCCTGCCGCAGGACCTGCCCGGCTTCGTCGGTCGTACGGTCGAACTGGATCTTCTCCGGCGTGCCCTGGCGCACGGACCGGTGGCCATCTCGGCGATCGCCGGCATGGCCGGCGTCGGCAAGACTCAGCTCGCCATCCACGCCGGCCATCGGTTCACCGCCGAAGGGCTGTTCGACCGGGTGTTGTTCGTCAACCTGCGCGGCTTCCACCCGGACGCCGCTCAGCCGCCGGCCGATCCGGCGGCCGTCCTCGACGGCTTCCTGCGCCAGCTGGGCGTGTCCGGCCAGCGGATCCCGCACGACCGGCCGGCCCGGACGGCGATGTTCCGCACCCTGCTGGCCGGCACCCGCACGCTGGTCGTGCTGGACAACGCCGCGAGCGTCGACCAGGTCCGGCCGCTGCTGCCGGCGACCCCGGGTTGCCCGGCGCTGATCACCAGCCGTCGTGACCTCGGCGATCTCGACGACGTCACACGCCTGGTCGTGGACGTGTTCACCGCCGGCGAGGCGGTCGCGTTCCTCACCCGCGCCGCACGCGGCACTCCGGTCGGCGGAGACCCGGCCGCCGCCGCCCGCATCGCGCGACGCTGCGGCTATCTGCCGCTCGCGCTCGGCATCGTTGCCGGGCACATCCGGGGCGCGACCGGGTGGACGCTCACCGAGCACGCCGATCGCCTCGACGAACGCCAGCACAACCGCCGCCTCGACACCGGCGTCCAACTTGCCTTCGACGAGTCCTACGCTCACCTGTCCGACGAGCACCAGCGATTCCTGCGCCTGACGGCACTGCATCCGGGACCGGACTTCGATGCGTACGCGGCCGCGACCCTGGTTCACGCTGACCTGACCACCGCCACGGCGCGCCTGGGTGACCTGCTTCGCGACCATCTCGTGCAGCAGACCGCAGCCGGTCGGTACACCTTCCACGACCTGATCCGGGCGTACGCCTCGGAGCGGGCCGCCGACGAGGAACCGCCGTCCGCCCGCCAGGCCGCCCTGACCAGGATGTTCGACTACTACCTGGCCACCGCCGCCGGTGCGATGGACACGCTGTATCCGGCCGAGGCCGAGCACCGGCCCCGCGTGCCCACCCCGGACAGCCCGACGCCCCTGCTGCCCGACCCACGCGCCGCCCTGGCCTGGCTCGACTCGGAACGCCCGACGCTGGTCGCGCTGGCCGAGACTCAGGACTGGCCGGGCCACGTCAGCCGACTTTCGCCCACCCTCTACCGCTACCTTGACGGCGGCCACGCCCTCGAGGCCTTCATCGTGCACGGCCGCGCCCACCGCGCCGCCGAGCTGACCGGCGACCTGGCCGCCCAGGCCCACGCGCTCAACGGCGTCGGCACCGCTCACCTGCGCGTCGGCCAGTACGGTCCGGCCGTCGACCACCTGCGGCAGGCGCAGCTGCTGTTCGAGAAGGCCGACGATCCGGCCGGCCAGGCCCGGGCACTCGGCAGCCTCGGCAACATCGCGAAACGGCAGGGCCGCTTCGCCGAGGCGCGCGCCGACCACCAGCGGGCGATCGTCCTCTTCCGGCGGGCCGGCGAACTCGGTGGGGAGGCCCGCGCGCTTCGCAACCTGGGCGTCGTCGAGGGACGGCAGGGCAGGCACGCCCGTGCCCGCGAGCTGACGGAGCAGTCACTGCTGCTGAGCCGCCGGGCCGGCGACCCGATCGGGGAGGCGGACGGCCTGTCCGGCCTCGGCGAGATCACCCTGCGAAGGGGGGACTATCAGAAGGCCGCCGGTTACTTCGAGAAGGCGATCGTCCTCTACCGCGAGGTCGGCGACCACGACAGTGAACTCGCCGCCCGCGACGACCTCGGCATCATCATGACCCGCCTCGGCCGGCCCGAACTGGCCATCGAGCACCATCAGGCGGCGTTGGCGTTCGATCGCGCGAGCGGCGATCGCGACGGCCAGGCCAACGTGCTCAACGCCCTCGGCGAGGCCACCGCCGCGGCCGGGCGGCCGGCCGAGTCGCTGGCCCACCACCGGGACGCGCTGGACCTGGCCGCCGAGATCGGCCTGCGGGACCAGGTGGCGCGGGCGCACGCCGGCCTGGGCGATGCCCACCTCGCCCTCAATGATCGGCCGCAGGCGATCCCCCATCACGAGCGGGCGCTGGCCCTCTACACCGAGCTGGGCATGCCCGACGCCGAACGGGTCCGCGCCGCCCTGCGCCACCGCCCGGAAGACGTGGCCGGCCCTGATCGGTGACCTCGGACCCGGCTCTTGCTGGAGCCCTCCGGGCCGGCCCACCCGTTGGACCAGGTCCCGTCTCGGCACGTAGCACGCGGCCAGGGTGGCGCGACCACGTGTCCGAGACGGGCAGGAGGGAGCGGTCAGAGCTTGCAGTTACCGGTAACCGCCTTGACGCCGGCCCAGAGCTGGCCGTTGGAGTTCATGTCGACCGTACTGCCGTTTGGGCCGACGGTGTTGCTGGCCCACAACGCGCCGCCCGCGCGCGGGTAGAGCACGAAGTTGCCGTCCTCCTGGTAGTACGCCTTGTATCCGTTGGAGGTGTTCGTGGCCCAGCAGATCTTCAGCGTGGCGCCGGTGCTGGCGTTCCGCAGCCACAGCACGAGGTTGCCGTCGGTCTGCATCGCCAGGCGCACGATGCCGCTGCTGGTCGACCGCTCAATCCATTCGTTCGGGAACAGTGCCTGCCCCCGGGTCAGCGCGACGCCCTTGCCTCCGGCGGCGTTAGCCGGCGCTGCGACGACGAGGGTGCCGAAGGTGACACCGAGCGCCAACAGGGTGGATGTGATGGTGCGCTTGAGATTCATCGCTTCTCCCGTGTGAGCGATGGTGGCAGCGCGCGTACTCACTGCCCCCGTGACCGGGACTCACTTTGTTGAGTCCTTACCGGTTGAATACCGATCGGATTCCGATTTCCATCCTCTTCGCGCTGTCCACGTTAGAAGTCACGGCGATCGTCTCCCAGAGCCAATTCGGAGGCGGCTTGACGGTGCCACTTAGGATCACCAGACGTGGAGGTAGCCGTGCGGCTGGACCGGACCGGCGGCCTGGCGGGGCAGATTTACCGGCAGCTGCGCGACGCCGTCCTCGATGGACGGCTACGCTCAGGCGAGGCGCTTCCGTCCAGCCGGGAACTGGCCGAGCAGCTCAAGGTCTCGCGTAACACGGTGACGACCGCCTTTGAGCGGCTGGTCGCCGAGGGCTATCTGACCGGGCGAGCAGGCGCCGGGACCTTCGTCAACCCCCTGCTGCTCGCGGAGCCGGCCGTACCTCAGCCGCCGGCCGGCCCTCTCACGCCGCGCGCGATGTGGTCGCAGATGCCGGTGCCGGCCGATTTCAGCGATGCACCGGAGTTCGACTTCCGGGTCGGTGCGCCCGACGCGCGGCTCTTCCCGTACACGGCCTGGCGCCGGCTGCTGACCAAACAGCTCCGGCCGTCGGCCGTGGGCACCGGAATGCCCGCCGAGCCGGCCGGCCACTTCGGACTCCGTACCCTCATCGCCCGTCACCTGCGCACCGCCCGGACCATCGAGGCACATCCGCAGGATGTGCTGGTGACCTGCGGCGTGCAGCAGGCGCTCGATCTGATCGGGCGGGTGCTGCTCGAACCCGGCGCCACGGCGGCGATCGAGAAGCCCGGCTATGCACCGCCGAAACTCGTGTGGGAAGCCCAGGGCGCCCGGGTGACCGGCGTTCCGGTCGACGAGCAGGGTCTGATCGTCGACGCGCTGCCCGCGCAGGCGCGGCTCGTCTATGTGACGCCGTCCCACCAGTACCCGACCGGCGTGGCTTTGTCGCTGCGGCGGCGCATCGAACTGCTCGCGTGGGCGCAACGGCACGACGCGGCCATCGTCGAGGACGACTACGACAGCGAGTTCCGCTACACCGAACAACAGCTCGAGCCGTTGCACAGCCTCGACCGCAGCGGCCGGGTCCTCTACGTCGGATCGTTCTCCAAGGTCCTGTTGCCCACGCTGCGGCTGGGCTTCCTGCTCCATCCGCCGTCGCTGCGCCACGCCCTGCACGCCGCCAAATTTCTCGCCGACTGGCACACCAGCCTGCCCATCCAGGCGGCCATGGCGGATTTCGTGGAGCAGGGTATGTTCGCGCGGCACCTGCGGCGGGTCCGTCGGGTGTACCGGCAGCGCCACGAACGGATCGCGGCCGCGCTCGCCGGCCCGCTGTCGGCGCACCTCGCGGCCGTGCCGTCCGCGGCCGGCCTGCACCTGAGCGCGATGGTGCGGGGAGCCACCGCCGCCGAGGCGCTCGTCCGGGCCCGGGCGGCCGGCGTCGGTGTGGCGAGCTTTCCGGAAATCGCCGCCGCGGCGCCCGATCCCCCGGGCGTCGTTTTCGGGTACGGCATGATCGACGCGCACCGCATCGACGAAGGGCTGGCCCGGCTTCATCGATGTCTGGACGCCGGTTAGGACCGGAGTCGGACAGATCGCGTCGATCACCAGCGAGACACGTGCGTGTGCCGCCCGGCCGGCGGGGGCCGAGGCGCTCGCCGGCACATATGTGATGTGGCCGTAGCAACCCTCTCGCACCCGAAATTCGCCCCGGTTGCAACCGGGGCGGCGAATTCTTGCGTCCAGGTCCCCCACCTAAGCTACGGAGGAACAGAATGCGCTCCCGAATTCTCTCCACCCTCGTCGTGCTCGCGGCCGGCGTCGCTCTGACGGCCGGAACGGTCGGCGCCGCCGGCTCGGCCCTCGGCGGCGGGTCGGACCACTCCGCCACCACCACGCATCAGGCCGGCAAGATCATGGCCAAGGTCAAGGTCGACTCCTCCCAGGGCAACGGGAACTGATTTCGCTGCCATTGGGAACGTCAGCAGACGGCCGGGCCCGGTCACCGGGCCCGGCCGCCGCTGAAGGAGGGGTGGATGCCGTGACGACGATCGACGCGCCCGCGGACCGCACGGCCCTTGCCGCCGTGATCGCGGAGCTGGAGAGCCGGTCCGTGTCGCAGTTCCGCACCCTGCACGAACCGGCGATCATGGCCGAGCTCAGGGCGGTCGAGCTGGGCGACGCCGAGCTGGCGCACCGGGCGATGCTGCTGCAGGGCAGTGTCCTGCTGCGCGAGGGCCGTTCCGCCGAGGGCGGTTACCGGGCACGCCGGGTTCTCGACTGGGCGGTATTGCACGACAGCCCCAACCTGCTCGCCCGCGCCCACCGGGAGATGGCCGTCTTCCACCGCCAGATCGGTGATCTGGCGGACGCGCTCCGGCATGCCGTGCAGTGCGTGGCGAACCTCCCCGACGACGCTGCCCCGGAGCTCCGCGCCCGGCACCTCATCTCACTGGCGGTGGCCCTGGACGAGAACGGATCCGCCGACGAGGCGCACCGCCGGTTCGACGAGGCGCTCGACCTGGCCACCGCGGTCGGCGAGTTCGAGCTCGCGCTCTTCATCCTCAACAACGTCGCCTACATCGCCTATGAGAACAACGATGATGCGGGCGCGCGGGCGCAGGTGGCCCGCATGCGCGAGACCCTGACACACTGCGGCCGCGCCTTCACCGCGAACGAATTGGACACGGTGGCCCGGGTCGAGATGATGTCGCGGCGCTACGCCGTGGTCGAGGAACTCCTGAGCCCGGTCCTGCACGAGAACTCGGCGGTGCGGGGAGACCAGGGCGACGCGCTGGCCGAGTGCCTGGTGACCCTGGCGGAGGGCCGCCGGCTGGACGGCCGCCACGCCGAGGCCGAGGTCGCTCTGGACGCGGCTTTTGAGATGTGCGCGGAACGCGGGCTGGAAACGCTGCGCATGCGGGCACACGAGGAGAAGGCGGCGTTGTTCGCGGACACCGGGAGGTTCCGCGAGGCGTACGAGGAATACCGCACCTTCCATGCCGCCTTCGCCTCGCTGCGCTCGATCCAGCGCGAAGCTCGCGCCCATGCGCTGCACACGGTGTTCGAGGCGACCGAGGCCCGCAAGGACAACGAGCGCTTCCGCGAGATGGCCTACCGCGACGCGCTGACGGGCCTCTACAACCGCCGGTACCTCAACGAGAAGCTGCCGGCGATCCTCGGCTCGGCCCGCATGGACCGGCGGCCCGTGTCGCTCGCGATCGTGGACCTCGACCACTTCAAGCGCGTCAACGACACCTTGTCGCACAGCACCGGCGACGCGGTGCTCAAGCAGGTGAGCGAGCTGATTGCCGAGGCCGCGACCGAGGACGGGGCGGTCGCCGCCCGCCTGGGCGGCGAGGAGTTCGTGCTGATCCTGCCGGGGGTCGACGCGGGTGAGGCACACCGGCGCTGCGAGTGCCTGCGGCAACGGCTCCAGACGTACGCCTGGAGGCCGCTCACCGGCGACCTCACCGTGACCACCAGCATCGGCGTGGCGACGTCGCCACAAGGCGACGACATCATGCCCGACCTGCTGGCCCGCGCCGACGAGAACCTGTACGCCGCCAAGCGCGGCGGCCGTAACCAGGTCGTGGCGAGCCGCTAGTAGCAGGACTGCTCGCGAGTCGGCGCGCCGCGACGCCAGCGGTCGGGATCGGTGGGCGGCAGCTCGTCCGGGCGGCTCATCCGAGCGGCGACAACGGCGGCCGTGAGCTCCCGGGTCGCGTGATAGACCCGGCGCCGGGCGTCCTCGTGGGTGATGTCCAGCTGCCGCGCGGCCTCCCGCGTCGTCTGCCCGCGGAAGTACGTCGCGACCAGGATCTCGCGATGCGCGGGCGGCAGAGCGCGCAGGAGCGCCTCGATCGGGTATCTCAGGATGTCCCGGTCAGCGCTCGGTTTCGCGCGATGACGGCGCCGAAGGCGAGGGGTGGATATGGCATGTCTGGGGGGCACCCAAAGCACTTTGGTCGGCTGCCCGGCCCGGCTCCAGTGCGCACCCGCGGCGTAGTCGACCGATTACCAGCCGGCCTCGATCGGGCTCCGGCAAGTGCCTGGCAGCGACCTGCACAGAATGAGCAATCCCTGGTCGCCTATCGTCGGGATTGTCATGTTCGACGAAGATCCGGCTCCAGAGAGGCACCTCCATGCACTCGCGATTCGCCGAACTGGCCTGGGCCTCCACCCGGATCGGTGAGATCAGCCTGCGCCGACGCCTCGACCCCACCACCAAGACCGAGGTGTACGAGGTCAAGCTCGGCGACGAGTACCTGATGTCGAGCCTGTTCACGGTCGCCGAGGAGGAACTGGCCCGGCTCACCCTGGCCGCCCTGCCCGAGACGCGGCCGGACGCGGGCCTGGACGTCGTCGTCGGCGGGCTCGGCCTCGGCTACACCGCCCGCACCGCCCTGACCGACGGCCGGGTCCGGTCCCTGACCGTGGTCGAGGCGCTGGCGCCGGTGATCGACTGGCACCGCCGTGAGCTGCTCCCGCACGCCCGGGTTCTCACCGCCGACCCGCGCACCACGCTGGTCGAAGGCGACTTCTTCGCGCTGCTGCGGGACGGCACGGGCTTCGACCCGGCCGCGCCGGACCGCCGCTTCGACGCGATCCTGGTCGACATCGACCACTCGCCGGTCAACGTCCTCGACCCCACCCACGCCGACCTGTACACCGCCGCCGGACTACGAAGGCTCGGCGGCCGCCTGCAACCAGGCGGAGCCTTCGGACTGTGGTCCGACGACGCACCCGACGAGGGCTTCCTGGCCCTCCTGCGGGAAGGTTTCGCCACGGCAACGTCCGAGGTGGTGACCTTCGCCAACCCGCTGACCCGGGGCACCTCCGCCAACACGGTCTACGTCGCGACCACCGCCCGTTGACCGGCCGTACCGCTTGATGCCGAGCAGGCCGGACGGCGATGAGTGTTGCCATGGTTCGTACCCGGCCGCTGCCGGCGTCACACCGGTGCTGTCTCGCGTCCCTGCCGCAGGCCGTTGGCGCTCGAGCTCAGCGGCATGCTGCGCCAGGCACCCATGCCGGCGGATGTCGCGGCCCTGGCCTTGGCCCACTGCTGCCGCGCCAGCTCGGACGGCGGAACATCCATGGTCGCCACGCGTCGCCGGGTCAGCGCGGCGAGCGCGACCGTGCAGACGACCAGGCCGGCCAGCCCGAGGGCCCCGGCCGTCGCCTCGAGCACCGCGGCCGAGACAAGCAACCGGCGAACTGGTCGTCCGGTTTCCGCCTGTGTTTCCTTCATCGTCGAGCCTCCGCTCTGGACCGATACGGTTCCTGCTCCGCCCACACTGGCAGGCGTGGCGAGACCGGACGTCACCCCACCGGGGCGATTTCCGGGCCTCCGTCGCCGCCGGGCCACGACGGTCAGGAGACGATCCGCAACTCGCGGCCCGTGAGCGGTCATGCCGATCCGGTGGCCGGTCCGATTTCACCCGGGACGGATGAGGACCGCGCCGGACGCTCCGGCGCAGGCTGGGGCCATGGCATTCGGCCCGCTGGAACTAGTCGTGCTGACCTTCCCCGCCGAGCGATTCACCGACGGGGCCCGCGCAGCGCTCCGGCAACTCCCGGCCGAGGGTGAGATGCGAGTGGTCGACGTCGTGGTGGTCCGCCCCGGCCGGGCCGGGCAGTGGCATGCGGTGGAGCTGAGCGAGGTGCCGGGCCTGTGCGGCCTGGCCCCGCTGGCCAGCGGTCTGATCACCGAGGTCGACGTCGCCGATATCGCGGAGCTCGTCGAGGACGGAACGGAGGCGCTGGCGGTGCTTCTGGAGCACCACTGGGTCCTCGACCTCCAATCGCCCTTGGCGACCTCGGACGGCAGCATCGTCGCCCTGACCCACATCTCCGGTGCCCCGGTCGCAGTCGGGCACTGATCGAGGACCGGCCCCGGTCACGTGGCCCCCGGGAAGCACCGCGTAACGATGTCCGGGACAGCCCGGCCGGCATCTCCTGAGGCACCGGCGCGCTTCTACCCCGCCGCGGGTGAGCCGGAGTCATCCGGTCCGGGCCGAGGGTCGAGACGGGCCCTCGCCCGACCGCGACGCGGGCAGGCCGGCACGGCTGACCGACGAGAAGCCTTGGAGGACCGGTATGGCCAGCAACGTAATGACCCAGACCGATGAGGACATTCAGCGTGAGGTGGTGCGCGAGCTGACATGGGACGCCGAGGTCGCGTCGAACGATATCGGCGTGGCAGTGAGAGACGGGGTGACGACACTGACCGGTTGGGTGGACACCTTCAGCAAGAAATGGGCGGCGGAACGCGCGGCGCTTCGTGTCCGCGGGGTCAAGGCCGTCGTCAACAACATCGAGGTACGCCTGGCGCCCGACTACGAGCAGACCGACGTCGACCTGGCCCGAACCGTCGCGCAGGCGCTGGCGATGGACACGCTCGTACCCGACGACAAGGTGAAGGTCTCGGTGTCCGGTGGCTGGGTCACTCTGCGCGGCGAGGTCGACTGGGACTACCAGCGGCGAGAGGCGCAACGCCTGGTCCGGAACCTCACCGGCGTCAAGGGAGTCAGCAACCTCATCACCGTGCGGCCACGTACCGGCCCGTCACCCGACGAACTCAAGAAGAAGATCGAGGACGCCCTGGTACGCACGGCCGAGACGGACGCGGAACGGATCCACGTCACCACCCAGAACGGCAAGGTACGCCTGACCGGCAGCGTACGGTCCTGGGCCGAGCGCCGCGAGGCCGAGCGTGTCGCCTGGTCGGCACCCGGTGTCACCGAGGTGGAGAACCTGATCACGATCAACCCGTAGACCGATCGACCCGTAGACCGATCGACCCGTAAACCGTAGGCCCCGCCGCGGTGCTCGTCGCCGACGAACACCGCGGCGGCTGTATGTGCTGCTCAGCTCAGACCATCGTCTGGTCCACGTAGCACCAGCGCCAGTCCTCCCCGGGCTCGAAGGACTGGACGATCGGATGACCGGCGTCATGCGCGTGGGCCCGCGCGTGCCGCATCGGTGACGAGTCGCAGCAGCCGACGTGCCCGCAGGTGAGGCACAGCCGCAGGTGCACCCACGCCGTACCCAGGCTCAGGCATTCGGCGCAGCCTTGCGGGGTCTGCGGGACGACCGGCCGGATCATGAAGACGTGCGGGTCGGAGACGGTGGTCATGGTTCACGCATCGCCTTTCTTCAGCCTTTCCTTGTCGGCTCATGCGAGCGAGCCCAGCAGGTGCCGGCCGGCCTGACCGCACTTGCGGCACGCCTCGGCGCAGATCGCGCAGGCTTCGATTTCCGCGGCGTGTTTGCGGTGCTCCTCATAGCCCTCGCGGCAGGTCTCGATGAGCGCGCGCAGCACCGCCTCGGTCACCGAACGGTCGTAGGCGGTGGGCCGGGACAGCACCCGCGCCGCCGTCGTGGCCATGTCGGCGCAGTTGAGGGCCGCGCCCACGGACTTGCCCAGGTGCGCCGCGGACGGGTCCGCAATACATGCGTCCGCGCAGGACGTACAGCTCTGCGCACAGTTGAGGCACCCCTGGACAGCGATCACCAGTGCGTCCTCGTCGATACCGGGCGACCTACCGGGATGGGCGTTCAGAATTGTCGCCACGTCCGTCATCGGACCGCGCTCCTCGTCGTGTGGTCACATGGCTCGTCGTGTCTCAGAATTACCGTCTCCCGCGGTCGACGTCGATTGGCATCATTGCCAATGCCGCCGCCCGGAAAGCCGCCTCGAAACCGGTGCGCCGCGGCCTCGGTCCGGCGTGTGACCGACAGATCCCCTTCGTTTGGTGAGGCGGGCTCACCCCGGACGTGACGACGATGGCGGCGATCCAGGAAACAGCGCGGCGTCGGCACTCGGAAGGCGCTCGGACAGAAAGGATCGACCGTGACCATTACGCATGCACGCCGGTATCGGCAGGACTCCACGCCCGCGCGCCGTGGAGACCCGGTAGCCGAGATCGAACAGCTTCAGGATCAGATGGGTCAGATCATCAACAGCTTCATGCGCGACCCGTTGGGCGTTCTCGGCACCCAGCAGCCGGCGGTGTGGGTCCCACCGGCGGACATCGAGGAGACCGACGACTCGTACGTGCTCGAGTTGGACCTCCCCGGCGTCAACCGGGACGACATCAACATCGAACTGCGCGACAACGAGGTACGGATCACCGGGGAGGTCAAGGAGAAGGAACGCAGCGGAGTGCTGCGCCGCCGGACGCGGCGGGTCGGGCAGTTCGAGTTCCTGCTGACACTGCCCGGAGACATCGACCCGGAAAAGGTCGAGGCCTCCCTGCACGACGGCGTCCTGACGGTCCGGCTGGGCAAGGCCGCCGCAAGCCGGCCCAGGCAGATCGACGTCAAGGAGACCTGAGTACGACCGCGTAAGCTCCTCATCCCTGCGGTTGCGGCCCGAAACTCCGTCCGGTCCGGGCGAGGTACTGGTGGAGCAGGCGTACGGCCATCGCACCCTCACCCACTGCGGAGGCGACCCGCTTGATCGAGCCGCTGCGCACATCGCCCACGGCCACCACGCCGGGACGGCTGGTCTCGAGCATGGTGGCCGCGGACGGGTCGTCGCGGCCGTCCGGCCCGGTCAGCACGTACCCCCGGTCGTCGAGTGCGACGGTGTTCCTGAGCCAGCCGGTGCACGGGTCGGCGCCGATGAAGACGAACAGCACGTTGGTAGGGACCCGGCTCTCGTCGCCGGTGACGGTGTTGCGGGTGACCACAGCGCCCAACCTGCCGTCGTCGCCCACCAACTGGACCACCTCGGTGGAACGCAGCACCTCGACGTTGGACAACCTCTCGATCTGATCCACGAGGTATCGGGACATGTCGCGGGCCAGGTCCTCGTGCCGGATGATCAGTCGTACCGAGGTGGCGCGCCGGGCCAGGAACACGGTCGCCTGGCCGGCCGAGTTGCCGCCGCCCACAATGGACACCGGCTGCTGGTCGCAGTACGTCGCCTCCATGACTGTGGCGGCATAGTAGACGCTGGTGCCCTCGAACTCCTGGAGCCGGGGAACGTCGAGCTTGCGGTACCGGGCGCCGGTGGCGATCACCACCGTACGGGTCCGCAGCTGGGTGCCGTCGTCGAGGTGGACCAGCAGATCGGCCTCGCGCGGGCTGAGCCGTACCGCCTCGGCCGGCACGTTCAGTGTCGCGCCGAACCGGGACGCCTGCACCGCCGCCCGGTCGGCCAGCTCGGCGCCGGATATCCCGGCCGGGAAACCGAGGTAGTTCTCGATACGGGACGACGTACCGGCCTGTCCGCCGGTGGCCACCGCGTCCAGCACCACCGTGGTCAGTCCCTCGGAGGCCCCGTAGACCGCGGCGGCCAGGCCGGCCGGTCCGGCGCCGACCACCACCACGTCGCACATCGATTCGCCACGTAGGTCGAGGCGCAGGCCCGCGATCCGGGACAACTCCGCGTGCGACGGGTTGCGCAGCACCTGGTCCCGCCAGATCACCACCGGCGTGTCGGAGACGCTCACCCCGAACTGCCGCAGCATCTCCTCGGCGGCCGGGTTCTCCTCCAGGTCGATCCAGGTGTGCGGCACGCGGTTACGGGCGGCCAGCTCGCGCAACCGGCGGGTGTCCGGGCTGAACCGGGAGCCGATGATCGTGAACCCGGTGATGCTGTTGATCAGCAGGTCGCGCCGGGCCAGGAAGCTGCGCACGATCAGGTCGCCGAGCGCCGGATCCTGCCGAACCGTCTCCTGCAGTGCGCGCACCGGTACGGCAAGGATCTCGCCCGGCTCGACGGCGACCGACGTCACGAACGACGGCTGGCCGGTGAGCAGGCCGAGCTCATCGAGGAAGCGGTGCGGCCCGTGCACCCGGATCACCCGGGACCGGGGCGTGTCGTACCCCTCCACCACGGCCACCTTGCCGGACAGCACGACCATGAAGTCGCGGTCCCGCTGTCCCTCGGCGACCAGCACGTCGCCCGGCCGGACCGGTCGGTGGCGGCCGCGCCGGCACAGCTGACCGAGCTGTTGGTGCGTCAGCCTCGGATATGCGCCGGCCATGTCCGGCGTCTCGGCCAGATGTCCCCACGTCGTCATGCTCTGCTCCCGACGACCTCGTCGACCCGATGGCGCAGCACCGGCTCCGTCCGTGGGAGGACATCCGCCCGAAGCCGGGCCGCGCGCTCCGCGCCCTTCTCATCGGATCAGCACCTGTCCACCGGCGTCGATTGGTAGATCTACCAATCCGACCCGGCGGTACTTGGCGGCAAATTTCTGTGAACGTCGCGCATGGGAACCCCGGGCGAGGGAAAACCACGACATGGCTAAGGAGATGGAAGGCGACAACCGCAAGCGACGCACCCTGGCCAGAGCGGCCCGGGAGCAAGGACACCGGGCCAGCGAGGCCGGTGTCAGCCTCGGCTCCTCGAAACAGCGGCGCCATGCCGAGCATGCCGAACGGGCGGAACACGACGGGCCGCCGCCGGAGGGCGCGAACAAGCCCGGGCCACAGGCGCCTCGACCGCAGGAACCGCCGCGACCCGATCCGACCTGGCCACGCCGGCCCCCGCCGACGGGCGACACCGGCCCCGACGCGGGAGCGCTGCGACTGCGCTACCGCGAACTGGTGACGTCCGCCGCGAAGCAGGCCGGGATGGACTTCGACACCGCACGGGAGGCCGCCCGGGCCACGATCTCGGTACTGGCCCGCATGGTGGAAGAGGAGGACCGGCGGCGCCTGCTCGACGTGGTGCCGGCCGAACTCACCGAGGGACAGGACGTCAGCACCCCGATCCCGCGAAGGGACACGATCGGGTTCGTCCGCGCGGTGGGCGAACTGCTGCGCTGCCCGCCGGAGCAGTGCCGGCTGCGGGCCCAGGCCGTACTCGGCGCCATCGCCGCGCAGGACCGCGACGTCCTGGACGCACTGCACCTGCCGGACGGGCTGGCGGAGCTGACCCGGCCGCCCCGGCCGGGCGGGGGCTTGGTCGGGCCGGACGGGCACACCGCCCCGCTCGACGAGGAGGAGATACGGGCGGCGCTGGGCCGGCTCCCGGACTGGACCGGCGACTCCGAGGCGCTCACCCGCAGCCTCGTGCTGCCACCGGATCAGTTGGAGCGGGTGCTGCTCCGGCTGGACCGGCTCAAGCAGGAACTGGGGCGCGGGCCGCGGATCAGTCGTACCGACGAGCGGACGGCGCGGTTGGTGGTCAGGACCACCAACGTCGGCGCGGTCACCGCGCTCGACGTCGATCTCGCACTTCGAATCGACGAGGCGATCACGCGGGCGAACGGCGGTCTGGCGTAAGCCGGTCGTGAGGAGGTTCGAGGCTGTGACCGAGTTGCTGGCGGTGGCGCTGGAGCTGGCGGCAGAGATCAACCGGGTGACGCCGGCCGGCAACGACCCGGCAAACGACCTGGCTTTCCTGTGGGGTCCGATGAAACGGGTCGTTCCGTTCGCGGCCGGGTGGATCGGCACGCTCGACGCGGATCGGCGCCGCCACATCACGGTCACCTCGGTCGGCCACGATCGGGACAGCCGCGCGTACATGGAATCGGAGGAGCTGACCGAGCTGACGAAGACGTGCGGCCTGCTGCAGCGACGCCGGCCCCTGCGCCTGCGGGACGCGCCGCCGCACACGGCCGAGCTGCCGTGCTGGTCCGAACATTGGTGGCCGGCCGGATTCCGCGGAGGCCTCGCCGTCCCACTGGTCACTCAGGACGACCGCCACCTGGGCGTGCTCGCGCTGCACACGGACACGGTCACCCAGCCGACCGCTGAGGCCCGGGACGTGATCGGCGTGATCGCGCCCACGATCACCGCCGTCCTGGACCCGGTGAACTCGCTGGCCGGGCTCACGCGGCTGGTCCACGGCGCTACCGCCGCCGTCGTCGTCGACCGCCGAGGCACCGTCGCCCCACTGCCCGGAATGGCGACCGATCACCTCCTCACCGGATCCCCCGGCATCGTGTCGACAGCGGTCGACGGTCTGAACGACCGGGTCCGGCACACGGCGTTCCTCTGCCCGGTCCCCGCGGACGACAGTCAGGAGCGCTACGTCCGCGTTACCGGCCTCGCCTGTCCACCGAACACGCCGGGCGACCTGGTACGGCTCGTCCTGATCTCGCCCCCGGGGGACCTTTGCGCTCTGACGCACCGGGAGCTGGTCGTCCTCGGCCTGGTGATCGAGGGACACGCCAATCAAGGCATCGCCACCCGGCTGTCCATCACCGCGCGGACCGCCGCGGCTCACCTCGAGCACATCCGGGAGAAGCTGCGCGCGCCGACCCGTACCGCCGCCGCGGTGCTGGCGGCGCGCCGTGGCCTGTACATCCCGTACCGGCTCGTCGGTGTGCGGGCCCGGACGGCCGTGGGGTGACGAACGATTCCCTTCGGACGCGCTAGTTATGAGCCCCGTTGAGCCGGGGGGGGGTACGTACAGGCCGAGGCGGAGTGCTCGAAGGGTGGCCAGGAGCCGCGTGGGCACCCCGAGCTTGGCCAGGACATGTTCGACATGTTCGGTGACCGCGGCGAGTGGCAGGCCCAGGGCGGCCGCGATGCGCCGATCGGACCAGTCCTCGACGAGCAGGCCGAGGATCACCAGTTCCAGCCCGGTCAGGCCGTGCAGGTCGCCGGCCGGGGATACCGCGACGACCGCCGCCAGGTGGCGCGGCGGCACATCGGCCGGGCAGGCCAGCACGGTGACGCGGACGTGCCGGCCGGCGGCCTCGTCGCCGGGGCACCGCCACAGAAATGTGGCGTGCCGGTCTCCCTGGGTCAGACGCTCCAGCCCCACTATGAGCACGTCCGAACCCGGCGTGAGCAGGGCATGTGTGGGCAGCCCGGGCAGCGGCAGAGCGTTGCCGGCCCGGGTCAGCACGATCCCGGCCTGCGCATTTCGCACCAGCTTCACCGCTGCCGTGAGCGAACGCATCGGGTCGAGCGCGTGGGCGATCATCGGGGCCAGCATGGTCATCAGGTCGCGGGCGGCCACGGTCGGATGCGCCACGGATTCGGTGTTCAGACCCAGCATTCCGAGGTAGCGGCCGTCCGGGGTGAACAGGGCCGCCACCAGTCCGCCGCGGAATCCCGCCGGCGCCAGGTACTCCGCCCAGGAGGGCACCTCCTGCAGATCGATGGGCAGGTCGCTCAGACGGGTCGCCCCGGATCGGTCCAGGCCGAGCATCTCGATCTCCGCCACGCCGGCCGGGCCGCCCATGTAGCTTCGGAGGCCGTTCGGGTAGCCGTGACACACCAGTGGCAGTTGCTCGGGGGCCTCCGGGTTGAGCAGGGAGATCCAAGCACCTTGGAAGGGCACCAGACGACCCAGCGGTTCGAGCAGCAACTGAGCCCGCTGTTCGATCGAGGCAGGCACCGACGCTATTCGTACGACCTCGGCGGCGATCTTCGCCCCAGCATGCGGAAGCTCAACCATTCAGCCCTCCCGGTAGGCCGGAGCACAGGTCAGAGGTACGGCACCGTTATTGCCGTTCCGCCGCCGTTCCTAACGCATCCCTTAGATGACGGCGAGCGGAAACGGGACATACAGGCCGAAGCGGAGCGCGCGGACGGCCGCCAGCGTCCGGGTCGCTGCGCCGAGCTTGGGCAGGATGTGCTCGATGTGGGCGGCCACGGTGCGTTGGGCGACGAACAGGGCGGCGGCGATCCGGCGGTTGGGCCAGCCCTCGACGAGCAGGCCGAGGATCGCCAGTTCGCGGTCGGTCAGGCCGTGCAGGTCGCCGGGCGGGGACAGCAGCACCGCGGCGATCACGTACTGCGGCACATCGGGAGGGCAGGCCAGCATCGTGATCCGGACGTGGGTGTGCACGGCGTCGGGCGCGGTGTCCGGGCAGAGGAAGGATCCGTAGCCGCCGCCGGCGCGGAGTTGGCGGGTCGCCACGGCCAGGACGGTCGAGCCGACGTCGAGTAGCGGATGGCCCGGCAGGCCGGCCAGCGGCAGCGTGTTTGCGGCCCGGGTCAACAAGATCCCGGCCCGGGCGGGACCGATGATCCGCGCCATCTCGGCAAGCGACCGCGTGGGATCGACCGCCTTCGCGATCGTCGGGGCCATGGTGCCGATCAGGTCACGGGCGGCCTCGGTGGGATGCCGGTCGGTGTCGGTGTTCAGGCCCAGGATCCCCAGATGGCGGCCCTCGGGAGTGAACAGGCCGACCGCCAGGCCCTCCCGGAACCCGGCCGGCCGCAGGTATTCCACCCAGCCCTGGACACGTTCGG
>DASWRZ010000338.1:0-87200 GCA_036402935.1 Actinoplanes sp.
TCATCGAGGCGCTGCGAGCCTTCGACATCGCCTGGGTCATCAACCACGGCACCAACGGGCTCGAACTGCTCAGCATCCTGGTCATCCAGAACCTCGTGGGGGAGGGGCAGGTGATCGGGGTCGGGTCGGCGCTGGCCGTGCTGCTGCTGATCGTCTCGCTCATTCCGATCGTCATCTACCTCGTGCGCACGTTCCGGAGGGCCGATTGATGCGTCGCCCGCGCTATGGAACTCATCTGTTCCTGGTCGTCATGTCGGTCTTCTGGCTCGCGCCGCTGCTCTGGACGCTTTACACGTCATTGAGACCGAAGTCCGATACCGACAAATACGGCTATTGGAGCCTGCACGGATCGTTCAATTTCGGCAATTACGCCACCGCGTGGACCCAGGGCCAGCTGCCGACATACTTCGTGAACTCGCTCTACATCGCGGTTCCGGCGGTCATCCTCACGCTGGTGCTGGCGTCGATGATGGCGTTCGCGGTCAGCCGCTTCCGGTGGAAGTTCAACGTGACGCTGCTGATCCTGTTCACCGCCGGCAACATGCTGCCGCCGCAGGTGCTGGCCGCGCCGCTGTTCGAGATGTTCAAGCACACGCCGCTGCCCTACTCGATCAGCTCGTCGGGGTCGCTGCTCGACACCTACTACGCGGTGATCGCCGTCGAGACCGCTTTCCAGCTCGGCTTCTGCACGTTCGTGCTCTCGAACTACATGAAGACGCTGCCCGGCGAGCTCACCGAGGCGGCGCTGGTCGACGGGGCGGGGGTGTGGCGGCAGTTCCGCCGGATCGTGCTGCCGCTGACCCGCCCGGCGCTGGCCGCGCTCGCCACACTTCAGGTGATCTGGCTGTACAACGACTTCTTCTGGCCACTGCTGTTCATCCAGAGCGGCGACCGGCTGCCGATCACGACCGGGGTCAGCAGCCTCCAGGGCCAGTTCCTGATGAACTACAACCTGATCGCGGCCGGGGCGACCATCACGGTCATCCCGACGCTGGTCGTGTACCTGGCTCTGCAGCGCCACTTCGTGGCCGGGCTGACCCTGGGCGCCAGCAAGGGGTGAGAATGACCTTCGTTCTCTCGAGGAGGAGCCTCTGATGGCGCGATTCGACCTGTCCCCGGACCAGCTCGCGAGTTTCAACCCGGACATTTCGGCACCGAGCGATTTCGACGAGTTCTGGAAGTCGACGCTGGCCTCGGCGGGCTCGCACGACCTCTCGGCCACGTTCACGCCGGTCGACGTGCTGCTGCCCGAGGTGAAGGTCTACGACGTGCGCTTCGCCGGCTACGCCGGGCAACCCGTCGCGGGCTGGTTCCTCACCCCGGCCTCCGGGGGCGGCCCCCGCCCCTGCGTGGTCCACTACATCGGGTACGGCGGGGGCCGCGGCCGCCCCCACGAGTGGCTGCTCTGGCCGGCCGCGGGCTACTCGGTGCTGGTCATGGACTCGCGCGGCCAGGGCGACGGCGACACCGAGGACGTGCCCGGGGTCGGCGTCCAGCACCATGGGCTGATCACCCGGGGCGTGCTCAACCGCGACGACTACTACTACCGGCGGCTGTTCACCGACGCGGTGCGGGCGGTCGACGCGGCCCTGACCCGCCCCGAGGTCGACCCGTCGCGGGTGGTCGTGGCGGGCGCCAGCCAGGGCGGCGCGATCAGCCAGGCCGTGGCCGGCCTGCGCTCCGACCTGGCCGGCGCCATCATCGACGTGCCGTTCCTGACCCACTTCCGGCGCGCCACCGAGATCACGGACGCCTACCCCTACCGCGAGCTGTCCGACATGCTCCAGACCAACCGCGACCGGGTCGACGACGTCTTCGCGACCCTGTCGTACTTCGACGGGCTGCACTTCGCCGCCCGCGGCACCGCCCCCGCGCTCTACACGGTCGGCCTGATGGACGACGTCTGCCCGCCCTCGACCGTGTACGCCGCCTACAACCGCTACGCCGGCCGGAAGCAGATCCAGGTCTGGCCCTACAACGGCCACGAGAGCGGTGCCACCTTCCAGCCGCCGGTCAACCTCCGCTGGCTGCGTTCGCTGCTTACTCCAGCTGGTTCTTGAGCATGGCCAGGTAGCCCTCGACCCGTCCCGCCGAACCAAGCGCCCCGCCGGATGCGCGGGGCCAGGCGATCGCGCCCGGCCCCGCGCCGAAGGGCGTCAGTGGAAGGCGGTGACGAAGGAATTCGTCGGGGTGCCCAGGCCGGTCACGTCGTCGAAGCCCGGGGTCACCGTGAGGCCGAAATCGATGCCGTGTGTGGTCAGGCACGGCTCCTCGTCGGCGGTGCCCTGGCAGTATTTCGTGCCCACGCTGATCGGCGGGTCGGCCGGGTCGACCGGCAGGATGTCGTGCAGAGCCGGGGTGCCGGCCAGCTCGTAGAGGGCCGGGTTGACGAAGCCGAGCGCGTGCCCACTGGCCTGCTTGGCGTCGGCGAACAGGGCCGCCAGCAACGGGGACGAGCCGCTCGTGCCGCCGCCCGCCGGCTGTTCCGAGTAGACCGGCGGGCCCGGGTCCGGGCCGCCGTCCGACGGGCCCGGCTCGACCGGCGCCAGCTCGCTCGGCGCGGTATAGCCGACCAGCCAGAAGGTTCCGGCGTCGGCCGAGACGTCCGGGACGACGCGGGCTCGTGACGAGCCGGCGACGCCGCGCTGGTAGGCCGGCCGGGCGATCTTCTGGCTGAGACCACCACCGGAGCCCATGTCGAACGTGCCGGGAGGGGCCGAGCCCGATCCGATCGAGCTCAGCGGGGTGACGGTGTCGCCCCAGCCCCATTCGGCCTGCCGCTTGCCGTCGGCGCCGAGGGCCAGGCTGGTGCCGCCGACGCCGGTCGCCCAGGCGTCCGAGGTCGGGTACGGCACCATCGCCGGCCCGCTCCCGTCGGAGGCGCCGTTACCATAGTCGCCGGAGGCGAAGTTCATGCCGATGCCCTCGATCGCGCCCTGCTGCAGCACCAGCTCCCAGGCGGCGATCAGCGCCGGCGACGTGCCGTCCTCGATGCCGGGCCACGAGTCGGACACGACGTCGGCCAGGTGGGAGTCGACGACGCGGGTGTGGGCGTCGAGGAAGTCCCAGTAGCCGTAGTTGCACCCGGCACTGACGAACACGACCTTCGCGTCGGGCGCGATGATGTGTACGGTCTCGACGTCGAGGGCCTCTTCGGGGTTGTCGCCGTCGGGCCACTCGCTGCAGTCGAAGTCGGGCGGCAGGTTCTCGGTGTACTGGCCCGGCTTGAACCCGGGCAGGCCGTGCGCGGCGAAGAACTTGTCGGCGTCGGCCGCCATCGTCGGCACGCGGGCGTCGAGCACGATCGCGACGGTCGCGCCCTGGCCGGTGTACGGGCTGCCGGTCACGCCGTACGCGGTCCGCATCTGCTGCGGCGTGTAGCCGCAGGTCTCGGTCGGCGCCGTGGTGTGCCCGTAGGCCGGCGGGATGTCGACCTTGTGCTCACCCCAGTAGTGCGAACACGGAAAGGCCGCGGCCTTGGTGGCCCGCACGGCCGAGGGGCGGCGCACGGCCGCCTGGGGTTCCGGCCCGTCGACGTACGCCTCGAGCCCGTCGACCGACAGCACAGCGGGGCTGAGGGAGGCCGGCACCGACACGTCACCGGCCGGGGCGACCTGATAGGACGGGAACTTGTCGTCGCCCTGCTTGTAGGTCTGGAACGTGGTGGCGAACGCCGTGGCCGCCTGCCCCACGGTCGCGTCGACGGCCAGGTAGTGGGTGGTGCCGCCGGTGACCGTCATGCCCTGCCCGGTCAGCCACGCGCGCACCGCCGAGATCTGCGCGTCGGTGATCCCGTATTGCTGGCGGTACTGCGCCGGCGTCAGGTAGTGGGCGTAAGCCGGGTTCGAGGGATCCGAGACCGCCTGCGCGGTGCGCACCCGCCCGGCCGTGTCGCGCCCGCCCAGGAACACCCGGAACTGCAGGTGGGTGCTCAGGTCGGTCGGCACGACGTCGCCGGTCACCGGCCCGGCGAGCGGCGACGGCAGCGTCACGCGCCCGGTGGGCGCCGGCGAGGCGTACGCCGTCCCGGCCCCTCCCACCAGCGCGGCGACCGCGGCTCCCGCGACCAGGGCGCGCCACGACCACCGGCGCATCGGTTCATGAGATGTCATGCCCCTTGAGACGCAAGTGGACGATCGATCTGTGGCCTCCCGCTCCGAGTCACGGTTGCCGCCGAGGACGAGAATGCCGATCGAGGTGTGCGGCAGCAGAGCTCGCCTAGGACCGCCGCGCACCTCCGTCCGGCTGGGCCAGGCCGAATGCGGCGAGGAGTTCGCGCTCCCGTCGCGGGCTGAGACCGGCCTTGCGGGGCCGGTCGAGGCCTTCCGCCCGCTCGTAGGCGAGAACGTCGGTGACGAGCTCGGCCCGGTCCCGGTGGCGCAGGCCGGCAGCGACGGCGGCCGCGCCGGTGCGGGCGGACCAGCCCTCCCATCCCGGCTCGACGATCCACATCGCCAGCGAGTCCTCGCCGCCGTACTGCTCGACCTCCTGCTCGACGAGCCATTGTTGCGGCACTCTCACCACGGGCCCGGTGTGCCCGCCGATCCGGCGGCACAGGTCGACCCATTCCCCGAAGGGCACGATGGGGCCGACGACGTCGTAGGCGCCGACGGTGCCGCGTTCGGCGCAGTCGAGGATCCAGGCGGCCTGGTCGCGGACGTCGACGACCTGGGTGGGCACGTCCGGGGTGTCCGGCACCAGCAGGGGTTCCTCCGGTGACCGGGCGGCGCGGGCGACCCAGGCACCGGACCGTCCGCTGTGGTCGCCGGGGCCGCCGATCAGGCCGGAGCGGGCGACGAGCAGCCGGTCGGCGAGCGCGGCCGCGGCGGCGTGTTCGCAGGCCACCTTCGCCTCGCCGTAGAGTTCCCGGCCGGCTTCGTCCTGGTCGGTGGGTTCCCGCAGCGGGAACGACTCGTCCGCACCGGGCGTGTCGAAGGCCGCGTAGGCGTTGCCGGACGACACGTACGTCCAATGCCCGGCCCGGTCGGCCAGGGCGGCGAGTGCCCGCTTCACGAAACCGGGTTGCCAGGAGACTTCGACCACCGCGTCCCAGGACTGGTCGCGGGCCTGCTCGTAGGCGAGCGGATCGTTTCGGTCGGCCGCGATCAGCCGGGCGCCGGGTGCCGGCGGTCCGCTGTGGCCACGAGCGAGGCACGAGACGGTGTGGCCACGTCCGACCGCCTGCCGGGCGACTTCCCGGCCGAGCCACTGGGTGCCGCCGAGGATGAGGATGTCCATCGACCGAGTCGATCAGCGGCCGGCCGGTTCGGCAAGCCGGTTCGCGGGCGGCGTAAGCGGAAGGCGGACGGTTCACGGCCAATCCGTGGCGTTGCCGTGGTCGATCCGCCGCGGACGGTGACCAGCGTCCGGCGGGTGAGCATCATGCGGCCGCGCGGCGGCATCGGCAATGTCGGGCTCGGCGTCGTCATCGGCCTGGCGGGCGCGCTGACGCTCGGCCTCCCACACCGTGGCCGGTCTCATCTGAGCGGCCGGTCTCGTCTAGGCGAAGGTCTGGCGGAGTTCGCCGACGCCGTCGAGGCGGCTGATCAGGGTTTCGCCCGGCCGGAGGAAGCGCGGCGGGGTGCGGCGGTTGCCGACGCCCGCCGGCGTGCCGGTGAAGATGAGGTCGCCGGGCAGCAGCGGGCAGATCGCCGAGATCCGGGCGACCAGGTCGTCGATCGGGAAGATCATTTCTGCGGTGCGCCCGGACTGCAGCGTCTCGCTCGTCGATCCGCTCAGCAGCGAGGACTCGAAACCGATGTCGTCGCGGTCCGGAAAGGCATCCGGGGTGACCGCCACCGGGCCGGTCGGGCCGAAGCCGGGGAACGACTTGCCGAGCGAGAACTGCGCCGGCTTGCCCTGTGACTGGGTCAGCCTCTCGGACAGGTCCTGCCCGCACGTCAGTCCGGCGACCGCGTCCCACGCCGCCGCCCGGGGGATGTGGTGTCCGCCGGCGCCGATCACCGCGACGACCTCGATCTCCCAGTCGACATTGCCCTCCGGCAGGGCCACGGTGGTGACCGGGCCGGTGATGCAGCTCGGGAACTTGGTGAAGACCAGCGGCGCGTCCGGTGCGGTGAAGCCCGCCTCGGCCGCGTGCGGCCGATAGTTCAGGGCCACCGCGAAGACCTGGCGCGGGTCGGGCACCGGCGGCCCGAGTTCGGCGTCGGTGACCGCGACCGCCTCGGACAGGTCGGCGGTCGGCGCCCACGCCCGCACCTCTTCCCAGCGGGCGAGCGCGGCGCGGGCGTCGGAGGGGAGCGCCCCGCCGGAGGCCGTCGCCACGTCGAGCGCGCGGCCCTCGGACACCAGGACCAGGCGTCCGCCGAGCGTGCCGAACCGCATCAGCCGACCGTCTCCGAGTACAGGTCGGTGGTGTACGGCGGGGTGTCGTGCGCCGCGCTCCACGGAACCACCCGGTTGCGGAGCACGCCGATGCCCTCGATCTCGGCCTCGATCTCGTCGCCCGGCCGCAGGTAGAAGTCGAACGGGTTGGGCTGCACCGCGGCCACCCCGGAGATGGTGCCGGTCGTGATGATGTCGCCGGCGCTGTATCCCTGCGCCGAGTGGTGCGCGACCAGGTGGGGAATCGAGATGACCATCTGGGCCGTGTTGCCCTGCTGGCGCACCTGACCGTTGACTTTCAGCCGCATCGCCAGCTTCTGCGGGTCGGGGATCTCGTCCTTGGTCACGATCCACGGCCCGATCGGGCAGAAGGTGTCGATGCCTTTCGAGAACGAGAAGACGCCGGACTTCATCTCCCGCCGCTGGATGTCCCGGGCGGTGATGTCGTTGAAGACCAGGTAGCCGGCGATGTAGTCCTCGGCCTCGTCCGGCCCGAAGAACTTCCCGCTGCGGCCGATCACGATCCCGAGCTCCAGCTCGTAGTCGAGTTCCCTGGTCAGGCCCTCGGGATAGACGATCGCGTCGTCCGGCCCGATGATCGCGTCGACGTTCTGGAAGAACACGATCCCTTTGTGTACGGGGTGGGACCAGTTCACCGCCTGCAGCTCGGTGTGGTGCTCGGTGAAGTTGCCGGCCGTGTGGAAGAACTTCTTCGGCACGATCGGCGCGCGCAACCGGACCGCGGACCGTTCGAGCCGCTCGCCGGTCTCGTCGACCCGGCCGCCGCGCTCGAAGAATTCCCGTGTCGACCCGCAGGCCAGCTCGACCACCGTGTCGCCCTCCAGGCGGCCGACCCGGCCGTCGTCGAACGTGACCAGCTTCATCGCCATCACCGCAGCTCTCGGAATGTGAAAGTCGATTACGTCAACCGGAAGCGTGCCCCGGACGCCCACATGGTGTCAAGAAACCCGGAAGACCCGCAGCTGCATGGCCAGGGCCAGGTAGTAGCCCGCGATCGTGAGTAACTCGAACAAGCCGGCCCGGCCGAGCGCGCCGAGCGCCCGCCGGTATTCCTCGTCGTCCAGATCGCCCCGGACGCCGAGTGCGTGGGCCGTCGCCGCGACCACCCGTTCGGCCTCGTCGGCGAGAGCATCGAACCGGCTCGTCCGCAACGCGTCCAGCTCGTCGCCGGTCAGCCCGGCGTGCCGCCCGATCGGCTCGTGCGCGGACCACTCGAAGGCGGCGTCGGCGGCGACGGCGGTGACCAGGATCGCGATCTCGCGCGCCCGGTCGCTCAGCGCTGTCTCGTAGCGCACGGCCGCCCCGAGCGCCTGCCAGGCGAACCCGAGGCGGGGCTGCAGGAGGAACGCGTTGAACGGCCCTTCCAGCCCGCCGTCGGCGTCGACCAGCGGGAACAGCTGTGGTCCCTGGGCGCGCCGGCCGCCGGTGACCGCGGCGTAGACCGCCCGCTGATCGTCGTCGAGATCGGCGGGGGAGAGCTTGCCGAGCCGCGCGGTCACAGGCCCGCGGCCAGCTGGGAGATCTCGGCGCACGTCGCCAGCAGAACCGGCTTGAGCTCGCGCACGATGCGCTGGGTCGACCAGTCGCGAGCCTGCACCGCGAGGTTGACCCCGGCGATGACCCGGCCGCCGGCACCGGTGATCGGCCCGGCCACCGAGCGCAGCCCGTGGGCCAGCTCCTCGTCCTGCAGGGCCCAGCCCTGGTCGCGGATCTGGACCAGTTCCTGCCGCAGCTCGTCCAGCGACACTTTCGCGTTCGGACCGTGCTGGCCGGGGAACGAGGCGTCGGTGATCCGCTCGGACAGCTCGGCCTCGTCGAGCCACGCCAGCATCAGCTTGCCGATCGAGGTGTGCACCGCGGGCAGCGTCGAGCCGACCTGGATGTTGGCCGTGACCAGGTCGGAGTTGCGCAGGCGGATCAGGTAGAGCACGCGGTCGCCGGTGAGTACCGCCAGGTTGACCGTCTCGCCGGTGGTCTCGCCGAGCCGCTGCAGCCGGGGCGTGGCCAGCGCGACCAGGTCGAGGCTACGCAGCGCGGCCCCGCCGAGCGTCAGCGTGCGCACCCCGGGCCGGTAGTCGCCGTTCGGCAGATGATCGAGGTAGCCCTCGGCGGTCAACGTCATCACCACGCGGTAGACCGTGGGCATCGGCAGCCCGGACGCGACCGCGAGGTCGCTCACCCGCCAGGTGGGCCGCTGCTCGTCGAAGAGGCTCAGCAGTCGCAGCCCCTTGGCGAGCGCCTCCACCCGGTATTCCGGCTTCTCGCCGCCCGCGTTCGGGCTCGCGGTGCGAGTGGCGACGGGCGCGGGATTTCGCCGACTGGCGGCCATGGATCACCTTCTCGAAAACGAATTTCATCGACGGTGCCCAGCCTAAGGCGTGCCTGGACACTCCCCGGTGGCTGGTCTAGCTTACTGGATAGTGACTTTCACAGAACGAGAACACAAGGGTGGTCTGCCCATGGACTGGTTGTCGATCTCCGGCCGGCCGGCCCTCGTCGCCGGGGCCGGCGGTCTGGGCGGCGCCAGCGCGGTCGGCCTCGCCACCCAGGGCGCCGCGGTCGTCCTCGTCGACGTGGACGAGGGGCGGCTCGACGCGGTGGCCCGTACGGCGAAGGAGGCCGGCGGCAGCGTGCGGACCATCGCCGCCGATCTGCGCTCGGCCGACCGGTGCCGGGAGGTGGCGGCCGAGGCGGCCGGGCTGGTCGGCGTGCCGCAGATCTTCGTGCACGCGGTCGGGCGCAACGTCCGGCGGCCCGTGCTCGAACTGGGCGACGAGGACTGGGCCGGCATCGTCGAGCTGAACCTGTCCACGGCGTACTGGCTGGGCCAGGCGGTGGGCGGCCAGATGGTCGGGGCCGGCTACGGCCGGATGATCTTCGTGTCCTCGGTCTCGGGGCTGCTCGCGCACGCCGACCACGCGCCGTACGCCGCCACCAAGGGCGGTCTCAACCAGCTCATCCGGGTGATGGCTCGGGAGTGGGCGATCCGGGGCGTGACCGTCAACGCGGTGGCGCCCGGCTACATCGAGACCGCCCTGACCAAGGAACACCTGGACAAGGACGGCAACCGGGAGGCCCTGGAGAGCCTGGTGCCCGCGCGCCGGCTCGGTGTGCCCGAGGAGGTCGCCGACGCCGTCACCTTCCTCTCCTCGGACCGGGCACGCTTCATCACCGGCCAGGTTCTCTATGTCGACGGCGGCCGCGTTCTGGTTTGAGAGAGTAAATCCGACAAAAATCGCAAACGGAGGACTACCCGTGCCACTCACACCCCTCCCCATTCCCCGCCGTTTCCAGGGCCGGTCCGTGGTCGTCACCGGCGCCGGCACCGGATTCGGGGCGGAGATCGCGCTTCGCGCCGCCCAGGAGGGCGCCCGGGCCGTCGGCGTGCACTACCGGTCCTCGAAAGCCGGTGCCGAGGCCACCGCCGAGCGGGTCCGCGAGGCCGGTGCCGAGGCGGTCCTGCTGCGCGCCGACATCGTCGAGTGGGCGCAGGTCGCGGCCCTCGCCGACGACGCGTTCGCCCGGCTCGGCGGCGTCGACGTGCTGGTGAACAACGTCGGCGACGTGGCACGGCAGCAGATGTCCTGGCGGGACATCACCGAGGAGTCGATCGACCACGTCCTCGCGGTCGACATCAAGGGCACGATGGCCTGCATCCACGAGTTCGGTAAGCGGATGCTCGATCAGGGCCACGGCGCGATCGTCAACATCGGTTCGACCGTCATCGTGCGCGGGAGCGCCCGGGCCCCGCAGTACGCCGCCGCGAAGTACGGCCTGCTCGGCGCCACCAAGTCGTACGCCCACGCGTTCGCACCGACGGTCCGGGTCAACGTGTTCGCGCCCGGCTTCATCGAGACCGAGGCCACGCTGGGCCGCGAGGACTGGCGATCGGGCCGGGGCGACCAGCTGCGCAAGCTGACCCCGATGGGCCGCATCCCGGGCCCGGCCGAGCTGGCCGGCACCGCGCTGTTCCTGGCCACCGACGACGCGAGCCACATGACCGGTGGCTACATGGTGGCCGACGGCGGCTACAACATGGTCGGCGCCTGATGCCCGTACACCCCCGGGACCTGCCGCTCGCCGACGCGCGGGAGCTGGTGCAACGGGCGGTGGACAAGGCCGAGCAGCTCGGGCTGCGCGGTGGCGTCGCGGTGGTGGGTGCGAGCGGTGCGCTGATCACCGCCTCCCGGCTCGACCACGGCGGCCCGGGCGGGATGGCGCGCGCCCGGTCCAAGGCGTGGATCGCCGCCACTCAGCAGATCACCAGCACCGAGCACCTGCACCGGATGACGACGTTGCCGGCGCCCATCTCGGCCGGGTTCGTCGCGGTGAGCCCGGAGGCGATGTTCCCGGGCGCGGGCGGCATCCCGGTGCGGGACGAGAGCGGCGTGGTGGTGGCCGGGGTGGCGGCCTCCGGGGCGACGGTCAGCCCGTTCCTGCCCGAGGGGGTGGCACCGGAGGTGGTCAGTGCGGCCGGCGAACCGGCCAACCCCGAAGACCTCCTTATCGCGTACGCCCTGGACGTCCCCTACATCGGTCAGCACGGCGACGACGCGGCTCGCTGGAGGCAGCGCTTCGGCGATCTGGTGGTGCCGCCGGAGAAAAGCCTGGGCATGCGGCCCGCCCCGCCCGCCGCCGCACAGCACGAGCTGGCCTGGGCGAAGGATCTGTGCGGCCGGGTGCTGGCCGAGGCGCGCGGCCGGAACCTCCGGATCAGCGTGGCGGTGGTGGACCGCGGCGGCGACCCGATCCAGCAGGACCGGATGGACGACGCGGGCGCCGGCGGCGTCGACGTCGCGCTCGGCACCGCGGCGGCGGCCGCCCGCTTCGGCGTCCCCAGCGAACGGCCGGCCCAGTGGTACGGCGACGCGGTGACCGGTCTCAACCCGGTGCGGGTGCTCGGCGTCCCGGGCGGCCTGCCGTTGCACGACGACGGCCGGGTGGTGGCCGGCATCGGTGTGGGCGGTGCCGACCCGGCCGAGTGTGCCGCACTGGTCCGAGCGGTGACGTCGTGAGCGACACCCGGATCGCCGTGCTCGGCTGCGGCGCGATCGGCAGCCTCTACGCCGCCCACCTGGCCCGGGTGCCGGGCGTCGAGGTCTGGGCGGTCGACCCGTGGCGCGAGCACGTCGAGGCGATCGAGTCCGGCGGTCTGGCCGTCACCGGCCAGGCCGATTTCACCGCGCCGGTGCACGCCCGGACCAGCGCCGCCGAGCTGCCCCGCTGCCACCTGGGCATCGTGGCCACGAAGTCGCTGCACACCCGGGAGGCGGTGGCGGCCGCGAGGGACGTGCTGGCCGGCGCGGCGGTGGTCAGCGTGCAGAACGGGATCGGCAACGAGGAGCTGATCGCCGGGATCCTGCCGCGGGTCATGCGCGGCACCATCGTCACGGCCGGCGCGGTCACCGCCCCCGGAACCGTCCGCTACGACGCGCCGGGCGACTCGTGGCTCGGGCCGTTCGAGCCCAGCCCCGCGTCCGCCGGCGAGATCGAGCTGCTGGCCCGGCTGCTCACCGAGGGCGGCCTGAAGACGTACGCGGTCGCGGACGCCCGCGGTCCACAATGGACCAAGGTCGTCTTCAACGCGGCCACCAGCCCGCTGGCGGCGCTCACCGGGCTCACCGTCGGGCAGGTCTGCACCGATCCGGCGCTGCGCGCCCAGGTTCGGATCCTGATCGACGAGGCGCAGGCGGTCTGCGCGGCGGCCGGCATCGTGCTGACCCGCGACCCGGCCGCGGCGGTCGAGGAGGCGATCCGGGAGGCGTTCCGCCACAAGCCGTCGATGCTCCAGGACGTGCTGGCCCGGCGGCCGACCGAGATCGACGTCCTGAACGGCGGGATCGCGCGCGAGGGCCGCCGGGTCGGGGTGGACACGCCCGCGCACGACGCGATGGTCGCGCTGGTCCACGGCGTCGAGAGCTCCTGGAATTAGTCATGGACATCCTTCCGGGTGTCGTTTACGTTTCTCGCAAGTTACTAGAAAGCAGTTTTCACCAGGTGAAAGTCGGGAGTCCGGCCGTGAGTATTCACTACACGCGCCCAGCGGGCGCCATCGTCGCTTTCGGCGCCGCGCTCCTGTTGCTGGCGTCCTGCAGCCACGCCTCCGATGCCGGCGGCTCGTCCGCCGCCAAACCCGCGGCCCTGCCCAAGACCCTGGTCTTCTCGCCGCTCTCGCTCGCCCCGCCCGCGCTCAAGGGCCTCTCCGAGGGCGTGAAGGGCTACGCGAGCGGCAAGGGCTGGGAGGTCATCGTCCAGGACCCGAACTTCGACTCGACCACGCAGACCCAGCAGCTCAACGAGGTGCTCAGCTCGGGCCGGGCGGGGGCGGGCTGGATCATCGCGGTGGCGCCGCCGTCGATCCTGCCGATCATCAGAACGGCCCAGTCGAAGGGCATCCCCCTGCTGGTCAACGGCCGCCCGGACGAATACGGGTTCGCTGGCCCGCAGCCGGGCATCACGTTCGACTACATCGACTACGCCGCCGGCGGCAAGGCCCTCGGCGAGCAACTGGGCACCTGCGTCAACGAGAAGATGGGCGGCAAGGCCGAGGTGCTGGCCGCGCAGAGTTCCGAGGGCCAGGCCGGCAAGAAGGAGTTCGAGGAGGCCGCCGCGGCCGCGCTCCAGGCCACCGCCCCGGGAGCCACGATCGTGCAGAAAATCGTCGCCAAGGACCGGGCCGGCTCGCAGACCGATGTCGGCAACGTGTTGCAGGGCAGGCCCGGCCTGGGCGCGGTGATGGCCTCCAACGACGAGGGCGCGCTCGGTGCGATCGGCGCGTTCGCCGCGGCCGGCCGGACGCCGAAGTGCGTGACCGACTTCGGCGGCAACGACGAGGTGCTGAAGAACGTCACGACCGGCAAGATCTATGCCTCGGTCGCGCTGCAGTTCCAGGCCGACATGACGCAGTCCTTCGACACGCTGGTGAAGATGCAGGCCGACCCGAAGGCGAACGGTCAGGTGCTGATCGTGCCGCAGAAGATCGTCACGGCCAAGGGATGACGGTGACGGCCGGAATCAGCGAGACGTCCGCCGGGGCCGAACGTGACCCGGCGGGCGTCCGCTGGCTCATCTTCGCCCGCGACCGCGGCATCCTCGTCCTCTGGGCGCTGCTGCTGGCCGGCTTCAGCGTGTGGGCCAGCCCGTACTTCGCCAGCCTCGACAACGCGATCCTGATCGCCAACGCGGCGGCGCTCACCGCGATCTTCGCGGCCGGCATCGCGGTCGGGGTCATCTGCGGCGCGCTCGACCTGTCGATCCCGGGCACCGCCGCGATGGCCGGCTGCGTCTGCGGATGGCTGATGACGCACGGGGTCGCGGTGTGGCTCGGGATCCTGGCCGGGCTCGCCGTGGGCGTCGTGGTCGGGCTGGCCAACGGGCTGATCGCGCTGCGCGGCTTCAACCCGATCATCGTCACGATCGGATCGTTGTCGGTACTGTCCGGGCTGGCCGCGGCGCTGGCCGGCGGGTACACGATCCCGGGGCTGACCGGTCTGACGTTCCTCGGCACCGACCGCTTCGCGGGCATCCCGGCGCCGGTGTGGGTGGTGGCCGCGCTGTTCCTGGCCGGCACCGCGTTCCTCACCCGGACCCGGGACGGCATCCGGCTGATGGCGGTGGGCGGGAACGCTGAGGCGGTGCGGCGCTCGGGCATCGACGCCGACCGGTACAAGGTGCTCGGGTTCGTGGTGAGCGGGTTCTGCGCGGCACTCGGCGGGCTGGTCACGGCCGCTCTGGTGACCGAGGCGAATCCGGCCGCCAACCCGGGCATCATCTTCAACGCGCTCACCGCGGTGGCGCTGGCCGGTGTCTCGCTCAGCGGCGGCCGGGGATCGCTGCCGCGGGTGCTGGTCGGCGCGCTGATCCTCGGCACGATCTCGAACGGGCTGACCATCAAGGGCATCGAGCCGTACTGGGCCACCGCGGTGACCGGCCTGCTGCTGCTGGCCTCGCTCGGGCTGGAGAAGCGGGTGGCCACCACGGTCTCCCGGCGGCTGGTCGCCACCGCACAGGCCTCCGCGCACACCGGAACGAGGTGACCGTGCCCGAGAACGGGACCGCGCCCGCGCTGGAACTGCGCGGCATCGACATGCACTACGGCTACGTCCGTGCGCTGGACGGCATCGACATCGCGGTGCGGCCGGGCGAGGTCGTCGGCTTGCTGGGCGACAACGGGGCCGGCAAGTCGACGCTGCTCAAGGTGATGTCCGGGGTGCATCAGCCGACCAGCGGCGCGATCCTGGTGCACGGCGAGCCGACCGTGTTCAGCTCGCCGAGCCGGTCCACCGCGGCCGGCGTGCAGATGGTCTACCAGGACCTGGCGCTGGTCGACGCCCAGGACATCGCGACCAACCTGAGCCTCGGCCGGGAGATCCTGCGCGGGGGCCCGCTCGGCCGGCTCGGGTTCGTCGACCACAAGGCGCAGCGCAAGCGGGCGGCCGAGGAACTCGACCGGCTGGGCGTACGGACCGCCGCGGTGACCCGCCCGGTCGAGATGCTCTCCGGCGGCCAGCGGCAGGTGGTCGCCCTGGCCCGCGCCGCGACCCGGGTCACCGGCGACCGCAACGGCGTGCTGCTGCTCGACGAACCGACCGCCGCGCTCGGCTACGAACAGACCCGGCAGGTGGAGGCGCTCATCCGGCGGATGGCCGAGCAGGGAGTGGCGTGCGTGCTGGTCACCCACAACCTGCCGCTCGCCGTCGGCGTGTGCGACCGGATCGTGGTGCTCAACCGGGGCCGCAAGGTCGCCGACGTGGCGACCGCGGAGACCGGCAACGACGAGCTGGTCGGCTGGATAACCGGAGCGCGGGGGTCGATGTTCTGATGGCTTTCCTCTGGGGCGTCGCGACGTCGGGGCATCAGACCGAGGGCGGCAACACGACCGGCGACACGTGGTTCGCCGAGCACGTCACGCCGACCGTTTTCCGGGAGCCGTCCGGCCCCGCCTGCGACGGCTACCACCGCTGGCGGGAGGACCTGGACCTGGTCGCCGGGATGGGGCTGTCCGCGTACCGGTTCTCGGTCGAGTGGGCGCGGGTCGAACCGGCCGAGGGCGAGTTCTCCGAGGCGGCGCTCGAGCACTACGCCGCGATCGTCGACCGGTGCGTCGAACTGGGGCTGGCGCCGGTGGTGACGTTCAACCACATGACCGCCCCGCACTGGTTCGCGATGCGCGGCGGGTGGCTCGATCCCGGCTCGGCGCAGGTGTTCGCCCGCTATTGCGGCGTGCTGACCGACCGCATCGGCGGCTCGATCGCGTACGCGGTGACGCTCAACGAACCCAACCTGCCCCGTTTGCTCTCCTGGGCTCCGATCCCGGGCCAGGTACACGACCTGGAGCGCGCCACGTTGGAGTCGGCGAGCAAGGCGGCCGGCGTCGAGCGCTACCGGCTCGCCAACGTGGCGCTGCCCGAGGAGTTCGACGCGCTGGAGGACGGGATGGCCGCCGCGCACACGGCCGGTCGGGCGGCGATCAAGGACCGCCGTCCGGAGCTGCCGGTGGGGCTGAGCCTGGCCCTGGTCGACGATCAGGCGGTCGGCGATGCGACGGTCCGAGATCAAAAGCGAAATTCGGTGTACGCCCGATGGCTGCACCTGGCGCGCGACGACGACTTCATCGGCGTGCAGAACTACGAACGCGCCCGCTACGACGGCAACGGGCAGCTGCCTCCGGAGGGCGGCGCGTCCCAGATGTTCGCCGACATCCACCCCTCTTCGCTGGGCAACGCGGTGCGCTACGCGCACGCCGAGGCGGGCGTCCCGGTCCTCGTCACCGAGCACGGCATGGCGACCGACGACGACACCCGCCGCGCGGCGTTCCTCGAACCCGCCCTGGCCGGCCTCCACGTCGCGATCGGGGACGGCGTGCCGGTGCTCGGATACCTGCACTGGACGCTGCTCGACAACTTTGAGTGGATCTTCGGATACGACCTCAAGCTCGGCCTGGTCGAGGTCGACCGGGAGACCTTCGCCCGCACGCCGAAGCCGAGCGCGGCCGAGTACGCCCGGATCGTGCGGGCACACCGGGGCGGTTGAGCATGCCGGGGCCTCATCATTTCGGGTACTGGGTGCCGGACCTGGCGGCGGCCGTCGAGAGGGCGGCCCGCACTCTGAGCATCGGGCCGTTCCTGGTGCACCGGCACGTCGCCTTCGACACCTTCCGGATGGCCGACGGCACCGAGATCACCGACCCGGCGTTCTTCGACCACACCGCCGCCTTCGCCGCGTGGGGGCCGATCGTGCTGGAGCTGGCCGAGGTGCACTCGATCGACGAGCGGCTGGCTTCGGCGTACGGAATCGGTTTTGACCGGATCGGTCATGTCTCGTGGGTGACCGAAGACCTCGAGGCCGAAGGTTCCCGGCTGGAAGCCGCCGGCTGCAAGCCGATTCATCGGGCGGCCACCGGCGCCGTTCAGGTGGCCTGGTACAGCGGCGGCACGCTCTTCCCGCACCCGATCGAGCTCCACCGGGCCGGCGCGCCGATCCTCGGCATGCCCGCCCGGCTGGCCGCGGCGGCGCGGAACTGGGACGGCCGCGATCTGATGCTGGACCTCGTTGCTGACCCTGACTCGAAAAACAGTTTCACTACTGAAAGTGGGGAACATCGCCGTGACCCGACCGCTGCACGTGCTGATCGCCGGAGGCGGCCTGTCCGGCCTCGCGGTCGCCCAGGGACTGGTGAAGAGCGGGCACACCGTCCAGGTCTTCGAGCGGGACCGTGACCTCAACCGCAAGCAGGGCTATTACCTGCACATGAACGCGTTCGGCGGCGAGGCCCTGCGGGCGCTGCTGCCGGACGACCTGTTCGCGCTCTACCAGGCCACCTCGCGCACCACGTACCAACGGCAGGAGTCCATCGTCCTGCACGACCGGTTCGGCGAGCTCAGCTCGCAGCCCCACCTCGGGCCGCCGAACCGGGGCGAGATCCCGCACACCGGGGTGCACCGCCGGACGCTTCGCCAGATCCTCAGCGCCCGCCTGGGCGACGCCCTGCAGGTCGGTACGGCGGTCACCGGCTACGCCGAGGACGCCGACGGGGTGACCGCCACGCTCGCGGACGGCCGCACCGCCCGCGGCGACGTGCTGGTGGGCGCGGACGGCATCCGTTCCGCCGTCCGCGCCCAGCGGCTGCCGGAGGTGCCGATCATCCCGACCGGCGTGCGGGGCATCGGCGTCTACGGCCGGGTGCCGCTCACCCCGGAGCTTCGCGAGATCGTGCCGGCCGGCCTGATGGACGGCGTCGTGATCGCCGTGGACCGGGCCGGCAGCCGGATGCTGGTCGGCGTCTTCGACCCGAGGCAGCCGGTGCACGAGGCGGCGAAGGAGATCGCGCCGGACGTCACGCTCGACCCGGTCGGGCCCTACATGATGGTGTCCTGCAGCGTCGCCCCGGGCACCGAGGTGCCACCGTCCGCCGAGTGGACCGTCGAGACCCCGGCCATACTCCGCGACTCGATGCGGCGGGCGGTGGCCGGCTGGCACCCGGCCGCCGCGGAGATCGTCGGCCGGATGGAACTCGACTCGATCTTCATGATCCCGTTCGGCTTCATCATGCCGGCCGACGCCTGGGCGCCGTCGCGCGTCACGCTCGTCGGCGACGCCGCGCACGCGATGCTGCCGACCCTCGGCATGGGCGCCAACCTGGCCCTGCGCGACGCCGAGCACCTGGTCGAGCAGCTGGTCCGGTCCGCCCGCGGCGAGGCCGGGCTGATCGGCGCGATCGGCGAGTACGAGCAGGACATGCGCGCGGTCGCCTACCCGTTCCACGCGATGACGCTCGACCACGACAAGAACTTCGGGGGCGGGGCGCTCGCCCAGTCCTCGGACGCCTGATGAGCCGGCTGATCCGCCGCGGCGACCCCGGATATGAGCAGGCCCGGGTCGGCCGGATCTTCAACGATCGGCGCCCGGACCGTTGCCCGGCGGCGATCCTGCTCGCGGACGACGCCGACGACGTGGCCGCCGGCGTGCGCCTCGCCCGCGCCGAGAACCTGACCGTCAGCGTCCGCTCCGGCGGCCACTCCTGGGCGGCGTGGAGCCTGCGCGACGACGCGCTGATGATCGACCTCGGCGGTCTTGATTGGCTCGACTACGACGAGGCGACCGGCGTCGTCGCGGCCGGCCCGGCGGTACGCGGCGGCCTCGATCTGTCCCCGTTCCTCGCCGAGCGCGGGCGCGCGTTCCCCGGCGGCCACTGCCCGTCGGTCGGCCTCGGCGGTTACCTGCTGCAGGGCGGCCAGGGCTGGAACGGGCGCCGGATGGGCTGGGCCTGCGAGAGCGTGGTGGCGGTCGACGTGGTCACCGCCGACGGGGCGCTCCTGCGCGCCGACGCCGCTGAGCACAGCGACCTGCTCTGGGCCGCGCGCGGAGCCGGCCCCGGCTTTCCCGGCGTCGTCACCGCGTTCCACCTCCAGACCTACGAGGCACCGGCCGTCATGTGGCACGACACCCGGACGTTCCACCCCGACGACGGCCCGGTCCTGCTGGCCTGGCTGCACGGGCTGCTGCCGGGGCTGGACCGGCGGATCGAGCCGGTCCTCGCGGCGACCCGGCTGCCCGGCGCCCCCACGCTGCTGCTGCACACCACGGTGATGGCCGGCTCCGAGGATGAGGCCGCCGAGCTGCTGCGCGTGTTCGCCGACGGCCCGCTGGCCGGCAAGGAGCTCAGCCAGGTCACCGGCCCGACCTCACTGGCCGAGGAGTGCGCGGCGCAGGACGCCCAGAGCCCTTCGGGTTATCGGTATGCCGTGGACTGCACGTGGACCGACGCTCCGGCCGACATGCTGGCACCGTTGCTGGGCCGGCTCTGGAGTGAGCTGGACACCGAGCACTCGTTCTCGATCTGGTACGGCTGGGCGCCCGACCGGCAGTTGCCGGACATGGCGTTCTCGGTGCAGGGCAACGTCTACATCGCCACCTACGCGATCTACTCCGACCCGGCCGACGACGAGCGATACCGCGCGTGGGTGCATGAGCGGACCGCGGACATCGCGCGGCACGGCACCGGCGTCTACCTCGGCGACACCGACTTCACCCGGCGGCAGGACCGGTTCCTGTCCGAGTCGAACTACCGCCGCCTCGAGGAGATCCGTGCGCGGCGAGACCCGTCCGGGCTCTTCGCGTCCTACCTGACCGCCGACCGGGAGAGGCTGAACGTCCATGGCTGAGCCGCGTCTGGACCATGCCGGGCTCTCCGTGCGGGATCTCGGCGGCACCGCGAGCTGGTACTGCGACGCGTTCGGCTACACCCCCGAGCGCAGGCTACGGGTCGACCCGATCGACCTCGACATCGTCATGCTGATCCACCGGGGCCACGGCGACCGGCTGGAACTGTTGCACCGTCCCGGATCCACGCCCGGCCTACGTGCCACCGACCCGGCGGAGGCCGCGTTGTCACAGACCTTCGGACATGTGGCATTCGACGTAGCGGACCTGGACGCCACGTTCGAACACGTCATCGGGCTCGGCGCGCGGCCGGTGATGACGCCGCGCCCGTCACCGGAACCGGGCGTACGCATGGCTTTCGTCGCCGACCCCGAGGGCAACCTGGTCGAGATCCTGTCCCGGGGAGCGAGGCCGTGAGGGTCCTCGGCCTCGGCTGCGGCCAGCCCGGCGGCAGCGCCGAGATCCTGCTGACCGCGGCGCTGCGCGCGGCCGGTGAGGCGCGGCTGGTCCGGCTCACCGACCTGACCACCGACGACCACCTGTGGTGGCTCTGGGAGCGGCTGGTCGAGTGCGACGGTCTGATCGTGAGTACGCCGATCATGACGCGCACCATCGCCGCCCGGCTCAAGACGGTGATCGACTTCCTGCTCGGGCCGAACGCCGACGCCGCGATCATCGAGCACCTCGTCGCGGTCCGCCGGTCCGGCACCGAGCCGGCCGTCCCGTTCCGGGTCGACGAGCGGGTGCTCAAGCCGCGGGTGGCCGGCCTGATCGCGGTCGGCGGCTCGCTCACTCCACAGTGGAAGACGCTGGCTCTGCCGCTGTTGCACACCACCGCGTTCTCGATGCACATGGCGGTGATCGATCAGGTCGCGTTCGGCGGCGCCGGGACCCCGCGGTCGATCCTGCTGGACGAGGCGGCGCTGGAGCGCGCGGCGCGGCTCGGCGGCAACGTGGCGTCGCAGTTGGGGGTGGCGTTCGACGAGGTGCGATACCTGGGTTCGCCGGGGCTGTGCCCGATGTGCCACCTCAGCGTCGTGGAGCTGGACGGTACCGCGGTCACCTGCGCGACATGTGGCAGCGCGGGGGAGTGGGAGGGCGGCTCGATCCGCTGGACGGATCTGACGTCATCGGTGATCTCGATGGCCGAGAAGCGGGCGCACGCCCGGGAGATCCAGGAGACGGCGGCGGCGCACGCCGAGCGGCGCGCGGAGATCGACGCCCGGGCGGCCCGGTTCGGGACGTTCGAGCACGTGGTGCGGCCGTGATCCCGTACGGGCTCCGGGTCGAGCATCTGGACCATCCGCTGGGCATCCACACCGCCGTGCCGCGGTTCTCGTGGCGGCTGCCCGACGGCACGGCGAGGCAGGAGGCGTACCGGATCCGGACCAGCAACGGCTGGGACACCGGGCGGGTCGTCAGCGAACGAAGCCTGCTGATCCCGTACGCCGGCCCGGCCCTGCGCTCCTCCGAGCGGGTCACGTGGCAGGTCAAGGCGTGGCCCTCGGGCTGGTCGGAACCCCGATGGTTCGAGATGGGCCTGCTCTCGCCGCGGGACTGGACCGCGCGCTGGATCGAGCCGTCCGAGCCACTCGTCCGCACCACCTTCACCGGCCGTCCGAGCCGGCTCCACATCACCGCGCACGGCATCTACGAGGCGTTCGTCAACGGGGTGCGGGTCGGCGACGCCGAGCTGACGCCCGGCTTCACTGGATCCGCCTGAAGCGCCTGGGGCCGGCCGGCACCCGGATCACGCTGAGCCACGGCGAGCACCTGGACGTCGCCGGCGATCTCACCACCGATCATCTGCGGCCCGCGTTCGCGTTCCTGCCGGCGCCGCTGCCGGCCGGAATGGTCGACGAGGTGGTGTCGGCGGGCCGGCCCGGGGAGGCGTTCGAGCCTCGGCACACCACACATGGCTTCCGATACGTGCGGGTCGAGGGGCACCCCGAACACCTGACGACGGATGACGTACGCGGCGTCGTCGTCCACACCGACATGCGCCGCACCGGCTGGTTCTCGTGCAGCGACCCGCGCGTCAACCGGCTGCACGAGGCGGCCCTGTGGGGTCTGCGCGGCAACGTCTGTGACATCCCCACCGACTGCCCGCAGCGGGAACGGGCGGGCTGGACCGGCGACTGGCAGCTGTTCGTGCCGACTGCGGCGTTCCTCTACGACGTGGCCGGCTTCAGCACCAAATGGCTGCGGGACGTGGCGGCCGACCAGTGGGCCGACGGGACCGTGGCGAACATGAGCCCCTGCCCGCCCGCCGAGGGCCAGGCCTCGCCGATGGCGTGGCTGAACGGCTCCGCGGGCTGGGGCGACGCGGTGGTCATCGTGCCGTGGGAGCTGTACCGCCAGTACGGCGACGAGCGGATCCTCGCCGAGATGTGGCCGGCGATGGAGGCCTGGATGGGGCGGGCCACCCGGATGGCCCGCACCGGACGGCATCCGGATCGTGCGGCGGCCCGGCCCACTCCCGCGGCCCACGAGGAATTCCTGTGGGACAGCGGATTCCACTGGGGCGAATGGCTGGTTCCGGGGGAAGAGGAGCACCCGTCCCCGACCGCCGATCGCAGCGACGTGGCGACGGCCTGTCTCGCCTACTCGGCCGGGCTGATGGCGCGGATCGCCCGGATCCTGGGGCGTCCCGGCGAAGGGCGGTTCGCCACGCTGAGTGACCGGGCCGCCGACGCCTGGCGGCTTGAGTTCCGCGAGACCCAGGCCAATCTCGTCCGCGCACTCGCGTTCGACCTCGTCCCGGCGGCGGAGCGCCCGTCCGTCGCGGACCGCCTGGTCGCGTCGATCCGGGCGGCCGGCACCCACCTCTCCACCGGCTTCCTCGCGACGCCGCACCTCCTGCCCGTCCTGGCCGACACCGGGCACGACGACGTGGCCTACGACCTGCTGTTGCAGGACACCGAGCCGTCCTGGCTGACGATGATCGACCGCGGCGCGACGACGATGTGGGAGCACTGGAACGGCATCGACGCCGACGGGATCGCCCACGATTCGCTGAACCACTACGCCAAGGGCGCGGTCGCCTCGTTCCTCCACCGGTACGTCGCCGGCCTGCGACCGGTCGAGCCGGCCTACCGGCACTTCCGCGTGCATCCGCATCCCGGCGGCGGCATCACCTGGGCCGAGGCGGCCCACGAGTCGCCGTACGGCCGGATCGAGGTGCGCTGGGACGCGCACCCCTCGTTCGCCCTGCGGGTCGTCGTCCCGCCGGGCTGCACCGCCGAGGCGACCCTGCCGGACGGGACGACGCACCATCTGGGCCCCGGCCGGCACGCGCTCGCCGATCGTCGGTCGGCGACCACCGGCCGACCAGAAAGCTGACCAGGGCCGGCGACTCAGGACCGAGGCCCTTGGTGGCCGGCGCCGCGGCCGGTCAGAACCGCACCTGGACCGGGCCCCGTTCCTCGCCGGCCGCCTGGAAGAACTCGCGGGCGCGGAAGCTGCCCAGGCCGGCGATCAGGTTGGTCGGCAGGGTCTGCACCGCGTTGTTGTACGACTGGACCGCGCTGGTGAAGAACTGCCGCGCGTACGCGATCTTGTCTTCGGTGTTGGCCAGCTCGATCTGCAGCGCCGCGAAGTTGTGGTTGGCCTTGAGATCGGGGTACGCCTCGGCGACCGCGATGAGCCGGCCGAGCGCCTGGCCGAGCATGCTCTCCGCCTCGGCGCGCCGGGCCGGGCCCGCACCCTGGGACAGGTTCATCGCGTTGCCCCGGGCGGCCACCACCGCGTCGAGGGTGCCGCGCTCGTGCGCCGTGTAGGCCTGCACGGTCTGGACCAGGCTGGGGATCAGGTCGTACCGCCGCTTGAGTTGTACGTCGATCTGGGCCCAGGACGCATCGGCCTGGTTGCGCAACCGGACCAGCCGGTTGTACGCCGCGACAATCCAGATGATCACCGCGAGGATCAGGACCAGTAACACCCCACCGACGACCGAAGCCGTCGCACTACCGCTCATGTCTCCCTTTCTTCAAGCGCGTGAAGTGCTTATGCCACGCAACATAGTGGTGACACACAATACGACGGGAGTGACCGAACGGTCAGGGCGTCCGCTGAACTTGGGGCCGGACTGAGGGCGTACCGAAAAAAGGCCGGGTCACGCGATCGCGTGACCCGGCGTCTCTGATCGTTTATCGGGCGGCGTGCCGGAGCACGTCGGTCAGACGGCCGGCCGAGCGCATCCCGGCCAGCCGGCCCTCGTGCAGGACGGTCAGGTCCTCGACCGCGCAGGCCGGCGGCGTGTGGCCGACCGCCGCGGCGAGCGCCGGGTTCTGCCGCGCCCATGCGGTCAGCGCGTCGATCAGCGCGGCCTCCCGGCCCTCCCGGGTGGTCTCCCCGGAGGCCTGCCGCGCGATCAGCTGCTGCCGGTACGGCCAGAACGACCACACCTTGGTCTCGTCGATCAGCTGCTCGACCGGGTCGGTGCGCAGGTAGCGCAGCGCGATCTGCATCGCGTCCGGCCGGCCGTCGGCGATCAGGTCGTCGACCATGCGGTGCCGGGCGTGCGAACCCGCCACCTCGTAGAACGTGCTGCGGCATCCCCGCGGGCGGGCCGCCGCCACCACGCTCTTCCAGGTCAGCGGGTGACCCGGGCGGGCGGCGAGCAGCTCGGCCGCGGCCTGGTAGTAGACAACCTTCGTCTGCCAGTGATTGCGCCGCGGTGACTTGTTGTCCGCGAGCCGGCGGTGCCACTTGCCGATGACGGTGTGGCGCAGGTCCTCGATCGTCGTTGACATCGCCCTGTCCCTTTCGGGTGTGTGACTGGTCCAGCGATGTAGAGACTGGCTGGAACCGGGGCGTTGCCGCATCACGTGTTCACGTGGTCTTGGGGGTGTCGCCCGGTGACCACGTCCAGGATGGCCTCCCAATCGGACGGTGACCGGTCGGCATGCCACGCGACGTGCTGGTCCGGGCGGATCAGCACCAGACGGCTGGCCCAGCTCGCGCGCACGGCGGCGTCGGCGAGTCCGAAATAGGTCATCGGCACGCCCCGCCCCTCGGCCGCCGCGACCAGAGGCTTCCCGGCCGCCTTCCCGGTGAGGTCGACCAGCGTGAACTGGGGCCCGAGCCGGTCGAGCAGGGGTTCGCCACCGGCCAGCCGCACCGCCGGCGGCCGCACGCCCAGGCGTACGCCCCGGCGCGCCGGCCGCGCGCCCGGGCGTCCCGCCGCGGCGCCCGGGTTCTCCTGCCAGAGGACCGGGGAGCGGGTGTCGGCGCCGGAGCGCACTGTGCCGGCCGGGTCGAGCTGGGGTGGTTCCTGGATCACGAAGCGGGCCAGGAAGTCGGCCGACGCTCCGGACGCGGCCAGCCGCCCGAACCGGCGCCGGGTCTCGACCGCCCGCACCAGCATTTCCCGGTCGAGCAGCGCCTGCTGCCGGCGCTCGCCCTCGTAGCTCGCCAGCAGCGCCGGACCGGCCCAGCCGTGCACCGCCGCGGCCAGCTTCCAGCCCAGGTCGACCGCGTCGCCGACGCAGGTGTCGACCCGGCTGCTCGGCGGGTGGAACCGGTGGGCCGACTGTCCGGCCAGGAACGTCGTGCCGCGCCGGAAGTGGCTGGCCACCCCGAGGCCGTCGTCCCATTGGGCGACGCCGAGCAGGTCGGGGCCGTCCAGGTCGATGCCGAGCCGGTCGCGCAGCAGGCGGGCCGGGTCGGTCTCGGCGGCCTCGTCGCGTTCGAGCGGCAGGTGCGCGACCCAGGCGTCGGTCGGGTAGCGCCGGCTCAGCGTGATGCCGCCCGCGACGATCATCGTCGGGCCGGGGTTCCTGGTCTCCAGCGGCCCGGTGTCCAGGGCGTAGTGGAACGCGATGCTCAGGTGGTGCCGGGCCGGTTCCAGTTCGTCGACCGGCACGCCGAGGCAACGGCGTACGGTGCTGTGCGCGCCGTCGCAGCCGGCCAGGTAGGCCGCCTCGATCTGGTGCCGGGTGCCGGTCCCGGCGTCGAGCGCGGTCGCGACCGTGCCGCCCGGCTCCTGGCGCAGGTCGGTGCAGGTCCACCCGGTGCGCAGGTCGATCAGCGGGTGCGCGCGCACCGCGTCGAGCAGCGCCGAGGTCAGGTCGGCGCTGGTGACCAGCAGATAGGGCTCGACCAGCGCGTCCTCGTCGGTGCCCACCGAATAGGCCCGGGCCAGCTCGGCCGGGGAGGGCAGGTTGGAGATGTGCACCGGGGCCTGGTCGAGCCGGCGGCTCCAGAGCACCTCGACCGGGCACGACGGGTCGACCGCCGCCGCCCGCACCCGGTCGGCCAGGCCGAGCCGGCGCAGCAGCTCGACGCTGCGGCCGTCGACCAGGGTCAGGTCGGGGTGGCGGGGCGGCCGCGCGGCCCGCTCCAGCACCACCGTGGACACCCGGTGGTGGGCGAGCTCGAGGGCCAGGAGGCAGCCGGTCAGCCCGGCGCCCACAATGAGCACCGGCGTGCGGAAGACAGGCGTCACCATCGATTGCACCTCCGGTGCACATACTCGTTCCGCGACTATCCCGCGCGCATCACGTAGTCGAGCTATTTCTCGCGCGTTCCCGCGCGACGAGCGTGGCCAGTTCCACCCGGCGCCCGATGCCCAGCTTCGAGAAGATCTTGCGCAGGTGACTGTCGACGGTGTGCTTCGACAGGAACAGCCGCTTCGCCACGTCGACATTCGTCAGCCCGTCGGCGACCAGCAGGGCGACGTTGCGCTCGGCCGGTGAGAGCTGGGGCAGGAAGATCGGGGCGATCTTGGCCGGGGCGGGACCGCGCCGTTTCTCCAGCCGCTCCTGGGCCTGACGCGCTCCGCACTCGGTGACCAGGACCAGCGACTCGTCGTACCAGGCGCGGACGGTCGCCGCGTCGACCCGGTCGCGGCCGGCCACCGCGGCGTCCTCCAGAGCCGCGGCCAGGGCGAGAGGACGCGGGGTGCCGCGGAACTCCTCGATCGCGGCCCGCAGGCGTACGGGGTCGTCGTGCAGCAGGCCCTCGGCGTGATCCGCCGCGGCGGCCGCCGACCGGGACACCGGGTTACGCTCGGCCAGCTCGCGGGCGGCCCGGGCGGCAATGGCGGCCCGGGCCCGGTCGCCGGCCGACAACGCGAGCGCGACCAGCGGGCCGGCCGTGGCCGGGTCGGCGGCGAGCAGCGCGGGGCGGGCCGGCATCGCGTCGTAGAGGTCGGCGACCAGCGTGACCGCCTCGTCCGGCGCACCGGTCTCGGCGATCAGCAGAGCTTCCGGCCAGAGCACGTCCTCGGGGGCGGCGGTGATGCCGCGCCCGGTGAGGCGGCGCATCCGGGCCAGGCAGTCCTGGGCGGTATCGAGGTCGGCGCGGAGCACGGCCAGGCGGATGAGCGAGCCGAGCAGCGGGACGGTCAGCTGGTTGGCGGTCACCGCCTCGGCGGTGCTGACCCCGGCGTCGGCCTCGGCGGCCGCCTCGTCGAGCCGGCCGCGGGCGGTGAGCAGGGCGGCGTTGTAGTAGTGCCAGAGCGGCTGAGCCCAGTTGACGCCGAGCCGTTCCGACTCCTCGCGCCCCCGGCGCAGGGTGGCCCCGGCCTCGTCGAGGCGGTCCAGCGAGGTGAGCGCGCTGCCCAGCCAGATGCGGGGATGCCGGTGCCGGGCGGCACCTCCGCTGCGGTCGGCCAGGTCGGTGGCGGCACGCGCATGGGCGTACGCGTCCTCCAGCCGCCCCTGGGCCTGGGCGACCAGGGTCCGCGCGGTGCCTCCGAAGACCGCCGCGCCGTTCTCCCCGCCCGTACGCCCGAGCCGGTCGGCCTCGGCCCCCGACGCGTCGGCGGCCGCCAGCTCGTCCACATAGACCAGCGCGTGGGCGCGGATCGCGTGCAGCCCGGCCCGCAGCCCGTCCGAGATGCCGTGCAGGCCGAGGCCGCGGTCGGCGTACTCGACCGAGGCCCGGTTGTGCCCGGCGTGCTTGCACGCCTCGGCCAGCCCGAGCAGCAGGGCGGCTTCGTTCTCCGGGTCGAGGCCGGCGCGCAGCGCCTCCTCGCCGAGCTTGCGGGCCTCGGCGACCCGGGCCGCCGACGCGAGCAGGCCGACCGCCTCGGCGGCCAGGGTGGGCCGCTGCGGGTCGTGCTCGCCGATCGCGCCGAGCGCGTGCAGGATCAGGTCGGCCGCGGTGGCCGGGGCGACCGCCGCGACCTCGGCCGCCGCGTCGCGCAACGACTTCACCGCCTCGGCCGAGCCCGAACGGCCGCCCTGCAGCAGGTGCTCGGCCACCTCGCGGGCCGGGCGGTGCTCGTCGCGGGCGATCGCGGCGGCGTCGCGGTGCAGCTGCTCGCGGACCGCCCGGCGCAGGCCGTTGTAGACCGCCTGGCGCACCAGGTCGTGCTTGAACGACAGCCCGTCCATCTCCTCGGCCAGCAGGCCGGCCGCGGTCGCCTCGTCGATCAGCGGGAACAGCTCGGCCGGGTCACGCCGCATCAGCCGGGCCGCCGCCTGGATGCCGAACGGCCGCAGCGGTACCGAACCGGCCTGCAGCAGCAGCCGGGTGCCGGGGGTCAGGCTCTCGACGATGTCGCGCACGGTGTTGACGAAGCTGGACGGCAGATCGTCGCCGATCACCGTGGCGGTGTTGCCGTTCACGACCAGCTGGCCCGTGCGCCGCAGCGCGGTGACCAGCTGCTCGATCCGCAGCGGGTTGCCACCGCAGCCGGCCGCCAGGGCGAGCACGGTGTTGTCGACCTCGGTGCCGACCTGCTCGGCGCAGAGCGCGGCCACCGCGGGCTCGCCGAGCACGTCCAGCCGCAGCGGCTCGCTGCCCCGACGGGCCAGCCACTCCAAGGTGTCGCGGCCGGTCGAGTCGCTGTGGCCGTCGCGGGCGGCGAAGATCCACCGGACCGGGAACGACGCCAGCGCCGGCACCAGCTCCCGGAAGGCCAGCGCGCTGAGCTCGTCCATCCAGTGCGCGTCGTCGATGACGATCAGCAGCGGGCGGCGGGCGGCGAAGGTCTCCAGCGACGCGCGCAGCTGCTCCAGCACCAGGTAGGAGTCGACGTGCCGGTCGGGCCGGCCGAGCCAGCGGAACTCGCCGGTCGGCGGGCTGCAGTTGCGCAGGGCCCCGGCCAGGGTGACCAGCGGGGCGGCCAGGTCGTGCTTGAACGCCTCCCGGGCCGCGACCGCGATGCCCAGCTCGTCGGCGATGTCGCCGGCCGCCCGCAGCAGCCGCGACTTGCCGATGCCGGCCGGGCCGGTGAGCACGTGGCAGCCGCCCGCGCCGGCCGCGGTGTCCTCCAGCGCCCGCCGGACGACCGCCAGCTCGGCTTCGCGGCCGAAGATGTCGTCCTTCATGACGGCGTCCCGGCCACGACCGAGCGGGCCGCCGGGGGCCGGTCGGCTGCTGTGAAATGGCAATACCTGGTCAGGGTGATCTCCATGGCGGCGTCACGGATGTCTGAAAGTATCTGGCGGACCGATCCGGCCGATCTTCATGATCGGCGAATGACCCTTTCGGACAGTCGTGCGCCCCGACCGGTGGCTTGGTGGCGGCCGTATGCCGATTGCGGCCCGTCCTGGCCTGCTCGGTGACGAGCAGGACCAGGTGGACGACAGAACCCACCGAGGCGTCCGCGCATCTTGACATCAGCCCGCGGAAGAAAGCCAGTCGATCATTTATGCGGTGCGGGGACGGTCACCCGACGAGCGCTCACGCGCTCAAAAGATCACCCGTACGAGTGAGCGGCCGGCCTCGAAAGTCAGGAACCACAACGGTTCCCCATTCGGGCCGTCCAATCCGGACAGGTTCGAGCACGTTTACACGTCCTTTGACGTTGGTGAATGTTCGGCAATTTCTCCGACGAGGTGTCGGAGGCGCCGAGTACCTACTCACCACTGTCCCCTGACCTGCACTTCTCGCATACCTACTCATTCGAGTAGTGGGGCTGTCGGGCGCCCGTCGATAACGTGCCAATTGCTACATGGCAAAGGAGGAAAGCGGTGCTCGGCAACGAATCCGGTGGCCGCCGGCGACGCCTCGGCCGCCTTTATCGGCATGACCCGTCAAGGCTGCTCGTCGTGCCGCTCGACCACGCGATGGCGGCCGGGCCGATCGGCACCGACCTCGACGATCTGGTCGGCCGGCTGGCGTCCGGCGGCGCCGACGCGGTGGTGCTGCACAAGGGCGCGCTCCGCCGGGTCGCCGCCCACCGCTTCCACGACCTGGCCCTGGTGCTGCACCTCGACGCGAGCACCGGGCTGGCCCCCGACCCGGACGCGAAATACCCGGTGGCGACCGTCGAGGAGGCGCTGCGGCTGGGTGCCGACGCGGTCAGCGTGCACGTCAATCTGGGCTCGGCGACCGAGGACCGGCAGGTCGCCCACCTCGCCGCGGTGGCCGGTGACTGCGACCGCTGGGGCGTGCCGCTGCTGGCCATGATGTACGCCCGCGGCCCGGCCATCGCCGACCCGCGCTCGCCCGGGGTCGTCGCCCACGCCGTGACGGTCGCCGCCGAACTCGGCGCCGACCTGGTCAAGACCGCACTACCGGGCGACGAGGCGGCTGTCGCCCGGATCACCGCCGGCTGCCCGGTCCCGGTGCTGGCCGCCGGCGGTGAGGCGGGCCGGCCCGACGCGGTCCTGGCCGCGCTGGCCGGCTCGCTGCGCGCCGGTGCGGGCGGCGTCGCCGCCGGCCGCCTGATCTTCACCGCCGCCGACCCGGCCGCCGCGATCCGCCGCCTGGCCACCCTCGTCCACGGCCGAACCCCGGCAGCGATCCGATGACCACCCCGGCCGACAGCCCGGCGCCCGCTGCGACCCCGGCTGACAGCCCGGCGCCCGCTGCCGCCCTGGCCGGCAGCTCGGCCCCCGCTGCGATCCCGGCTGACAAGCTGGCGCCCGCTGACGCCCCGGCCGGCAGCTCGGCGCCCGCTGCGACCTCGGCTGCCGTCCGGGCGCCCGCTGCCGCACCGACGGCCGGCCCGGCGCGGCGCGGGCGCAAGCAGTGCTGGCTCGACCTGCGCGACCTGCCCGACTGGCGGGTCGCCGCCGCTGAGGAGGCGCTCCACCAGCGCTTTGATGCCGTGGTCGCGTCCGACCCGGCCGACCTCGCTCCGCTGCCGCCGACGATCACCCGGGTGCTGGCGCCGGCCGGGTCCGAGCTCCCGGACGACATCGGCAACGCCGACCTGGTGCTGGTCGACCCGATGCGGCACGGCGATCCGGCTGCCCTCGAGGGCCGCTACGGCGCAGTGCCGATCGGCGGCCGGCACGAGGTCACCGATGCGGTCACGCTGGCCGTGGCCTGCGAGAGCGTGCGGCGTGACCCGGTGACGCTGATCCGGTTCCGCGACCCGACCAACATCCCGATGGAGATCGTGCTCGCCGCCGCCGACGGCGCGACCGGCACGATCGTCACTGCCGTCGACGCGGTCGAGGACGCCGAGGTGCACCTGGCTGTGCTCGAGCACGGGCCGGACGCCGTGCTGCTCGCGCCGGCCGCGCCCGGCGATGCGACCCGGCTCGCCGAGGTGGTCCGCTACCGCCCGGCCGACCTGACCCTGACCACGTTCACCGTCACCTCGGTGCGGCACGCCGGACGTGGCGACCGGGCCTGCGTCGACACGTGTTCCTACCTGCGGCCGGACGAGGGCATCCTGACCGGGTCGCGATCCCGGGCGCTGCTGCTCTGCGTCAGCGAGACCCACCCACTGCCCTACATGCCGACCCGGCCGTTCCGGGTCAACGCCGGTGCGGTCATGTCGTACACGCTGGCCGGGCCGGAACGGACCCGCTACCTGAGCGAACTGAGCGCCGGCGACACCGTGCTCGCGGTGGGGGCGGACGGGCGTACGCGGCGGGTGACCGTCGGGCGGGTGAAGATCGAGACGCGGCCGCTGCTGAGCATCGAGGCGGTCGCGCCGAGCGGGGAACGGGCCAACCTGATCGTGCAGGACGACTGGCACGTGCGGGTGCTGGGGCCGGGCCCAACCGCACGAGAACCGGCCGTGCTCAACTCGACCGAGCTCAAGCCGGGCGACGAGATCCTCGGCTACCTGCCGGGGCGCGACCGGCACGTCGGCTACCCGATCGACGAACAGTGCTTCGAGCAGTGAGACCAACAGTGCTTCGAGCAGTGAGACCAACAGCGCTTCGAGCGGTGAGACCAACAGCGCTTCGAGCAGTGAGAAGACGAGCATGACCGGCATCTTCGACTTCCACGCGCGGCTGGTCCCGGGCGGCGGCGCCCGGCTGCTGCAGACGATGGACCGGGCCGGCATCGACCGGGCCGCGGTCAGCGCGGGCGGGCTGATCGGGCTGGACGAGCTGTCGGTGCAGATCACGTACGGCGGCCGGGTCGAGGCGTCGGCGGACAACCCGGCGGTCGCCGCGGAGTGTGACCGGTCGACCGGGCGGTTGCTGCCGTTCTACTTCGCTGATCCGCGGCGCGATGTCCACGCGTACCGCACGCAAGCGGAACGTTTCCGCGGCCTGGAGATCTCCCCGGCCGTGCACGGGTTCCGGTTGGACGAGCCGGCCGTGGCCGAACTGGTGCTGATCGCCGCCGCCATGCGGCATCCGGTCTATGTCGTCACGACCGGCCGGCCCGGCTGCCGGCCGGCCGACCTGGCCCGGCTGGCGTTCGAGTTTCCGCAGGTCACCCTGGTCTGGGGGCACTGCGGGCACACCGGGCTGGAGATCGCCGGGCTGGCCGAGCTGGCGCCCCTGCCCAATGTCGTGGCCGAGCTGTCCGGCTGCCTGACCGTCACCGCGCGCACCGCGATCGACCGGCTCGGGGCCGGGCGGGTGCTGTTCGGCACCGAGTTCCCGCTGCAGCATCCGGCGGTCGAGCTGGCCAAGTGCGCGGCACTCGGGCTCGAGCCGGCCGACCGCGACCGGGTGTTGTGGACCAACGCGTGCCGCTTGCTGGGGGAGGACACGACATGGTGAGACGCCCGCACCTGGGAGATTGGACCGACGCCGTGGGGCTGCGGCGCCTGCAGCAGGCACAGCTCGCGCGGACACTGGAGGCGGCCGCGCGGTCGCCGTTCTATCGCAAGCTCGGCCTGTCGCTCCTCGAGGACATGCCGTTGACCACCAAGCAGGACCTGCGGGACGCCTATCCCTTCGGGATGCTCGCGGTCGACAGGTCCGAGCTGGCGACCTACCACGAGTCGAGCGGCAGCACCGGCGCGCCGACCGCGTCCTACTACACCGCCGACGACTGGCTCGACCTGGTCGACCGCTATGCCCGCAAGCACGTCGGCATCGAGCCGTCGGACACGTTCCTGGTGCGCACGCCCTACGCCTTGATGATCACCGGGCATCTGGCCCACGCGGCGGCCCGGTCCCGCGGGGCAACCGTGGTGCCGGCCGACAACCGCTCGCTGGCCACGCCCTATTCGACCGTCGTCCGGCTGCTGCACGACCTCGACGTGACGGTCACGTGGTCGCTCGCCGCCGACACGCTGCTCTGGGCGGCCGCCGCCGAGCTGGCCGGCATCCGCGACTTCCCGGCGCTCCGCGCGCTCTTCGTCGGCGGCGACCCGCTCAGCCCGGCGAAGCGTCGCCGGATCGAGCAGATCTGGGGTGTGCCGGTGGTCGAGGAGTACGGCGCGACCGAGACCGGCAGCCTGGCCGGCCAGTGTCCGCACGGCCACCTGCACCTGTGGGCCGACCGGGCGATCTTCGAGGTGCTCGCCGGCGGCCGGCTGGTGCCGGCGGGGCGCGGGCAGCTGGTGGTCACGCCGCTCTATCGCGAGGCGATGCCGTTGCTGCGCTACAACACCGAGGACGAGGTCGAGGTCTCGCTGGACGACTGCCCGTGCGGCTGGGCGCTCCCGAGGGTGCGGATCCTCGGGCGGACCGCGTTCGCGGCCGGTGAGCTCACCCAGGTCGGCGTCGAGGAACTCGTCTTCGGGCTGCCCGGGGAGTACGGCGTGCGCTTCTGGCGGGCCCGCCCGTCCGGCGACCGTTTGATCATGCAGATCGAGGTGTCGCCCGAGCACGCGGCAACGGCCGCCGCTGCGCTCGGGGATGCGGTCGGGTCGGCGTACGGGATCGAGGCCGGCATCGAAACGATGCCGCCGGGTTCGCTCGTGCCGTTCCGGCTGTTGACCGCCCGGCCCGAGCTGATGAAACCGCGCGGGCTGTTCGCGGCGGGCGAGGACTGGGATCGGGCTCTTCAGTACTACTGATCGGGAGTTCGAATGAGGATTGTCGTGGCCGGTGGGGGAATCGGCGGCCTGGCGCTGGCGATCGCGCTCAGGCGTCGCGGGATCCGCTGCGTCGTGCTGGAACGCGACCGGGTGCTCAGCTCGGCCGGCGGTGGCCTGCAGCTTTCGCCGAACGGCACCGCGGTCCTGCGGCGGCTCGGGCTGGGTGCCGCGCTGGACGGCGGCTTCCGGCCGGCCGGCCGCCAACTGCGACGCTGGCGCGACGGCGGCCTCATCGGCCGGGTCCCGCTCGGGCGGGACGCGCTTTCCCGGTACGGCGATCCCTACGTCACCCTGCGCCGTTCGACGCTGCGCCGGCTCCTGTACGACGTGGTCGCTCCGCAGGTGCACCTGGGCCGGGCGGCCACCGCGCTGCTCGGGTCCGGAGTGACCGTGGCCGACGGCGGTTTCGAGCCGGCCGACGTGGTGATCGGCGCCGACGGCCTCAACTCGACGGTCCGGCCCCATCTGATCGCCGATCCGCTGAGGTTCAGCGGGCACGTCGCCTACCGGGCCGTCGTGCCGGGCACCATGCTCTCCACGGTGGACGTGCTCGTCTGGCTGGGCCCCGGCCGGCACTTCGTGTGTTATCCGATCGACCAGGGCCGCAACCTCAACCTGGTCGCCACGCTTCCGGCCGCCGTGCCCCCACCGCCCGCTCGTGGGGTGCGGGCCGACGAGCTGCTCCCGGCCTACGCCGGATGGGATCCGACCGTGCGCGGCCTGCTTTCCGCCGCTCGCTCGTTCGATCGCCATCCGCTGTTCGAACGGCCCGCTCCCGGCCCGCGCAGCTGGGGAAGGGTCGCCCTGCTCGGCGACGCGGCCGTGCCGATGCTGCCGTTCCTGGCCCAGGGCGCGTGCCAGGCCCTGGAGGACGCCGAATCGTTGGCCCGGCACATCGGTGGCCCGGACGGCCTGGCCGGCTACGCCGCCGACCGCCAGGAGCGGGCCGAGCAGGTCGCCGCCGCCTCCCGGGCCGGCGCCCACGACAACCACCTGGCCGACGGCGCCGACCAGCGGCGGCGGGACCGGCACCTGGCCGGTCTCACCCTGAGCGATCTGGACTGGATCTATGCGCCGCCCGGGCGGGTGCCCGCGTGACCCCGGCCGGTCAGGGCGGCCAGTTCGACGCGCGAGCTGATGCCGAGTTTCTGGAAGATCTGGCGCAGGTGGTAGTTGACCGTGTGCGGCGAACGGTTCAGCCGCCCCGCGATCTGCTGGTTGGTCAGCGCCTGCCCGGCCAGCTCGGCGATCTCCCGCTCGCGCACGCTGAGCACCCCCAGGTCACGCAACCCGCCCCGCCGGGGCGGCACGGCCGGTGGGTGCGAACGCCGGGGTCCGGTACGCGGTTGCTCGCTCCGCAACGCCGCCACCACCGGCCGGGGCATCGTCGCCTCGACCGCGGCCCGCACCAGCTCGTGCCGGAACGTCAGCAACTCGGTGTCCCCGTCCAGCAGACCGGCCGCGATCACCTCGTCGAGCGCCGGCAGCAGGCTCACCAGACCGGACCGCATCAGCCGGGCCAGTCGGGCGAGCGGGAACCGTCCGCGCAACGTGGTCGCCGCCTGCACCAGGTGCCGGGCGGCCGGGGAGAGCGTGGCCACCTGCCGCTGCAGCCGGGCTTCCGTACGCCGGGGGAGCCGCACCGCGGCGAGGCCGATCCGCCCGTCCCCGGCCCGCACCAGCTCCTCCTCGCGCAGATCGGCCAGCAGATCGGCCAGCGCGCCCGGGCGTCCCGCCGCGACCCGGCAGAGAGCGAGCAGGCCGTCGGCCGGCTGCCCGCCGAGCTCGGACGCCACCAGCGCGGCCACCTCGGCCGGGGTGAGCGGTGGCAGGCGGATGTGGTGGGTCTCGGCGCCGAGCAGATGGTCGGCGGCGAGCGGGTCGGCCTCGATCCGGCCGGTGACCGTCACCAGCACCGGCACCGTCTCGGCCAGCCGGTCGAGGGCGGGCCACGCGCCGGGCTCGATCCGATGCGGATGGTCGCAGGTCAGCAGCAACGGGCCGGGTTCGCGGCGGGCCCGCTGCCACAGGCGCCGGGCCCGGTCGGCGGTGATCCAGCCGGCCTCGCCGACCGTGCGCCAGCCGCGATCCCGGGCCCGCACCGCGATCTCGGCCAGCAGCCGGCTCCGGCCGCTGCCCGCCGGACCCTCGATGACCAGCACCGACGGCTGACCGACCGGCAGCGTGCCGAGCACCTCGAGCGCCTGCCGGATCTCCTCCTCGCGCCCAATCAGAGACACCATCGCCCCTCCCTCAGTGTCGACAGGGTTGATGGTCGGCCCGGTATCTACCGCGAACCTGCTCGAAATAGGTGATCTCAGAAAGGCGACGCCAGCTTGGCCAGCCGGACCGGGTCGAGCAGCACCAGCCGCCGGTAGCCGGTGGAGATGAGCCCGGCGTCGCGCAGATCGTGCATCGCCTTCTGCACGGTGGCCTGGGCGATCGCGATCATCGCGGCGAGTTCGGGCTGGCTCAGCGGCACCGCGAGCTCGACCGTGCCGTCCGGCCGGTCCCGCCCGCACACCTCGGCGATCTCGGAGAGCAGCCGGGCCAGCCGGATGTGGGCCGGAAAGGCGGCGAAGTCGGAGCGCCGCCGGTTGGCCCACCGCAGCTGGCGGGCGACCGCGCCGGCGACCAGGCGGGCCGCGTCGGGCCGGCGGCTGAGGAACTCCTCGAACCGGGCCCGCGAGAGCAGGCCCGCGGTGACCCGGCCGCAGGCGGTGACGGTCGCGTTGCGGGGCTCGCCGGTGAGTGCGCCGATCTCGCCGACCACCTCGCCCGGGAGCCGGATGCCGAGCAGCGTCTCGTAGCCCTCGACCGCGGTGGTCACCTTGACGAAGCCGCTGAGCAGCAGGATCACGTGGTTGTCGGTGCCGCCCTCGCGGATCAGCACGCGCCCGCTCTCGAACCGTTTGCGGGTGCTGCCGGCCACCAGTTCGGCGGCGACGGAGGGTGGCAGGCTGCCGAGAAAGGTGCCCTCCGTGGTCACGGGCCAATCTTAGGTGGATCCGCTCCTATGTGGCCCGCTCTTGTCCGGCCCGGTCTTGTCCGGCCCGGTCTTGTTCGGCCCGGTCTTGTTCGGCCCCGTGGATCGGCGTCCGCAGCTCGGTCAGCGGCAGCCCGGTTCCGCCCTGGGAACGGGCGATGATCTCGGCCGCGATCGCGACCGCGGTCTCCTCGGGGGTGCGGGCGCCCAGGTCGAGTCCGATCGGCGCCGACAGGCGGGCCAGCGCGTCGTCGCTCACGCCGGCCTCGCGGAGCCGCTGCGTCCGCTCCTCCTGGGTGCGCCGCGAGCCCATCACCCCGACGTAGCGGGCTCTCGTCCGCAGCGCGACCTCGAGCAGCGGGATGTCGAACTTCGGGTCGTGGGTGAGCACGCACAGCACGGTCCGCTCGTCGACCGGGGTCGTCTCCAGGTACCGGTGCGGCCATTCGACGACCAGTTCGTCGGCGTCCGGGAAGCGCTTGCGGGTGGCGAAGACGCCGCGGGCGTCGCAGACCGTCACGTGGTAACCGAGGAACCGGCCGATCCGGGCCACCGCGCCCGCGAAGTCGATCGCCCCGAAGACGATCATGCGGGGCGGGGTGGCGTACGACTGGACGAAGACCGGCACCTCGCACGCGCGGACGGTGCCGGTCGTGCCGGCCGCCAGCATCCCGGCCGCCTGCGCCGCGGCGGAGTGGTCCACCTCGGCGTCGCCCAGGCTGCCGGTGGAGCGGGACGGCCAGACCACCAGCTGGGCGTTCTCGACCGACGCCGTGGCGACCGGCCGGCCCTGCCGGATCGCCGCGATCACCTCGTCGATCCCGGTCAGCGCGGTGTCCGGCTGGACCAGCACCTCGATGGTCCCGCCGCAGGTCAGGCCGACCTCGAACGCCTGGTCGTCGCTCACCCCGTACGTCTGGGTCTGTGCCTTTCCGGTGCGGAGCACCTCTTCGGCCGCCGCATAGACCGCGGCCTCGACGCACCCGCCGGACACGCTGCCCAGCGCCTCACCCTGATCGTTCACGGCCATTGCCGCGCCCGGCTGCCGCGGCGCCGAATGCCAGGTGCGCACGACCGTGGCCAACGCGAACGCACGCCCGGCGGAGCGCCAGGCGGCCAGGCCGTCCACGATGTCCCGCATAGTCGCACCATCCGTGATCGCCCGGTGCCCCGTCAACGGCGAGTTAAGAGATCGCTTAGGTCGCTGTTGACTTTGCCGCAGGTCGGCGCAAGATTCGGCGAAACCCCGGAGGTGCAGCATGCAGGTGCCGGCTCCGTTCGAATACGAACGCGCGACGAGCGTGGATCACGCCATCGGGCTGCTGGAGCGGCTGGGCGACACCGCCCGGCTCGTCGCGGGCGGGCACAGTCTGCTGCCGATGATGAAGCTCCGGTTGGCCAACTTCGAATATCTGATCGACATCAATGATCTGCACGGCGAGCTGGGCTACATCCGCACCGGCCCCGGCGAGGTACACATCGGCGCCCTGACCCGGCACCGCGAACTGCTCGAATCGGACGAGCTGGCCGCCGCGTTCCCGATCTTCCGGGACGCCGAGCGCGTGATCGCCGACCCGGTGGTACGCAACCGGGGCACGCTGGGCGGCTCGCTCTGCCAGGCCGACCCGTCCGAGGATCTGTCCGCGGTCTGCACCACGCTCGACGCCAGCTGCGTGATCCGGGGCCCGGGCGGCGCCGAGCGGGTGGTGTCGATGGAGGAGTTCCACGTCGGGCCGTACGAGACGGCGGTCGGCGACGGCGAGATGCTGGTCGAGGTCCGGTTCCCGCTGCGGGCCGGCGGCGGCAGCGCGTACGAGAAGGTCGAGCGCCGGGCCGGCGACTGGGCCGTGGTCTCGGCGGGTGCCGCGGTCTGGCTGGCCGACGGGGTCATCGCGGACGCGCGGGTGGGGCTGGCGGCCGTTGGACCCAATACCACCGGAATTCCCGAAATATCGGAAACGCTGCGGGGCAACGCGCCGAGCGAGGACCTCTTTTCGCAAGCCGCCGCCATCGCCGCCCGCAGCTGCGACCCGGCGACCGACCAGCGCGGAAGCGCCGACTACAAGCGCCACCTGGCCGGCGAACTGACCAGGCGCACTCTCCGGAAGGCCGTCGAGCGAGCAGGGAGCGCACACTGATGCAGGTCACGATGACCGTCAACGACGTCGAGGTCAGCCGCGAGATCGAAGGCCGGCTGCTCCTCGTGCACTTCCTGCGCGACGTGCTGGGGCTGACCGGCACCCACTGGGGCTGCGACACGAGCAACTGCGGCACCTGTGTCGTCTGGCTCGACGGCGAGCCCGTCAAGTCGTGCACGGTGCTCGCCGCGATGGCCGGCGGGCACGAGGTGCGTACGGTCGAAGGCCTGGCGCAGGGCGCCGAGCTCGACCCCGTCCAGCAGGGTTTCATCCAGTGCCACGGCCTGCAGTGCGGGTTCTGCACGCCCGGGATGATGATGACCGCCCGGGCCCTGCTCAACAACAACCCCGACCCGACCGACGGCGAGATCCGCGAGGCGATCAGCGGTCAGATCTGCCGCTGCACGGGATACGCGACGATCGTCCGTTCCGTCCGGTGGGCAGCCGTGCACGAGGCAGCGGAGGCGGCGAAATGACGACGACGCAGGATGCCAGGATCTCCACCTTCGAGGACAACGACCAGAAGCCGCTCGGCCACGGCCGGATGCTGCGCAAGGAAGACCCACGATTCGTACGCGGCCGCGGCCGCTACACCGACGACGTTCAGCTGCCCGGCATGCTGCACCTGGCCATCCTGCGCTCGCCCTACGCGCACGCCCGCATCGTCAGCGTCGACACCAGCGCCGCCGAGGCCTCGCCCGGCGTCCAGGCGGTCGTCACCGGCGAGACCCTCAAGGGCCTCGGCCTGGCCTGGATGCCCACGCTCTCCAACGACGTGCAGGCCGTGCTCGCCACCGACAAGGTGCGTTTCCAGGGCCAGGAGGTCGCCTTCGTGGTGGCCGAGAACCGGTACGCGGCGCGGGACGCGCTCGAGCTCATCGACGTGGAGTACGACGTACTGGATCCGGTGATCGACGCCCGCCGGGCGCTGGAACCCGGCGCTCCGGTGATCCGCGACGACCTGGAAGGCAAGGCCGACAACCACTGCTTCGACTGGGAGACCGGCGACAAGGACGCGACCGAGGCCGTCTTCGCCCGGGCCGACGTGGTCGTCCAGCAGGACCTCGTCTATCCCCGCGTGCACCCGGCGCCGATGGAGACGTGCGGTGCGGTCGCCGACTTCGACCCGGTCGAGGGCAAGCTGCGGCTCTGGTCGACCACCCAGGCCCCGCACGCCCACCGCACGCTCTACGCGATCGTGGCCGGCATCCCCGAGCACAAGATCCAGGTGATCTCGCCCGACATCGGCGGGGGCTTCGGCAACAAGGTGCCGATCTACCCCGGGTACGTCTGCGCGATCGTCGGCTCGATCGTCACCGGCAAGCCGGTCAAGTGGATGGAGGACCGTTCGGAAAACCTGATCAGCACCGGTTTCGCGCGGGACTACATCATGCGCGGCGAGATCGCGGCGACGCGCGACGGCAAGATCCTGGCCATCCGTACGCACGTGCTGGCCGACCACGGCGCGTTCAACGGCACCGCGGCGCCGGTCAAGTACCCGGCCGGCTTCTTCGGCGTGTTCACCGGCAGCTACGACATCGAGGCCGCGTACTGCAACATGACCGCGGTCTACACCAACAAGGCGCCGGGCGGGGTCGCGTACGCGTGCTCGTTCCGCATCACCGAGGCCGTCTACCTGGTCGAACGGATCGTCGACTGCCTGGCCGACGAGCTCGCGATGGACCCGGCCGAGCTGCGGCTGAAGAATTTCATCCAGCCCGAGCAGTTCCCGTACGAGACCAGGACCGGCTGGGTCTACGACTCCGGCAACTACGAGCCCACCATGCGCCTGGCCATGGACATGGCGGGCTATGCCGACCTGAGGCGGGAGCAGGCCTCGAAACGTGAGCGCGGCGAGCTGATGGGCATCGGCATCTCGTTCTTCACCGAGGCGGTCGGGGCCGGCCCGCGCAAGCACATGGACATCCTCGGCCTGGGCATGGCCGACGGCTGCGAGCTGCGCGTGCACCCGACCGGCAAGGCGGTCGTCCGGCTTTCCGTGCAGTCGCAGGGCCAGGGGCACGAGACGACGTTCGCGCAGATCGTGGCCGAGGAGATCGGCATCCCGCCGGACGACATCGAGGTGGTGCACGGCGACACCGACCAGACGCCGTTCGGCCTCGGCACCTACGGCAGCCGGTCGACCCCGGTCAGCGGCGCCGCGGCCGCGCTGGTCGCCCGCAAGGTCCGCGACAAGGCCCGGCTGATCGCGTCCGGCATGCTCGAGGTCGCGCCCGACGACCTGGCGTGGGAGAAGGGCTCGTTCCACGTGGCCGGCGACCCCGGCCGCTCGGTGACCATCCAGGACATCGCGATGAAGGCTCACGGCGCCGGCGACCTCCCCGATGGCGTCGAGGGCGGCCTCGAGGCGCAGATCGTCTACAACCCGCCCAACCTCACCTACCCGCACGGCGCCTACATCTGCGTGGTCGACGTCGACCCGGGCACCGCGGCGGTCAAGGTCCGGCGGTTCATCGCGGTCGACGACTGCGGCACCCGGATCAACCCGATGATCATCGAGGGCCAGGTGCACGGCGGGCTCACCGACGGCGTCGGGATGGCGCTGATGGAGATGATCGCCTTCGACGAGGACGGCAACTGCCTCGGCGCCTCGCTCATGGACTACCTCATCCCGACCGCGCTCGAGGTGCCCGACTGGGAGACCGGCTTCACGGTCACCCCGTCGCCGCACCACCCGATCGGGGCCAAGGGCGTGGGGGAGTCGGCCACGGTCGGCTCGCCGCCGGCCATCGTCAACGCGGTGGTCGACGCCCTCAAGCCGTTCGGCGTACGGCACGCCGACATGCCGCTCACCCCGTCCCGGGTCTGGGACGCCATGCAGGGCCGGGCGAACCCGCCCGTTTAGGGCTGTGAGGAGTTCCGCATGAGCACCACCGCCGATCGCATCCAGGAGCTGACCGCCTCCCGAAAGCCCTTCGTCCACGCCACCGTCGTCCGGGCCCAGGAACCCACCTCGGCCCGGCCCGGCGACGACGCCGTCATCCTGACCGACGGCTCGATCGAGGGCTTCGTCGGCGGCGTGTGCGCGGAGAGCTCGGTCCGGGCCGCTTCCCTCGACACCCTGACTTCCGGCGACTCCCTGCTGCTGCGCGTGCTCCCCGAATCGTCGTCCGAGTTCCCGTCGGCGCCCGGGGCGCTGGTGGTGGTCAACCCCTGCCACTCCGGAGGGGCGCTGGAGATCTTCCTGCGGCCGGTGCTGCCGAAGCCGCTGTTCGGCGTGGTCGGGCGGACGCCGATCGCCCGCGCGGTCGCCGACCTGGCCCGCTACCTCGAGTTCGAGGTGGTCTCGGACGGCGACTACGCGGGAGCGGCCGCGGTGGTGGTGGCCGGGCTCGGACGCGACGAGGAGGCCGCCCTGCGGGGCGCGCTCGACGCCCGGGTCGGCTACCTCGCGCTGGTGGCCAGCCGCAAGCGGGGCGCGGTGGTGCTCGACGGCATGGAGCTGACCGGCGAGGAGCGGGCGAGGATTCACACCCCGGCGGGCATCGACATCGGGGCGCGTACGCCGCCGGAGATCGCACTGTCGATCCTGGCCGAAGTGATCCGGGACCGCCGGACCGAAGGTCGGGCGGTCCTGACCGAGACGATGCCACGGCAGGCGGTCGACCCGATGTGCGGGATGACCGTCGTGATCGGGCCGGACACGCCACACGCCGGTGACCAGTGGTTCTGCTGCCAGGGCTGCCTCGACACCTTCCTCGCGGCGGCGTGATGGCGGTCTCCGGGCTGGTTCTCGCGGCGGGCGGCTCGCTTCGTCTCGGCGAGGCCAAGCAGTTGCTGCCCTATCGCGGGCGCACCCTGCTCGACGCCACCCTCTCCGTCGCCCGCGCGTGCGGCTTCGCCGAACTGTTCGTCGCCCTCGGCGGCTCGGCGGCGCAGGTCCGCGCGACGGTCGACCTCAGCGGTTGCACGGTCGTCGACAACCCGGACTTCTCGACCGGGTGCGGCTCATCGATCCGTACGGCCATCTCGCACGTCACGGCCGACGCGGTCGTGTTGCTGCTCGGCGACCAGCCGGGTGTTTCCCCGCGCGACGTGCTGCGGGTCTCGGCCGTGCCCACCCCGCTCGGGGTCTGCGCGTATCACGACGGTCTCGGACACCCCTTCCTCTTCCGGCGGCCGGTGTTCGGGGAAATGTCGCAGCTGCACGGCGACAAGGCGGTGTGGAAACTGCTGCACTCGGGGCGTTATCCGGTGACCGAGGTGCCGGTCGACGGGCCGGTACCGATCGATGTGGACACGTGGGCCGACTACGAGCGGCTGCTCTCGTGATCGAGTCACCGGCCGACGTCCGCTCGGCGCTCGACGCCGCGGACTACCTCGTCGACGACGGCCTCGCGATGGCCGTCTTTCTCGCGTTGCGGTTGGGGAAGCCGCTGCTGCTCGAAGGTGAGCCCGGCGTCGGCAAGACCGCGGCCGCCAAGGCGCTGGCCGCCGCACTCGACACGCCGCTCATCCGGCTGCAGTGCTATGAGGGCCTGACCCCGGGCGAGGCGCTCTACGAGTGGAACTACCAGCGCCAGCTGCTCGCGATCCGGCTCGCCGAGGCCCGGAACGAGAAGCTCGACGACGCCGACCTGTTCACCGCCTCGTTTCTTCAGGACCGGCCGATCCTTCGCGCCGTGCGTCATACCGGTCCGACCCCGCCCGTCCTGCTCATCGACGAGATCGACCGGGCCGACGACGAGTTCGAGGCGCTGCTGTTCGAGTTCCTCGGCGAGGCCTCGGTCACGGTGCCTGAGCTGGGCACCTTCACCGCGATCACCCCGCCGGTCGTGGTGCTCACCTCCAACCGCAGCCGCGACCTGCACGACGCCCTGCGCCGCCGGTGCCTGTACCACTGGATCGAGTTCCCGGCCCCGGCGCGGGCCGTGGAGATCGTCCGGCGGGCCGTCCCGGGCGCGACCGGGCCGCTGATCCGCAGCGCGACCGAGCTGGTCGGGCGCTTCCGGCAGCTCGATCTCGACAAGTCGCCCGGCCTCGCCGAGACGATCGACTGGGTGTCGGCGCTGGCCGCGCTCGGCGCCACCGACCTCGCTCCCGGCGACGCGCTGCGCACCCTCGGCGCCATCGCCAAGACCCCCGACGACCGGCGCACGATCGCCGAAGCCGTACCCCAGGAGGCGCCATGAAGATCACCAACGAGTTCACCGTGCACACCCCGATCGAAGCGGCCTGGAAACTCCTCACCGACCTCGAGGCGATCGCCCCGTGCATGCCCGGTGCCGTCCTGACCGGCGTCGAGGACGACACCTACAAGGGCAAGGTGAAGATCAAGGTCGGCCCGGTGATCTCCGAGTTCGCCGGCACGGCCCGCTTCCTGGAGAGGTCCGACGCCGACCACCGCGCGTCGATCGACGCCAAGGGCCGCGACGCCCGCTCGGCCGGCAACGCTTCGGCCGTGGTGACGGCGGTCCTGCGCCCCTCCGGCGACAGCACCACGGTGAGCGTGGACACCGACCTGAAAATCTCCGGCAAGCTGGCCCAGTTCGGCAGCGGCATGATCAAGGAGGTGTCGAGCAAGCTCCTGGCCCAGTTCGTCACCAACCTGGAGGCGAAGCTGGCCGCCGACACGGTCACCCCCGACGGGCCCGCTTCCGACGCCGCTCCGGCCGCTTCCGACGCCGCTCCGGCCGCTTCCAGCGCTGCTGCTCCGGCCGCTTCCGGCGCTGCTGCTCCGGCCGCTTCCGATGCTGGTCCGGTCGTTTCCGAGGCCGCCGTGCCTGCTCAGTCCGAGCCGGCCGTCGCTCCCTCAGCGGCCGCCGTGGAAACCGTTCCCGACACCGCCGTCTCCTCGCCCCCGCTCAACGGCGCCACTTCAGCGTCATCGCGGGCCGCGTCCCGTTTCCCGGCCGTTCCGGCGCCGTCGGGCTCGGCCGGCTCCTCCGCCACCGCCCCGTTGCCCGCTTCTCAGGCCGGGTCGTCCGATCCGGATGAGCTGGCGGTTTCGCCCGCGCCGCGCGCGGCCCCGGCCTCCGGCTCGACGGCCGCCACCCGTTCGCGGGCCCTGACCGCCGAGGAGCCCGAGCCGATCGACCTGCTGAGCGTCGCCGGAAGCTCGGTCTACAAGCGACTGATCCCGGTCGCCGTCGTCGTAGTCGTCATCGGCGCCGTGATCGCCTGGCTCGTCGGCCGCCGCTGAGCTGTCCGCCCCGACCGTGGCCCGGCTTCGACCGGCCGTGGCCCGGCTTCGACCGACCCGGGCCTGCTTCGACCGACCCTGGCCCTGCTTCGACCGACCCTGGCCCCGCTTCGACCGACCCTGGCTCGGCCCCGGCCCCGGCCGCTCGGGGCCACCCCCGGTTTCGATTCTGGCGGAAAAATGAAGATCGTGGGGGACGCCTGTGGATAACCCGGTGCCGGTGGTCTTCCGTGGCATCGACCGCGCGGCGTTCGCCGTGTCGTTCATCGCGCGGTTGCGCAGAGCGGGCCTGCAAGCCGGCCTCACCGAGACCGGCGACCTCGTCGGCGCCCTGGAAGCATGCTCGCTCGACAGCCCCGAAGCCGTCTACTGGGCACTCCGTGTAGCCACCGTCCGCCGGCAGCCCGATCTCGCCGCCTTCGACCGGGTCTTCGCGGCGATCTTCACCGATGCCCCGCAGCTCCCGTTCAACCGGGCCACCGAGCCGCCCGGCAACCGCCGCGACGACGTGCACGTGCCGGTGCGGGCCGACACCGAACGGGCGGCCGACGGCGGCGGGCTGCCGTGGGCGACCCGGCCGACGCCGGTGGCGGCCGGGGCCGAGGCGGCCGACGGCCCGGCGGTGCCTCTTCTGCGGCCGAGCGCCCTGGCCACGCTGGCCGAGCGACCGTTCGACGACCTCGACGCGGCGCAGATCGAGCAGCTCGGCGCGGCCCTGCGCGAGGAGCTCACCCGCTGGCCGACCCGGCGGACCCGCCGGCACGAGACCGATCCGGCCGGGCGGCGGGTTGCGCTGCGGGCGACGGTTGCGCTTTCCCGGCGTACGGCGTGGGAGCCGGTCGAAATCGCTCGACAGCGACCCGTCCGGCGTCCGCGCCGGGTCGTGCTGCTCTGTGACGTCAGCGGCTCGATGCAGGCTCAGGCGGCCGCCTACCTGCATCTGATGCGAGCCTTCACCACCGTGGCCGACGCCGAGGCGTTCGCGTTCGCCACCGGGCTGACCCGGCTCACCCCGGCCCTGCGGCACACCTCGCCCCGGCAGGCGATCGCCCAGGCCACCGCGGCGGTGACCGACCGCTTCGGCGGCACCCGCATCGCCGCCAACCTCAACGCGCTGCTGGACTCCCACCACGGCAACACGCTGCGCGGGGCTCTCGTCATCGTCGCCTCCGACGGCTGGGACAGCGAACCGCCCGCCCGGCTGGCGGCGTCGATGGCCCGGCTGCGCCGCCGCGCGTACCGGATCCTGTGGCTCAATCCCCGCGCCGGCGCACCCGGCTTCGCCCCGCGGGTGGCGGCCATGGCCGCCGCCCTGCCGTTCTGCGACGCCATGCTCCCCGCCGCGACCTTCGCCGACCTCGCCGCCGCCGCCCGCCACCTGCGCGGCGGCACCCCGGGCCGGACCACTGCGGCCGGCATCCGAGGGCTTGTCAGATCCGGCCGCTAGACCGTCGGCGCCGGCTCCGCTTCGAGGGTGTCCAGCGAGTCGACGGACCGGCGGCCGGTGGTCAGCCGGTCGAGCACGGCGTCGGCGTGGGGCAGCAGGGCCCGGCCAGGCCGGACATTCGCTGGTCGTGTGCCGGGGAGCGGCCTAGCGTTGGCCGCATGACTGATCTCGCAGTGCTGGGCACCGGACGCATGGGCAGTGCTATCGCCGCTCGGCTGGTCGCGACCGGGCACAACGTCACGGTCTGGAACCGCGATCCGGCGAAGGCCGCCATACCGGGCACCAAGCGCGAACCGACCCCGGCCGCGGCGGCCGCCGGCGTGGAGCTGGTGATCACGATGCTGACCGACGGCCCGGCGGTCCGGGAGACGATCGACGCGGCACATCTCGACAGCGCGACGACGGTCGTCCAGATGTCGACCATCGGGCCGGCGGAAACGGCGGCTATCAAAGGGGTGTCCCTGGTGGACGCCCCGGTCGCCGGCAGCGTCGACGCGGCCCGGGCCGGCACCCTGATCATCTTCGTCAGCGGGCCGCCGGAGGTGATCGAAAAGGCCGAACCGGTTCTGAACGACCTCGGCACGATCAAGCGGGTGTCCGACGGCAGCGCCGCGAAGCTGGTCGTGAACACGGCGATGGTCACGGCCCTCGCCGCACTCCACGACACCCTGGCCGTGGCGAAGGCGCTCGGCGTCGACGAGGACTTGCTGCGTGATGGCCCACTGGGCCCGGCTCTGAAGAGGGCCGCCAGCACGACCGCCGACTTCCCGATCGCGCTGGCGGCCAAGGATCTCCGCCTGGCCGGGCCGGGGACCCCGGTCGTCGAGGCCGCGTTGCGCCTGCTCGAAGCGGCACCCGACCAGACCGCCGATGTAGCGGAAATGACGAGGGAGCCCGAGTAGAACTCAGCCCGCACCACCGTGCGGGTCAGCGGTTCAGGTCACCGACGCGTTGTAGATCGCGGTGGTCGCGGCGGCCAGCGTGCGGTCGAATTCGGCGGTGGACTGGTCGCGGCGCAGGTCCTGCACCAGCGCGCGGGAGAAGCTCGCGATCAGCCCGTGGTTGCGGGCCAGCCGGGCGTCGGCCTCCTCCTGGCTGTAGCCGCCGGAGAGCGCGACGACCCGCAGAACCGACGGATGGTCGATCAGGTCGGCGTAGAAGTCGTCGACCGTCGGGATGGAGAGCTTGAGCATCACCGAAGATCCGCCCGGTACCCGCGTGAGGCGGTCGAGGATGCCCTGTTTCAGCAGCTCCTCGGCCTTCTCCTTGTCCGCGCTGCGGATGTCGACCTCGGGTTCGAGAATGGGCACCAGCCCGGCGTCGAGGATCTGTGCGGCGTACCGGAACTGCTGATCGAGGATGGCGGCGACGCCGTCGGCGTCGGCGTGGCTGATGAACGACCGCATCTTGGTGCCGAAGACCCGGCGCTCGGCCGCCCGCTCGAGCAGGGGCTCGAGCCGGGTGAAGGGTTTCATCAGGCGTACGCCGCCGGACTCCTCGGCGAGTCCCTCGTCGACCTTGACGAACGGGACGATGTTCTTGCGGTCCCACAGGTATCGCGGGGCGGGCACCCCGTCGATGTCGCGGACCATGGTCTGCTCGAACAGGATCGCGCCGAGGATCCGGTCGCCCGTGAACGCCGGTGACGTGATGATGCGTTCCCGGAACGCGTGCATGAGGTCGAACATCTCGTCGTCGCCGTGGTAGTCCGACGGGGGCACGCCGTACAGCTCGAGCGCCTTGGGGGTGCTGCCCCCGCTCTGGTCCAGCGCTGCGAAGAAGCCGGCTCCGTGCGCGATCTTCGAAAGCTGTTGCTGATCCATGACCCCATCCTGACACCGCCGCCCCCCGGCCGGCACGATGATCCGGAATCGCTGGGCCGATCCGGTGGGGACGGCGGCCGTACCGTCCGATAGGGATCAGGCGAGCCGTCGGTGAACTTCGCTCACATGGGCGACATTCAAGGCGCGCGATCTGACGTACGGTGACCATCGATGAGCACCGAGAAACAAGAGCAGCGGGACGGCGCCCTGACCCACGCGGCGGAGGCGGTCGCCTACGTGCAGCGCCTCACGCTGCCTCCGGCCGACTGGGACGAGGTGGCCGGCTTCCTGCGCCGCATGCAGCACGCCCTCGACCGCGATGACCTCGACGAGCTCCGCCGCCAGCGCGACCTCCTGGAGAAGCTCGTATCGAGCTCCCGTCAGGTCGCCCGGGCCCGGCTCGACCCCGGCAAGGTCGAGCCGCCGCCGCTTTTGCGCAGCGCGGAGGAAAATCTGAGCCGGAAGATCGAGGCGGCCCGGACGGCGAAGGGCGACGCCGGGAAGGACCGATGACACTGCTCGCGCCCGCCCTGCACGTCCACACCTACCTCGACCCGGCTCATCACCACGAGACGATGACGGCGCTGGAGAAGAAATGCCTGGCTCTCGGGATGACGAGCCTGTCCGAGGACGCGTCGGTCCGCCCGGGCGGACCCTGGCCGCGATGGCTGCGCTCGTCGCCGGCCGCGGACCGTGTTTACCAGGCCTTGCGATACGACAACGCGCGCCTCTCCGCGGTGCTGGTCTGCCTCGCTCCGGCCGGGGCCGACGCCGGCTGGGCCGATCTGGATCGGGAGTGGCCGGACGCCGGGGGTGACGGCTACGTCGGACGGGTCCGGCTCTTCTACGCCCTGTACGAGGGTGACGGTGACGAGGCCCGGCTGGCGAAGGAGGTCCGGACCGCCCTTCCCGGCGTGCCCGCCCTGGTGCTGTCCGCCCTGGTCAGTGCCGTTGACGGCATCTTCCTGTGGGAGACGGCGAACAGTCCCGCCGACCGGGCCGATCGCGTGCTGGTGCTGCTCGCCCCCGCGAGCGCCGAGGCGGCGGCGGACGCGCTGCTGTGGCCGTCGGGCAACGCGGTCCTTCCGCCGTTACCCGGCTATCTGTGGCAGATGGCGATCGTGCGGCACGAGGCGCGGCGCTTTGCCGAACGCCGGGCCGTCTCACCGCCGGGCGCCCTGCACGACCTGGCGGCCAGGTTCGAGGCGGCGGAGCGGGCCGGGTTCCCCAGCGCCGGCGAGCGCGATCGGCTGCTGGACACGCTTCAGCGCCGGACCGCCCTGGCGGCGGCCGGGGAGGCCGTTCTGCGCACGGTTCGCCGGACGATCGACGCCGCCGCGGCCAATGCCGGGAGCTTCATGACGCTGTCGGCCGCCGACCGCGACTACACGACGTGGCTGCTGACCGAGGTGGACGACGCGATCGGCGGTCAGCACGACGCCGTCGCGTACGCCGAACCGCTGGCCCGTGTCGGGCTGGCCGAGACCGAGAAGCGGCTGCGTGATCTCGGCGCTCGCAGCGAATGGCTCACCCTGCTGCAGACCTCGGTGATCGCGGCGGCCGGCCTGGCCCTCGCCGCTTCGCAGACGCTCAACTACGACTGGCCGACCTACCGGTCGCTGGAGACCCCGTTCATCGTCGCCGTGACCCTGCTCGGGCTCGCTCTCCCGCTGGGCACAGCGGCGCTGAGCCCGCTCGCCCGCCGGCGCCTGGTGGTCGCGGCGGCGATCGCGGCCGCCGGGCTCGGTGCCGCCCTGGGCTGGCTCGCGTGCACCTGGCTGGCCCGTGCCCACTCGCGGCCACCCGGCCACGAAAAGACTCTCCCGGCGGCCGCCGTGCTGGCCGCGATCGCCGTCGCCGTGGGCTGGGGCCTGCGGAAACGGCGCGACCACAACTGATCAGGAGGAGGTCCATCGTCATGATGACGCCCGCAGAGCTGAGGACCCTCGCCGGCGAGATGCGCCGGCTGACCCCGAGGAAGTACGACGGCGACCTGAACGCGCTGACCGCCGCGATCGAGGCGGACGTCGCGGAGTACCGCCTGATCCCGCGGACCCAGTCGCCGGACGCCCGGATGGCCGAGACGCTGCGGCTGATGGGCTGGCTGATGTACGAGACGACGTGGACCGCCCTGCAGCAGATGCCGCACCGGTTCCGTCAGGAGGGCGGTGAGTCGGGCCGGAAGGCGAGCGACCGGTACGACGTGATCCTGCGAGTCACCAACGCCGCTCGTCAGCTGCCCTGGCCGGAGTACGCGATCCTGGCGCTCGGCGCCTACCGGGCGCTCGCCCTGGCCGAGTCGAAGCACGACGACGAGCAGGCGTACGTCAAAGCGCAGGAGTTGCACGACGAAGCCCGTGAAGCGCACGCCGATTTCCAGACCTACCATCTCGGCCGGGACCTCGAGGAGCTGGACCGGGACCTGCGCGCGCTCGACGAGATCTTCCTTCAACTGGCGCTGGCCGAGACCGGGACCGCGTGCCGCACCGCCGAGATGGTGATCGACCGGTGGACCGACGACTTCGCGCCGAACGGTGCGGACGCCGACGACTACCTGCTCAAGCTGTATCGGCAGGTCGTCAAGGGAATCGAGGTCGGCGAGCAGGCGCTGGAGGTCGCCGACCGGGTCAAGCGCCGGCACGGCTTCGTCGACGAGGTGACCGAGGAAGGCCTCGCCCTGCCGACGAGCTTCATCAATCCGGGCGTCATGACGGCCCGCGCGATCCTGCTCCTGCTCGCACTCTCGCCGGAGATGGAACGGCTCGGCCTGTTCCCGCTCGGCAGCGACAACTCGTGGGACGAGACCCGCCGCAACCTGCAGAAGCGGTTCGACAGCGCCTACTCCTACATCGAGCGGCCGATCGAGAAGTCCTCGGGCGAGCGGATCGAGCTGCGACCCGACCTCCAGATCGCCGTCGTGCAGATGCGGACCGCGGCCGGGCTGCTGATGCCCGGTCACGAGTTGCCGAGCACCCTCGACTTCGCGCCCTGTCTGTCCCACCGGGTGCTGGACGACGCGGCGGTCGAGGACATGAGCGCCTGGATGACCGAGACCATCACCGACAACCACGGCCGTACGACGCAGCGGACGACGTTCCGCGGGTTCGGCGGGTCGAGCATGCCGAACCTCTTCGCCGGAGCCGAGGCGTGCCGGGCGGCGTTCGGTGGGGTCCCGGGCTTCAAGGCCTGGCGGGCGCGCTGGTTCGTGCTCGACAAGCTGGCCGGCCAGCCCGGCCGGGCCGCCACCATCTCCCAGGAGCTCGGCATTCCGGTCGAGCCGGCCCGCCCTATCTGACGTAGGCGTTGAAGAGGGCCCAGTCCAGCTCGTCCGCGTGTGCGGACAGGCTGATCTGGGCCTCTCGCAGTGCCCGGTCGAGCGAGTGGACTCCGTCCGGGACCCGCTCGGCGAGCCGGCGCGCCAGCCGGCCGGCGGGCAGGTCGCCGACCGAATCGGTGGCCGCGACGACGCAGCGGCCGCCGCCCGCGAGCACCGCCATCACGAAGCTCAGCAACTCGTCGTGCTCGAGGTTGTCGATCAGGCCGATCTTGCAGGAGGCCATCAGCGCCGACTCCGGCCAGTGCAGGCTGAGGGCGAACGCGGCCGACAGCCGGCCGTCGGGCTCGTCCGGCAGCATCAGATGTTGCCCCAGGCCGGTGCCGTCGCCGTGGGCCGCGACGTGCAGGAAGCACCAGGGATCCCGGCTGTTGCGCAGGGCGGCGCTCAGTTTCGGCGCGATCTGAGCGCCGGGCACCGTCCGGGCGTGGCTGAGTTGCCCGGGGGAGAGGCCCCAAGCCGCCGCCTCGGGGTCGATGTCGACCCCTTCCGGGCCGCCGACCAGGCGGATCAGTGCGGGCACGGTCGTGACCGGCGTTGCCTGTCCGGTCAGGCAGGTGAGGACCGGGGTCTGGCCGAGCACGGCGCGTTCGATCAGCCGGGTGCCCGAGTCGTCGATGCGCAGAGCCGGCCAGGGCAGGAGGCTGAGACTGCGGTGGGGCGAGATGATGAGGTCGAGCGGCGTCCGGTCGTCGTGGTCGCGCAGCAGTTCCCGCAGACGGCGGGGGAGAACCTCCCGGCCCAGCGCGTGCCAGTCGGTGGCGGCTCCGACCCGTTCCGCCATCGGCCGGGTGTCGCCCTCGCCGACCAGGGCCTCGAGGTGAGGGCCGAAGCGGAAGCCCTCGAAGTGGATCTCGCCGGTCGGCTCGCTCAGCGTCCGGAACCAGTTGACCTCGCCCATCGTGTCGGGCAGGCCGGCGAAGTCGAGGGCGTGCCGGTCGCCGAGCCGGGCCTGCACCACCTTCACGTCCCGCGGACTGGGCAGGATCATGTCGCCCAGCATCGGGGTGACCCACTTCGCGATCCGCTGTTGCACCTCGGCGATCGTGTTCTCCCGGGACTGGCGCCGTTCGGCGAGCGCCGGTGCGTGGGGCGACGTATCCGGGCCGGCCCGCTCGTCCGGGTCGGCCCGCTCGTCCGGATCGGACAGTGGCTCGTCGGCCGCCATCGCATCGGCGAGCAGGCCACGGATGGACCGCGGCAGCAGCGGCTCGCCCTCCCGCAGCCGGGTCGCGAAGCCGGACTGTTTCGCCGACAGGCACACCCGCAGGCCGAGGGCGGCCGCCCGGGCGCTGCTCAGCTGCTCGGCCAGCAGCGCGACGTCGCCGTAGACCCGGCGGAACGCGATCGCCATCGGCGTCGGCGAGCGGGCGATGACGCCCCAGCGGGCCCGCACCTGCTCGGCGATGTCGAGCGCCTCCTCGGCCAGGGCCACCGTCTCGTCCGGGGCGGCGCCGGCAAAGGCCCGCACCTCGGCCAGGGCGAGTGTCAGCGACAGCTGGTAGAGGTCGTGCCGGGTGTCGGCGACGCGGTGCCACTGCAGGTGGGTCAGGGCCGCGGTCAGTCGGCGGATCGCCGCGTGGTCGCGTTCCCGGGCGTACTCGGCCAGGCCGAGGATGAACTCGTAGCGATGGCGGGTCGAGTAGCGCCGGGCTTTCCCCCGGGTCCAGTAGGTGCCGGCGTAGTGGCCGAGGTCGGCGAAGACCTCGTCGGGGCGGCCGCGACCCAGCCGGTCGGCGCCGATCTCGAACTGGATGTCGGCCCAGCGCGTCTCGGAGCCGGCGGCCAGATAGAAGGTCGGCCCGGGCGCGGTCGCGGTCGCGTACGCCTCGTCGTGCCGTTCGGCCACCCGGAGGCTGCGGATCAGCCGGTACGTCGCGTTGACCTCGGCCCGCCGATGGAGCGCCTGCCCGTCGATCGAGGTCTCGTAGAGTTCGCCCAGCGCCGACCGGTAGCTCTCGACGATATCGAGATCCGGTGCCACGGTGATGCCCATGAACCGACCGAAGCCGGCGACGGCGGCCGCGTGTTCGTGGCCCATGCGGCGATAGGCCCAGTCGCGCGCGGAGCCGGTGCGCGACAGGGTGCGCAGGAGTGCGACGGCCCGCTCGAACAGTGCCGCGCCGCCGCCGGCGATCTGCGCGTCCCGATCGAGCTCCTGAACCACCTTCATGTGGGGCTGGGCGTCATTGGCCATCGCCAGCATCGTGTCGCGCCGGAGGATGCGGCCGACCACGTCGGACCTGGTGAAACTCCGGATCGGCACGGGTCGAGCATGCCGGAGCCGCGGTCGGAACGTCATCCGCCGAGCGGCCGGACCGCCGGTCGATCCAGGGTCGGCTCGATCCAGGGTCGACCGGCGGTGCGGGACGGGTGTCAGCGCAACTGCCAGTCCTGGTTCGAGCCGCCGTTGCAGGTGAACAGCTCGGCCAGGGCCCCGTTGGCCCGGCCGGCGTCGTTGTTGCCGCCGATGATGTCGAGGCAGAGACCGGACTGGACGCCAGTGATCGTGCCGTCCGGGTTGAGCCGCCACTGCTGGTTGGTGCCGCCGTTGCAGGACCAGAGCGTCACCTTGCTGCCCGAGGCGCTGCCGTTGGCGTCCAGGCAGAGGGTGCCGCCGTAGGTGCGGAGCTCGCCGGCGGCGGTCGGGGTCCACTTCTGGTTGGCGCCGGTGCCGCAGTCCCAGATCTCGACCTTGGTGCCGTTCGTGGTCTCGTTGTTGTAGACGTCGAGGCAGCGGTTGGCGACGGCGCTGACCAGCTGCTTGGTCGCGCCGACGCTGGTGCCGCTGCCCGGCGAGACCCGGAACGCGACCACGCCGTGCCCGGGAACCGACGCGCTGATCGAGCCGGTCGTCGTGGTGACCACGTTGGACCACAGGTTGGTCAGCTTGTACTGCGACGATGCCGGTGCGCCGACCGCGGAGGCGGAAGTGGAAACGACAGAAGACCCGGCGTTCTCGTTGAACAGCGTCACCGCCACGTCGCCGTTGGCCAGCGGCTTGGCCAGCACGTCGAGCCCGCCCGACGACGAGATCTGGCGGCCCTGCACGCCCCGGGAGTCCTGATCGACCGCGATGACGCTGCCGTTGCGATAGACGCCCAGCGTCTGCGGGGTGGCGTTGCGCAGGTCGGCGCCGATCAGCAGCGGCGCGGCCATCGCCGACCAGAGGGTGAATTCGGTTCGGTCCTCCTGGTAGGACATGCCGTTGCCGATCTCCAGCATGTCGGGGTCGTTCCAGGCGCCCTTGGAGGCGTACGGGTAGAGCCCGACGTTCTGGTGATAGATCGACAGCATGCTGTTGTAGTTGGCCTGGATGTCCCCGGTGGTACGCCACAGGTTGCCGGTGCCGGCGCCCCACGTCCACACGCTGTCCTCGCCCCACTCGCAGAGGCTGTAGACGATCGGCCGGCCGGTCGCGGCCAGCGCGTCGCGCATCGCGTTGTAGCGGACCTTCCAGTCGACGCCCTGGTTGTTGCAGTTGTCGTACTTGAGGTAGTCCACGCCCCAGGCGGCGAAGTCGGCCGCGTCGGTGGTCTCGTGGTTGAGGCTGCCCGGGAAACCGGCGCAGGTCGCGGTGCCCGCGCTCTCGTAGATGCCGAGCTTGAGCCCCTTGCCGTGGACGTAGTTGGCGACCGCGGTGATGCCGCCCGGGAACTTGGCCGGGTCGGGCACGAGGTGGCCGCTCGAGCTGCGGGACGACGACATCCAGCAGTCGTCGATGTTGACGTACTGGTAGCCGGCCGCCTGCAGGCCGGCCGCGGCGATCGTGTCGGCGGTCTGCTCGACCAGCTGGGCACTGATGTTGCAGCCGAAGGTGTTCCAGTCGTTCCAGCCCATCGGTGGAGTGAGGGCGAGGCCGTTGCCGAGGGCGGCGGCCGGGGATGCGGGGATGAGGACCGTGGCTCCGAGGAGAGCCGCGACGGCGAGGACGTGTCGGACCAAGCGCATTCGTGCACCTCGATGTGTGTCCGTGTGGGAACACGTCTCATTAGGTGCCCTTATATGGATCCTCGTCAATAGAGCGAACGCTCAGCTCCACAGAGTTACATGAACGGACGGCCTGAAGTGCCCGACATTGACCCCGGTTCCCCGCATCATCGCCTGGATCGCCCGTGGAGTGGAGGCGAACCGGGCCAGTTCGGCCGCCGCCGACGGCGCACCCTTCTCGGCCAGGGTCAGGGTGTGCCAGACCGCCTCGACCGTCGCGTGGGGGCCGGCCGGCTGCACGAGCCTCCCCGCGCGTACGTCCGGAGCGACCGCGAAGGTCGGAGCGGGAGCGACGCCCTTGCCTCTTTTGGCCTCCTCGAGGGCCGCGGCGTGACTCTGGAAGATCTGCTGGTGATCTTCGGGAACGGCGAGCCGGCGCAGAAGGGCCGGCACCGCCTCCGAGGAGGCCGCGGCCGACGGCCCGAGCAGCCAGGTCTGCTCGCGGAGCTGACCGGGCGACGGACGCTGACCGGCGAGCGGATGGTCGGCGGCGACGACGAGTACCAGGCGGTAGTTCATCATCGGCCGCGACAGCACCGTCTCCGCGGAGAGCAGGGGCAGCGGGCCGACCGCGATGTCGATCGACCGGGTCAGCAGCAGCGCCTCGAACGCGGCCGGACTGCGCACGCTGAGCTCGACGTCGAGGTCGTCGGCCCGGCTCGCGAACAGCTCGATCAGGCCGGGGGCGGCGTGCTCGGCGAACAGGCTCGACGCGCCGACCCGCAGCAGCCGGCGGCCCCGCCCGGCCGCGCTGACCTCGAGCACCGTGATGTCCTGCAGGCCCAGCATCTCGGCGCCCCGGCTGGCCAGCCGCAGGCCGCCGGGGGTGAACGCCAGACCGGCCGCGGTGCGGGTGAACAGCCGATCGCCGAGCTCCCTGCGGAGCTGCCCGATGTGCAGCGAGACCGCCGACTCGGACACCTCCAGCTCGGCCGCGGCGTGCTTGACCGAACCCAGCCGGACCACGGCCGAGAACGCCCGGAGCTGGGTGGGGGTCACGTCTGCAATGTATCGCGCTTGATCGGTGCTGGACGTACCGCGGCGAGCACCAACAGAACCCACATGAGCCGGGCGTCGTAGTAATCGCCGGAGAACAGGCAGGCGCCGCCGACGAAGATCGCGCAGTAGCCCACCGCCCGGGCCTCCAGCGAGCGTTCCGAGCGCGGGATCTTGGCGAACTCGTGCCGCAGCTGGACGAATGCGTTGATCAGCAGCAGCAGGCCGATCGCGCCGCCTTCGGCCGCCACGGCCAGCGGCAGGTTGTGCACATAGCGCTCGCCGGAGCCGCGGTTGGTCTCGACGTAGAAGCCGTTCACGCCCGTACCGAAGAACGGACGGCGCATGAACAGGCCGAACGCCAGCTTGAACAGCACGTCCCGGTCCGAGGTGTAGCCCTGCTGCAAGGTGCCCTGCACGAACCGTTTCTGGATGAAGCCGCCCACCGCGTCGCCGGCCAGCAGCCAGGTCACTCCCGCCAGCACCGCGGTGGTGAGCAGCGCCTTGAGCGAGGAGCTCGGCCGCAGCCGGGGCAGCGCGACCCAGATCGCGCAGGCCAGCGTGCTCGCCAGGGCCAGGAGGCCGCCCCGGGAGCCGGAGGCCAGGGCGCCGGTGAGGAAGGCCGGGATCCCCAGCAGCCAGATCGGCTTGCGGCCGGCGCGGAAGTAGAAGTACATCGAGGACAGCGCGCCGAGCACCATGATCCGGACGAAGACGTTCGGGCCGCCGCCGAGCGCCGCCCAGCGACCGCTGGAGGCGTGCCCGCGGCCCGAGGCGGCGACCAGGAAATAGACCCAGGCGGCGGCGTAGAAGCAGGCCAGGGTCACCCGGACGACTCGATCACGGTCCCACTCGGCCAGCGTGACGTAGACGAAGACGAGGATCGCGCAGGCGGCCAGGTCGCCGACCGCGGCCCCGGTGGCGGCACCGTTCGGGGCCCAGGTGGCGGAGAGGATCTGGTAGCCCAGCAGGGCGAGAATGGCGAACAGGCTGCGTACGCCGGAGCCGCCGCGGTGACCCGATCCCTTGAGCTCCAGCGCGAAGCTCATCAACAGGGCCGCGAACAGCGGCACCCGTACGTCGTTGACCAGCGGGACGCTGATGCCGAGCCGCTCCAGGGTGAACCGGCCGGCCAGCGAGACCAGGAACGCGACGATGACCACGAGTCCCGGGCGTCGCCGGCCCTCGCCGACGAGTCCGCAGTTCGCCGCGGCGGGGTGCCGCCCGGTGCCGGCGGTCATGCCCGGCGGGAGGCCATCGCCCGCGTGAGCGCCACGTAGGACGCGGCGCCGAGGAGCGCCGAGGCCACGAGCATGGCGAGCACGGCGGCGGCGGCCGGCGGGAGCAGGGGGTTCAGGGCGTACGTGAGGCTGACCTGCACAACGAGCGCGCCCACCAGCAGCGCCGTGGTGACCGGCACCTCCTGCAGCGCATCCAGGGTGGGCCGCACCGCGTAGAAGACGGCCAGCGGGATCGCCGACAGCAGGCTGAGCCGCAGGATGCCGGCCGCACCGCCGAACTCGGCCCCCAGGAACTCCCGCACCAGCACCGGCGCCAGGATCTCGAGCAGGCCGCCGATCACGGCCGCCACCCCGGCCGCGACCAGTGGCAGGGCGAGCAGGCTGCGATGCAGCGAGGCGCCGCCGCCCGGGCTGTCGACCAGGCGGCTCAGCCGGGGCAGCAGTACCGGGGTGAGCAGCCCGAAGATCGAGCAGATCAGGGTGACGGCCGAGGTCGCGAAGCCCACGTACCCGGCCTCGCCGGCCAGCGGCAGGGCATGGGCCACGGCGAAGGTCGGGAAGGCGAACAGCGCCGGCAACGCGAGGTCCCCCGGCGTACGCCCGAGGCCGTAACGCACCAACCGGCGCAGGGACGCGGTGTCTTCCGAAGCCGTCGCGGAGGCGGGCGTCCGCTCGATGACCAGGATCGCGCACCCCGCCGCGGCGAGCATCCCCACCCCCTGCAGCACCAGGAAGGACTCGATGCCGGAGGCGAGGAAGAACGCCACCACCGGTACCACCGCGAGCCCGGCCAGCAAGGTCGCGTTGGCGAAGCCCGGCTGCCCGGCGCCGCGCAGCGCGGCCACCGCGGTGGAGCACAGGCAGTTCCCGGCCAGCATCACGATGATCGCTCCGACCGCCTGGTTGCCGTCGATACCCAGCAGGCCGGCGAGGGGCCCGCTCACCAGGGACACGGCCACGGCGACGACCGCGATGATCGCGATCTGGACGCCGAGCGCCCGGCGGGCCAGCGTCGGCGCCCGGGCCCCGCAGCGCGGCAGGTAGCGCTGGAGGCCGGTGCCCAGCCCGGCCATCGTCAGCGGCTGTACGGTCGCCACCGCGCTGCGCGCGATCTGGTAGTACGCGAACCCGTCCACGCCGCCCCGGCGCGCGACCAGGTGGAACAGGATCAGGCCGACGGCGAGCCAGATCCACTGCACGGCGACCGTGGCGAGGAAGTCGTGGCGGATCGCGGCCGGTACGGACAGCAGCAACGATCGCAGGCGCCCGACGCTCTCAGACACCGAAGCCTGAACCGCCGAAGAACCGGCGGATGCTCGCGGCCACATACTCGACCTGCCAGTCCTCCAGCTCCGGGTTCAGCGGCAGGGACAGCACGCGGCGGCAGAGCCGCTCGGTGTGCGGCAGCTGCCAGTGGTCCAGGCCGAGGCCGCGCTGCCGGTGCAGCGGCACCGGCCAGGAGATCCGCGTCTCCACCCCGTCGTCCCGCAGGTGCTCGACCAGGGCGTCCCGGCGGTCGGTGGTCACCGGATAGTTCTGGTAGACGTCGAACCGCCGCGGGTCGGCGTCCGGCGCCACCGGCACCTGCAGCTCCGGCACGTCGCGCAGCATCTCGTCGTAGCGGGCGGCGAGCGCCCGGCGGCGCTGGATCCACTCGGGCAACTGCCGCAGGCGCCAGCCGAGGATCGCCGCCTGCAGGTTGTCCAGCCGGCTGTTGTAGCCCCAGCCGTCCAGCTCGCTCGGGCCGACCCGGCCGTGGTCGCGCAGCACCAGCAGCCGGTCGGCCAGAGCGACGTCGTCGGTGAGGACCGCGCCCGCGTCGCCGAGCGCGCCGAGCATCTTGGCCGGATTGAACGAGTACGTGCTGGCCAGCCCGAAAGTGCCGGCGGTGCGCCGATCGAACGCCGCGCCGAGCGCCTGGGCCGCGTCCTCCAGCACCACCGCACCCACCGAGTCGGCCGCCTTCTGCACCGCGTCCATGTCGACCGTACGGCCGTTGAGGTGCACCGGGATGATCACCCGGGTCCGCTCGGTGACCAGGTCGGCCAGCTGGTCGGTGTCCATCAGGTGATCACCGCCGATGTCGGCCAGGATCGGGATGGCGCCGTGCAGCACGAACGGCGAGAGGGTGGCGACGAAGGTGTGCGCCACGGTGACCACCTCGTCGCCCGGGCCGATGTCCAGGGCGTGCGCGAGCAGCCGGAGGCCGTCGGTGCAGTCGCTGACACCGACCGCGCGCCCCGAGCCGATGAACCGGGCCAGCTCGGCCTCGAAGTCGAGGAGCTGCTCGCGCAGCATGAGATCGCCCCGGGCGATCGTGTCCTCGATGACCGGCAGCAACTCGGCCCGCTGGTGGCGCCACTGTTGCGGGTAGTCAACGAACTTGACTCGCCAGTCCATGGTCTGCTCCTCCTCTGTCGGTCAGGCGACCGGCGCGAGCCTGTGGCTCCACCAACCGGAGCGTCCGGACCTGGCGATCGGGATCGGCGGATCGGCGGGCGGCGGCGCGGGCTCGGACGGCGTGGCCTCGAACGAGCCGAGCGGCGGGAACCCCTCGTCGTCCTTGGCCGGCGCCATGTTGAGCACGCAGCCGACGATCCGGGCGTTGACCGCGTGCAGGGCCCGGACCGCCCCCGTCAGCTGGGCGTTCTTGGTGCGGCGGAAGCGCACCACCAGAAGCGCGCCGTCCGAGCGGGCGGCGATCACCGCCGCGTCGGTCACCGGCAGCAGCGGCGGGCAGTCGAAGATCACGATGTCGAACCGGCCCCGCAGCTCCGCGACCAGGTCGCTCATCCGGTGCGAGCTGAGCAACTCGCTGGGGTTGGGCGGGGTCTGGCCGCTGGACAGCAGCCACAGCCCGGCACCCCACGGCTGGAGCACGTCGTCGATCGGGGCCGCCCCGGTCAGCACCGTGCTGAGCCCGGCCGAGCCTTCCCGGCCGAGGAACGACGCCAGCCGCGGGTGCCGCAGTTCGGCGTCGACGATCAGGACCCGGCGGCCCGATTCGGCGAACAGCAGGGCCAGGCTGCACGCGGTGGCCGAGCGGCCCTCGCCCGGTACCGCGCTGGTCACCGCGACGACCTGGGCCGGGCGGTCGGCATCGGCGTACTGGAGGTTGGTGCGCAACCGGCGCAGCGCCTCGGCCCGGGCCGAGTTGGGGTCGGAGACGAACGGGCCCGAGCGGCTGGGTGCGCTGGTGTCGACCGGCACCCGAGCCAGCACGGGCGCGCCGGCCAGCGTCTGCAGGGCCTCGGCGGTGCGGATGCTCGAGTCGGTGACCTCCCGGCTCACCGCCAGGCCGGCGCCGACGATCAGGCCGGCCAGGCCGGCCAGCGCGAGGTTGTTGAGCGGTTTCGGCGACACCGGGTCCGGCTGCAGGCTGGGACCGGCGACGACATCCACCCGTACGGTCGGCTTGGCCGAGGTCGTGGCGTTCTCCAACGACCCGACCACGGACTCGAAGAGGGGAGCCAGGGAGGTGGCCGTCCGCAGGGCGCGGTCGCGGGAGTGATCCTGCACGGACACCCGGAGCATGACCGTGTCGGTGACGGTCTCCGCGGTGATCTGCTTGGCGAGCTCGTCCGGGGCGATGCCGACCCCGGGCGCGGCGGAGAGCGGGCGGAGGATCCGGTCGCTGGTCAGCAGCGCCGCATAGGATTTCAGCCGGGTCGCCGAGAACATGCTGGCCGGATAGAGATCGGACGAGGTGACATTCGGCGTAGTGAAGAAAAAGGTGACCTCGGCGGCGTACGTCTTCGGCATTTTCACGTTTACCACCAAGGCGACGGCCAGCGCGAGAAAAACGGAGGCCACTACTATCCACCAGTGCCTCCTGGCGACACGGAGATAATCGCGTAGGCCCACGCCAGACCTCCCGGTGCCGTGGCTGAGGTCAACATATGACGGGGTGACCGGACTGGTAGGGGATTCGAGAAATTCCGTTCGGTATCAGCCGACTGTCAAAGGCGGATAGATGCGCGGTGGTGACGGTGGGTCTGGAGTTGCCGCCGTTTCCCCACGGACGATCCGCATCGCGGCAGGAGTTCCGCCGTTGGCAACCGGCACCGGTTAGCATGGCGGGCGAAGAGACCGTCGAACTGTTGCCCCGTCATGCCGAACGCATCCCCCCTGTGCCGGTCCGGGCTCGGTAACCCGCAGTTTTGGATGGTGGGGATGATCGTCAATAACCAAACCGTTCTGCTGTCCGGTTCCGACGTCGGCCCCGTGGAGCAGGAGTACGTCGTGGCGGCCCTCCGCTCGGGCTGGGTCGCGCCGGCCGGTCCTGATCTCGACCTGTTCGAGCGGGAGATCGCCGGCCGGGTGGGAGTGCCGTACGCGGTCGCCGTCAATTCCGGCACCGCCGCGCTGCACCTGGCCCTGATGGGCATCGGCGCCGGCCCCGGCGATGTCGTCGTGGTGCCGACCCTCACGTTCGCGGCCCCGGCGAACGCCGTCGTTTACACCGGTGCGGCGCCGATCTTCGTCGACTGCGACGCGACCACCGGCAACCTCGACGCTGACCTGCTGGCCGGCCTGCTCGCCGAGTTGAGCGCCGAGGGTACGTCCGTGCGGGCGGTGCTGACCGTGGATCTCTTCGGGCGCTGCGCCGACTACAGTCGGATCCTCCCGCTGTGCGACCGGTACGGCGTTCCGGTCATTGCGGACGCCGCCGAGGCGCTCGGTTCCATGCACCGTGGCCGGCCGGCCGGCTCCTTCGGCCGGGCGGCGGCGGTGTCGTTCAACGGCAACAAGATCATGACGACGTCCGGTGGTGGCATGCTGCTCACCGCCGACGCCGCCCTGGCCGACCAGGCACGTCACCTGGCCAGCCAGGCGCGGCTGCCGGCGGAGCACTACGAGCATGCCGAGATCGGCTACAACTACCGGTTGAGCAACCTGCTGGCCGCGCTGGGCCGGGCCCAGCTGTGCCGCCTGGACGAGATGATCGCGCGCCGCCGGGCCGTGCGCGACGTCTACGCCAAGGTCTTCGCCGGCGTCGATGGCGTGAGTCTGCTGGGCGGTGAGGACTCCGGGGCGAACTGTTGGCTCACCGCAATCGTCGTCGATCCGGAACGGGCCGGTTGGCAGGCGCGTGACCTGGCCGCGCACCTGACGGCGAGGAACGTGGAGACGCGGCCGGTCTTCAAGCCCATGCACGTCCAACCGGTCTTCATGAGAGCCCGTACCGCCCTGAGCGGCGCCGCGGAGCGCCTGTTCAGCAACGGCCTGGTCCTTCCCAGTGGTTCCGCTCTCCGCGAGAACGACGTCCGGAGGGTTCTCGACGACGTCGTGGAGTTCCTGGACGGCCACCGGTGAGCCTCTCGACCCGGGCGAGCGACGTCGTGCGACGCGCGATCGACATCGTCGTCGCCGCCGTTTTCCTGGTCGTCTTCTCCCCGGTCCTGTTCGTGGTCGCCGTGGTGATCGCGGCCGGACTCGGCCGGCCGGTGCTGTTCCGCCAGCGGCGACCGGGCCTGCACGGCCGGGCGTTCACCTTGGTCAAGTTCCGCACGATGCTGGACGTGGACGAGCGGCGCGGCCTGATCACCGACGCCGACCGGCTCACCGGCCTGGGCCGCGTTCTCCGTGCGACCAGCTTGGACGAGCTGCCGACGATGTGGAACGTCCTGCGCGGAGAGATGAGCCTGGTGGGGCCCCGGCCGCTGCTGATGCGTTACCTCGATCTGTACACACCGGAACAGGCACGCCGCCATCTCGTACGGCCGGGCGTCACCGGACTCGCCCAGGTGCGCGGGCGCAATGGGCTGAGCTGGAACGACAGGCTGGCGCTCGACGTCTGGTACGTCGACCACCGATCTCTCGCCCTGGACGCGTGGATCTGTGTGCGAACCGCCCTGATCCTGGTACGTCGGGATGGCATCGCGGCCCCGGGCGAGTCGACGATGCCCGAGTTCACCGGCACGACGCCGCTCGGTGGCCCGACGCCGCTCGGTGGCCCGACGCCGCTCGGTGGAAAGGAGAAGGAGAGTGCCTGAGCCCATCGTCATCGTGGGCTGTGGCGGCCACCGCCGTGCGATCTTCGCCTTGGCTGCGAGGGCTGACTGATATATACGATATGACCATTATGGTGGGGTCGTGCGGATCACTTATATCCACCAGCATTTCCGGACGCTTGCCATGGTCGGCGGAACGCGTTCCTACGAGTTCGCCCGGCGCCTGGTCGAGCGCGGCCACGAGGTACACGTGATCGCCGGTGAGCCGGACGGGGTCCGAGCACGGGTCAGCACGGAGTCGGGCATCGTGGTGCATTGGCTTCCGGTGCCGTACGACAATTCGATGACCTACCGACGTCGGCTCTGGGTGTTCGTCGACTTCGTCGGCCGAGCGGCCGCGGTGGCCGGACGTCTGCGACATGATCTCGTCTTCGCGACCAGTACGCCCCTGACCGTGGCGATCCCGGGCGCGTATGCGGCGCTGCGCCGGGGGGTGCCGATGGTGCTGGAAGTGCGGGACGTGTGGCCTGAGGTGCCGATCGCGGTGGGCGCTCTACGCTCACCGGTCAGCCGCTGGGCGGCCCAGCGGCTCGAGGCATGGGCCTACCACCGAGCGGCCCACGTCATCGCACTCTCCCCGGGCATGGCCGACAGTATCCGGCGCCGGTTCGCCGATGTCGCGGTCACGGTCGTGCCCAACAGCTGCGACCGGGCGCTGTTCGCCGATGCTGACCGCGCGGGACGGTCGTTACGCCGGGCCACGCCGTGGCTCGAAGACCGCCCGCTGGTCCTGTACGCCGGCACTCTCGGTGTCGCCAACGGAGTGGAATACCTCGTACACATGGCCGCTCGGCTCGCCGACACGGCCCCGGACGTGCGGATCGTGATTCTCGGCGACGGCCGGGTGCGGGACGAGGTCCAGACCCTGGCCGCCGAACTGGGCGTGCTGGACCAGAATTTGTTCATGCTCGGACCGGTCGCCAAGGCGGAGGTCGTGGCCTTCTTCGGCGCTTGCGACCTGGCGATCTCCCTGTTCATCAACATCCCCGAACTGGGTAACAACTCGCCGAACAAGGTTTTCGACGCCTTCGCCGCCGGGCGGCCGGTGGCCGTCAACCACGGCGGGTGGATTGCCGAGCTGATCGCCGCGAGCGGTGCCGGCCTGGTTCTGCCACCGGACGACCCGGGGGGTGCGGCCGCTGCGGTGGCTGCCTTCGTGCGTGACCGCGCGGAATGCGCGGCTGCGCGGACGGCGGCGTACGCGCTCGCCCGCGATCGGTTCGACCGCGATCTGCTGTTCCACGACTTCGAGCGGGTACTGATCGGAGCCGTCGCGTCGACTCAGGGCTGAACCTTCGGCCGGCAGAACGCGATCAGTAGGCTCTGGGCTCTCAGGGCGCGAGTCGCCGCGTAGTACAGACGGGTCGAGATCGTCGGGACCACCGCCTGGCCCCACAGCCGATCGTCCGGCGTCGCGGTAAACGCGCGGACCACAAATCGATGCTCGAGAAGTTCGACCAGGCAGCGCCGGTTGTAGGCGATCGCGTGGTGTGGCCACTCGATCGCCCCGAACCTGTTGCCCGCTCCACCGAGGACGCGTGAAGGCAGGCCGGCCAGGCCGTTGTGGTTGGGCACGTCGAGGTGCAGGATGCCGTCGGGCTTCAGTAGCGCGCTGATCTTCCCGAGCACCTCTCGGGGCCGGGTGATGTGCTCCAGCACCTGCGACATGAAGATGACGTCGTACTGCACGTCCTCGTCGCACGACAGGACGTCGCCGACACGGCAGGACTCGATCCCTCTGGAGTGTGCCGCCTCAATCGGTCGCGGATCTATGTCGATGCCTTGGTAATCGACACCGTGTGAGCCCATCTCCGCGGCCATGCCTGCCTCACCACAGCCGACTTCCAGCATGCTGAAGCTCGCACGCCCGAGCATCTCGGAGTAATGGTGGTATCTGGTGTCTGCCAGCGCCCGGTACCGGTCAGACCGTCCCGGAGAGTCGCGGATCATGCGGGCGGTGAAGGCTTCCTCGGTCAAAATGCTTGATTCGCCGGACGACTTCGAGGCGATCTGCGGAAGCGGATCGCAGAAGACGAGACCGCACGCGGCACATCTCACAACCTTGCCGTGCTTCATCGACGTAACCGGACGGCGCTTACTCGCCCCACAGGCCGGACAAGCGTCTAACAACGGTTCGCCCCCGCTTCGGCGAACAGAACTCGCGACTTGGCGGGGTTGCCGACCGCCAGGGCTCCGGCCGGGACGTCTCGGTGCACGACTGCGCCGGCGCTCACCTTCGCGCCGTGCCCGACTCTCCGCCGCGGAAAGACCGTGGCATGGGTTCCGAGAAATACATCGTCTTGCAGTTCTACCGCGCCGTTGACGGCGGAGTAGGGCGAGACCACGCAGTTCGCGCCGACGACCGCATCATGGCCTACCGAGGCGTGGGCGTTGATCGCGCTGTTGGCCCCGATGGTGGCCGCAGTGCCGACGAATGCGAAGGGACACACCACGCACCCGTCGCCCAGTCGTGCGCCCGGCCCGATGTATGCCGACGGATGGATGATGGTCGACAGGCGCCCACCTCGTGCCGCCACCACCGCGGCGAGCGCTCGGCGGACAGCGGGGTCGCCTACGGCGATGACGAAACCTGTCGCCTCGGAGATCGGGACGTCGCGGACACTACCCAGCACCTCCACGGCCAGGTCGAACCCGTTGAGTGCCCGTGGGTTGTCGTCGGCGAAGCCGGCCACGCGGTGCACCGGCTTGTCGGCGAACACGTCATGGGCGTAGCCGAGGACTTCGCGACCGAATCCGCCGGCGCCGACGATGACAAGGTCCAGCTGCGTCATGCGACGTGCGCCTCCATCAGGTCGACAGTGGATTTCATACGAGCATTCCGCCGTCTACTCCCAGCACCTGACCAGTCACATACTTCGACATGTCGGATGCGAAGAAGAGCACCGAACGGGCGATGTCGTCCGGCGTGCCGGTGCGTCCCATCTTGATGCTGGCCGCGCGCTCTTCGAACCTCGCCGGCGGGAGCGCGCGCGTCATGCTCGTGTCGATGAATCCGGGCGCGATGGCGTTTACCCGGATCTGGCGTGACGCCAGTTCCTTCGCGGCCGACTTCGTGAGGCCGATCAACGCGGACTTGGTGGCCGAGTAGACCGCCTGGCCTTCGTTGCCGACTACTCCGATGATCGAACTCAAATTGACGATCGATCCCGCCTTCGTCCGTTGCATCAGGCGGGCGGCTGCTTGGAGATGATGGATGGCTCCGAACGTATTGACCTGAAACGAGCGCTCGATCATCTCGTCGGACACCATCCCGAGCAGCGCGTCGTCGAGGATGCCGGCATTGTTGACGAGTACGTCCAACCGTCCGTGTTCTTTGAAGATCAGCTGATAGGCGCTGCGGATCTCGGCCGGATGGGCCGCGTCACAGACGATGCCGGCGGCCGGCCGCCGGTAGGCGGCCTCAAGCTCGTTGGTTCGTGCCTTGACGGCGTCGGCGTCGGCACGACCGTTGACGATCACGGTGGCACCGTGCGCCGCGAGGAGTTGTGCGGTATGCCAGCCGATCCCACGCGTCGAGCCGGTTACCAGCGCTACCTTGCCGGAGAGATCGAGGATGTCGCGGAGGCCCACGCCAGACCTCCCGGTGCGTCGGTCAAGGCCAACATATGACGAGGTGGCACCGCTCGCGACGGAATCGTGAAATTGAGTTACTTATCGGCTCGACTGATAAAATCGGCTCATTGCGCAATGCTGCCCGCGGGTCTGGAGTTGCCGATGTTGCGGATGAGCGAGCTGCGGGCCAAATGGTGGATTCGGCGCCGATTCCTGCCATTTTTCGTCGACGCCTCGGCGTGGGCCGCCGGCCTGCTGGCGGTGGGCCGCTTCTCGGTCGCCGTGGCCGTGCTGGCCGTTCTCGTGCACGCCGTCGTCGGGCATGCCCACCACCTCTACCGCGGCCGTCACCCGATCGGCAGTTTCGAGGAGGTCCGCGCGGTCACCGCGACGGTGGTCACGACCGCGGCGTCGATGGTCGTCCTCGACGTGCTTCCGTCCGACCGGCTCGTGCCGCCCGACGCGCCCGCGCTCGGGGCCGCGGTCGCCCTGGTGCTGATGCTCGCGGTGCGATACGTGTGGCGGCTCCGGGTGGCTCACCGGCAACGGCCGGACGTCCGGATCGCCGCTCCGGTGCTGCTCTTCGGGGCCGGGCGGGCGGCGACCGCGCTGCTCCGGTCGATGCTGAACGACCCGGACGGGCGGTACCTGCCGGTCGGGCTGCTCGACGACGACCCGGCCAAGCGCAACCTGCACGTGCACGGCGTGCCGGTGCTCGGCCGGCGCGACGACCTGGCCGCCGCGCTGTCCCGCACCGGCGCCGGCACGGTGATCTTCGCGGTGGCGAACGCCGAGGCCGACCTGGTGCGCGACGTCCGTGACCGGGCGCTCGCCGCGGACGCCCAGTTCAAGGTCGTGCCGTCGGTACCGGAACTGATGGACCACCCGGTCGGCGTGCGCGACATCCGCGACGTGCAGATCGCCGACCTGCTCGGCCGGCACCAGATCGACACCGACCTGGACGCCATCGCCGGCTATCTCACCGGCAAGCGGGTGCTGGTCACCGGGGCCGGCGGCTCGATCGGCTCGGAGCTGTGCCGGCAGATCCACCGGTTCGCCCCGACCGAACTGATGATGCTCGACCGCGACGAGTCGTCGCTGCTCGCCGTGCAACTCTCGATCGACCCGACGGCTCGGCTCGACGACCCGGCGATCATCCTGGCCGACCTGCGCGACGCTCCCCGGATCAAGGCGATCTTCGAGGAACGGCGGCCCGAGGTGGTCTTCCACGCCGCCGCGCTCAAGCATCTGGCGCTGCTGCAACGCTTCCCGAGCGAGGCGGTGCTGACCAACATCCGGGGCACGCTGAACGTACTGTCGGCGGCGACGTCCGTCGAACGCTTCGTCAACATCTCTACCGATAAAGCGGCAAATCCCATCAGTGTGCTGGGCGCGTCGAAACGGATCACCGAGCGACTGACGGCCGAGATCGCCCGCCGCCGGGCGGGCACGTTTCTGAGCGTACGGTTCGGCAACGTCCTCGGCAGCCGAGGCTCGGTGTTCACCACGTTCAGCGCGCAGATCGCGGCCGGCGGTCCGATCACCGTGACCGATCCCGAGGTGACCCGGTATTTCATGACCATCCAGGAGGCCGTGCACCTGGTCATCCAGGCGGCGGCCATCGGGCAGGGCGGCGAGGCGCTGGTGCTCGAGATGGGCCGGCCCGTACGCATCGCCGAGGTCGCCGCCCAGATGGCCGCGATGGCCTCGGCGCCGGTGGAGATCCGCTACATCGGACTGCGGCCGGGCGAGAAGCTGGCCGAGGAACTGTTCGGGGCGGGCGAGGTGGACCGGCGCCCGATCCACCCCCTGATCTCCCACGTCTCCGTGCCGCCGCTGCCGGTCGCCAGCCTCCAGACCCTGGACCCGTCCGCCCCGGACCTGGCGGCCCGGCTCGACGCCCTCTGCAACGACGTCCCGGCCCTGGCCGCCTAGGCCGGCCCGTTGCTCTGGCCGCCTCGCCGGCGGGCGTGGCTGCCCGTTTACCTCGGTGCGGCCGCGATGCGCGGCGGCGTCGGACCGCCTACCTGTTCTCCAGGCGACCGCCCTGTTCTGACGCGACCGCGGTGCGGAGCGGCGTCGGCTCGCGGGCCAGGGGCGGCAGGGCGACCGCCTGCTCGACGGCACGGCGCAGGCGTTCCTGCTCGGCCGCGCGCTCGGTGTGCCAGGCGGTCGACCAGACCCGGTGCAGGTGCCAGCCGAGCCCTCGCAGCACCTGGTCGCGCAGGCGGTCGCGGTCGCGGGCGGCCGGGTACGCGCGATATCCCGCCCCGTCGCACTGGATGCCGATCGCGTAGCCGCCGCCCGGGTGTGGCACCGCCAGGTCGATCCCGGTGCCGAGCCGCACCGGGAAGCCCCACGACTCCAGCGCCTCGCGCACCGACTCCTCGAACGGGCGCTCGGCGGCCGGCAGCACCGGATGCGGGACCGGGGCGCCCCGCTCGGCGTAGTCCAGGTAGCCGGCCAGCGCGCGTACGCCCTCGTTGTCGCTGTCCGGGATGTCGCGGGCCCGGATCGAGGTGACGATCTCGATCCGGGAGCGGGCCCGGGTGATCGCCACGTTGAGCCTGCGCCAGCCGTTCGGTTTGTTGAGTGGCCCGAAGTTGGCGCTGATCTTTCCGGCTTCGTCGAAGCCGTACCCGATCGAGAAGATCATGACGTCGCGCTCGTCGCCCTGCACCGATTCCAGGCTCTTGACGAAGAAGCCGCGCAGCCGGTCGTCGCCGTGCAGGTCGCCGAGGCCCGCGAGGTCGACCGCCCGTTCGATCGCCTCGGCCTGGGCGACCGAGAACGTCACCACGCCCAGCGACTGGTCGGGCCGGGTCGCGAAGTGGTGCACGACCCGTTCGGCGACGCGTTCCGCCTCGACCGGGTTGTCGCGGCCGTTGCTGCGCCGATAGACGCCCTGGACACCGAAGACCTCGATGCCGTCGGTGCCGGTCGCGCTCGGGAACGTGGTCAGGCGGCCGTGGTAGAACTCGCGGTTCGAGTAGCCGATCAGCGACTCGTGCCGGCTGCGATAGTGCCAGGTCAGCGGCAGCCCGCGGAACGAGCCGCACGCCTTGGCGAGCTCCAGGATGGAGGGAAAGTCGGTCACGTCGGTCCCGGCCGGCTCGTCGTCGTCGACGAGGGCGTGGTCGAAGAACGAGGTCGGCGGCAGCTGCCGGTCGTCGCCGGCCACGATCAGCGCGTCGGCCCGATAGATCGCGGCGATCGCGTCGGCCGGCGTCACCTGGGAGGCCTCGTCGATGATGACGACGTCGAAGCGGAGATCGGAGGGCAGGTACTGGCTGACCGAGAGCGGCGAGACCAGGAAGCACGGTTTGAGGGCGAGCACCGTGTCACGGGTTCGCGCGAGCAGCTCCCGTACGCCCACATGGCCGGTCGTCTTCATGGCCTCGCGCCGCAGCAGCGAGGCCGCGGCCGGATCGGCCGTCAGGCCGGCGTCGAGCCGTTCGATGATCTCCGCCGGCGCGGTCGCCACCCGGCGGCTGTCGAGGCGGCGGAACTCGGCCACCAGCTGATCGCGGTCGGCCGCGTGCAGCGGGCGCAGGCGGGCATCGGCGCGGATGACGGCGTCGGCCCAGGCCTTGCGCAGTACGCCCGGGATGACGGCCGGGTCGAGATCCGGCTCCACATAGAGGCCGAGCTCTTCGAGTTCGGCGCGGGCCGCGAGGTGGGCGAACCAGTCCTCCGGGCCGGTCGGATCGGCCCGGAGCTCGCGCAGCGCCCGGCCGGCCAGCTCGTAGTCGTCCCAGTCCGCGTTCCTCTCCGGGCCGAACGCCTCCCGCAGCCGCGCCCGGGCCTCCTCCCACGACTGGGCGGCCCTGGGCAGGGCCTCGTCGGGGCGGGCCGCGGCGAGGGCGGCGGCCTGTTCCGCGGTCAACGCGCCTCGGTTGAGTTTGCGCGCGGCGTCCGCCCACGCCAGGGCGTCGTTGAGGGTTTGCAGATCGGTGCCGCCCAGCAGAGGTGTCAGGGCGTCGCGGGCCTCCGCCACCTGGCGGCGCAGGCGGGCCAGACGGTCCACTTCGGCCAGATCCAGGTCGCGGCCCAGGGCGGCGCCGAACGCCCGGACGGTGCGGGCGGCCTCGCGGAGCGGCTCGACCTGCGCGCGGAGCCGGGAGATCGACTCCTCGATGCCGTCGACCGGGGGTCTTGCGGTGGTGAGCTCCTCGCGGGCCTTCGCGGCCAGTCGCTGCAAGTCGGGATCGGGGTCGGCGGTGCAGACGTACCGGGCGACCGCGGCGCGGATCGAGGGCGGGGAGAGCCGCAGCGCCTCGGCGGCGGTCCGGATGGCCTCGTCGAGGGCGCGGAAATCGGTCGCCACGCCGTGCCAGAAGTGGCCCAGCACCATCGCGTAGGCCTGCTCGGCGGCGGCCAGGTCGCGGCGGGCGCGCTGCCAGGCGATCGCGGCGCCCAGGCGGGTCACGGCCTCCTTGGGGTCGGCGGCCGGGAGGACGAAGGCGGTGACGGCCCTCTTGTCGCTGCGGTAGGCGCTTCCCCATTTCCGCAGGCCTTTGTGCTGCTGGGCGAAACGGGCCGCGAGCTGTTCCAGCGGTTGGCCGAGGATGGACTCGGCGAAGTAGGGACGCGCTCGCATCTCTACCGCTACCAAGGCTTCCAGGCAGCGTCGCAGGGCCGCGGCTCCACTCTGGACGCCGGCGAGGACGCCCTCGTCGAACCAGAAATGCTCGGGACGGTTCTTCTTTCCGCCGAGCGCGGCCAACTGGGCTATGCGGTCGAGGTCGGCGAAGGTTTCCACCGGCGGGACAGCCATGGCGGCGGTGATGCGGTCGAAGTCGGCCTTGTGGCGTTCCCAGCGGTCGGCGTCCTGCGCGCAGCGGCGGGCCAGATTGTCGGCGGCGTCGGCGGTGAGGGTTTCGTCGACGGCGGGCAGGTCGTTCGTCTCGGGCAGATCGGTCCAGGCGACTCCGGTTCTGGTGCGGACGGAATCGCGGGCTCTTTCGAAAGCGGCTTGGGCGCGGGCCAGTTCGTGGGCTGCCTCCTGGGCCGGTTGCAGGCTCGGCGCGGTCAGCCAGTCGTCGCGGACGCCGGAAGGGCGGCGGGCGGCATGGGCGGTCAGGGCGGCCAGAATGGAGGCCTTGTCCGTCCGGTCCGCTCGGAAAGCGGTCGCCAGCATGGCATTTCGTCGGACCGCGACGGTCAGGAGTCCCAAGGCGTGTTGAGCGTTGGCCAGCGTTTCATGGATTCTGCCGGTCTTCACGCCGCGCCAGGCGAAGTCGGGACTCGTTACCCGCCAGGTCTCCTTCAGGCGCTCGGCGGCGCCGGCCGCTTTCTGCAACTGGTCGGCCGTCAAGCTGCCCGGGTCGACGATGGGCACCGGGATATCCGTGGTCGCGCCGAGGACGTCGTGCAGGCGTTCACCGAGGGGCCGGCGGATTTCGTTGACTGCTACGGCGTACGCGGAAAGCTGTTGGCGCCGCAGGCGCAGGCGATCGTCGGGTCTGCCGATTTCGAATGCGCTCGGAATGCGGTCGCAGGCGTCGGCGAGCGCGGTCGCAACCTCCTTGCGGCCGGCCTGATGGCTGTGGAGTTCGAGCAGGTAGGGGCCGAGACCGGCGTCGGCCAGCCGGTTGCGGACGACGTCGAGTGCGGCCGCCTTCTCCGAGACGAAGAGGATTTTCTTCCCGGCGTGCAGCAGGCAGGCGATCATATTGGCGATGGTCTGCGACTTGCCGGTGCCGGGCGGCCCGTCCATCACGAAGCTGCGGCCATTCGTCGCGGCGGCTATGCAGGCTCGCTGGGTGGCGTCGGCATCCAGCACCAACGGTGTGGTCTCGGGCGGCGCCAGGTCGTCGATATCGGCCGGCGCTATCGGTGTGAAGTCGAATGTCTCGTCCGGCTCGGTTCTTGCCAGGGCTCGGACGACGGGGTGCCGGAGTATTTCGGCCTCGTTGTCCAGCAGGTCGCGGTACGACGCCTCTTTATGGAAGGTGAAGCACGACAGAACAGACAGGTTCTCGGTCGCCTCGGACAGGTCGGGCATCGGCCGGCGAAGCTCTCGCAGCCGCAACGCGAGCGCCGGATTGACCACCGCTTCGTCAATAGCCGAGATCAGCCCGTTTTCCACCGTCACCGGCACCAGGACCAGCGGGCTCACATGCTCCGCCTTCTCCTCGTCCTGCCAATGCAGCAGCCCCGCCGCGAGATGCAGAATCTGCACCCCGCGATCGAGGTAGTCCTGCTTCGCCTTCTTGACCAACTGCCGCAACGCCGGGCTGTCCTCGACCGGCCGGCTCTCGCCATTGGTGAGCCGCTCGACCAATTCGGCCGCCGGCAGGTCGGCAATTTCCACCGAACCGGCCCCGGCCGGCTGTAAATGCAGGAGACGGCTGGTGCAGCTGAGGTCGATGAGGCAATCCCGCCACACCCGCAACGCGGCCCGCACCTGCGCGTCGTCCCCCATATCCCGATTGCAGCACGCTGGCTGCCACATTGGCCGCCTAATCCGGTACGGCGTTCCCCGCACCAACCCCAGCACCGCCCGCCCCGCTTCCGCGGCCCGGCCGCATCTGCCCAGCGACGCTGCCACCGGCCGCCTCGGGCGCGACGGCCAATCCGACGACACCGGCCGCGGCAATCGCCGCTCCGGTGACCACCATCGCCAGGCTCGGCCCGGTGACCCACGCCAGCGCGCCGACCACTGCCAGCCCGGCGACCGTCCCGATGAGCTGGCTCTGTTCCGCTCGGATCAGCACCACCGGGACCTGAGCCGGATCGCCGAGCTCGTCCCTGATCCATGCCACATCCGCGCCGTCGGCGAAGCTCCACGACAGTACCCAGAGCATCTGGGCGGCCACCAGCGGCGCGAAGCCGGTGACCAGTCCGGTGGTGAGCATCGCGATGCCCATCAGCACGTGGGAAACAACCAGCGACCATTTGCGGCTGAACGTGTCGGCGACGACACCGGCCGGAACCTCGAACCACCTACCGCTCCGGCTGATTTATCTCGATCTTCCGGAGCGCCGGCACCAGGATCGGCACGAGCATCGCGACCGCGGCCACCCCGCCGCCGGTGACGGCGATCGCGGCCGTCCCGAACGTCGCGGCGAGGATCGGTGTCGCCAACTGGCCGAGGGGGATCGGCGCGGTCGACCAGAACTCGTCGTGAGCACCGACCCGCGACAGCAGCCGCTCCGGAATGTGGGTGCTGTTGACGGTCACCCACACGACGGTGAACAGCTCGGTGGCCGCTCCCGCCACGAAGGCGGACGTGGCCAGCCAGACTGTGTTCGCGCCCAGGCCGAGCAGGATCAGCGGAATGGCGGCCAATGACATGGCGGCCAGCGCCACCACCATCGGCCGACCCAGCGTCAGCTTCACCATCACCACGCTCGCCAGCAGCCCTCCGACCCCGCGCACGCTGAGCACCAGCCCCCAGCTCTCGACGCCGATCGTGGCCTTCGCGATCACCGGCCCCAGAATCTGCCAGACACCCCGGTTGACCGCGTTGAACACGCCGAACGCCAGCGTCACCACCCAGATCCACCGGTGAGACCTGAAATAGCCCCACCCCTCCCGCAACTCACTGAACATCGCTGAACTCTCAGCGGTGCGCGCAGGCAGCGACATCCGGGCGAAGAACACCGCCGCCACCAGGAAAGACGCGGCGTCGACGGCGATCGCCCAGCCACCTCCGACCGACGCGGTCAGCACCCCCGCCACGCTCGGTCCGACGATCCGGCTGAGGTTGCCGACCGACACCAGGAGCGAACTCGCCCGCTGCAGCCCCCGCCCCGCCGCCAGATTCGGCATGATGCCGCGCAGCACCGGCGTGGTGAGCCCCTGGAAGACGCCGTTGAGCGCGGACAGCGGCAGGAGAAGGACCGGATCGCCATGGGCGAGCAGGACAACCGCGACCCCGGCTTGGGTCACTCCGGCACCCAGACTGGTCAACCAGAGAACCGTGTCGCGCCGATACCGATCGGCGATGCCCCCACCGAGAAGTAGCGTCGCGAGCATCGGCACCAGCGCCGACGTGATGACCGCAGCCAGCCAGCTCGCGCTGCCGGTGAGTTCCAGAACTCCGAACGCCAGAGCGACCGGTGCCATCGCGCTGCCGGTCAGCGAAATCGACTGCCCGGCGAGAAACCACCGAAACGCAGGCCGAGTATTCACGCCTCGCGCACCCCGGCGGCCCATTCGACGAAACGCCGGATCGGCCGGCGACTCCCGCCTTTTTCCGTACGGTTCCAACCGCCCCCCAAACGCATCGGCCACCGCCCCGCCGCGCCTGCCCGGCCGCCGGCCGTACCCTCACGGCCGCAGCCGATCCGCCGGCCCATGCCCGACCTCGCGCTTCGAGCAACCCCGCCGCCGGCGCCTGACCTCAGCGGTTGTCACCGCTGCCGCCGAGCACGCCGCGCCCCTGACGACTGGCCAGCTTGGCCAGGTTGGTCGTCGCGATGTCGTCCAGCGACAGATCGAGGTAGTCGGCAAGCACCGCCACATACCAGAGCACGTCACCGAGCTCCTTGGCGATGTCGTCCCGGTCGATCCGCGCCTCGTCGCTGTCGAGGTCGCGCACCCACTTCTTGAACTTCTCGGCGACCTCCCCCGACTCGCCGACCAGCCCGAGCACCAGGTGCAGCAGCTCGTTTCTCTTCTCACGCGGCGCGGCGGTCCGGAGGGCGCCCCGCTGATAATCGTCCAGCTCCATGGCGGACCAGTATGGCCGACCCCCGCCCACCCGCCGGCAGCCGTCGCTGTGGCCGTCAACGGCGGCGCCGGAGGATCCGGAGGACACCGAGTTCTGCCTGACGGCGAAGCGGATCCGCCCGAGCCGGGCCCGTTCCAGGAACCCTAGTCGTTCTGCAGAGTGTCGAGGAGCGCGGTGCGCTGGGCGCAGTTCTCCAGGGCGAACGAGTCGGCCAGGGCGATCAGTTCGCTCTCGTCGAGGCCGCGGAACAGCGAAGCGTATTCGTGGGCCAGCGGCTGCGCGATGACCAGGTTGTTGATGAGCGTTCGGGTCCAGTCGTGGAGGCCCCACGGGTAGGGGTCGAAGGCCGGGAATTCGCGGGCCATCATCTGCTGGAACGGCACCGTCACCTCGGCCGGTCCGATGCGGTCGCTGCCCCACGAGTCGGCGGCCAGCCGGTCCTTCTTGGCGACGAATTCGCCGAACCGCCGCAGATAGGGCGATGACGGCTTCACGTGGGCCAGGCCTTGCGGGCCGAGGTCCTTGTAGGTCCAGATCGACCAGCTCGCGTCGTGCCGGCGATAGATTTCCAGCTGGTCGTCGAGCAGTTCCCGGCGCTGGGCATCGATCCGTTCGTCGCCGGTGTAGACGGGGCCGAACTCGCCGACCCAGATCGGCGTGCCGGTTCGGCGCGAATAGCCGGTGCGTTCCAGGAACTTCTTTTCCAGGGTTTCCCGGTCGCTGAAGTCGGCGCCCGTCATGCCCGGATAGTCGCCGGTGCGGGCCAGGCCGGCCCGCGCGTAGTCGTGGCACACATAGACCGTGTTGTCCGACGGCTCGGCCGGGAAGATGTCGAACTCCGTCGAATAGGTGTTGCCGTCGAGGAACAGCGTCGTGCGCGTGTCGATCGCCCGGATCGCGCCGACGACACGTTCGTAGAACGGGCCCACCGCGCGGCGGGATTCGTCGGCCGGCTCGTTCACCGGGTTGTAGCCGGCCACCCAGCCGTTGTCCTTGTAGCGGTCGGCGAGAATCTCCCACAAATGCACTGCCCGATCCTGGAAATGCCGGTGGGTCCAGAATGCCGGCACGTGAGTCGGGTTGTCGGAGTGCCAGTGGTGATTCTGTGCGCCCGGCAACGCGTGCAGATCGATGACCGTGTAAATACCGTGCCGGGCGCACGCATCGATCGCCCGGTCGAGGTGCCGGAAGCCGGACTCCTTGATTTCAAACGGCCGGTCGTCGTCCTCGAAATGCCGGTAGTTGATCGGCACCCGCACGCAGTTCATACCCCGCGAGGCCAGCAGCGCCGCGTCGGCATCGCCGAAGAACGAGGTGAGAAGCCGGTCGAAGAACAACTCGTACTTGTCCTCGCCGAGCACCTCACGCACGCCGGCCCGCATCAGCGCCTCGTTGCCCGAGTAGCCGGTGATGAAGTTCTCCATGTTCAGCCAGCCGCCGAGCCCGGGCCCGCGCAGCCGCAGCGACCGCCCCTCGCCGTCGACGAACGAACCGCCACTGGTGCGGATCTTCTCCATCGGCCCAGTACATAGGCGCTCCGAGAGCACTGTCAAGGCCGCAAGTTACGGCCCACCTCGAAAGTTCCAAGCAGCTCCACAAGCTCGCACGTCGGCAGCGCAATCCAGCCCTCGACCGCGGCGATCGGCCTCTCCTCCGCCGTCGGACGCCGGAAATGCCCGAGTGCCACGGCCCGTGACAACAGAAGCGTCGCCCGGAATGCCGCATGCGCGATCCGGTCGGCCGAAACGCTGAGCGGAATCAGTCCGGTCTCGGCCCGCACGACCTCGTCGGTGGTCCGGTAGACCATTCTCCGGCGCCATTGGGCGTTCGTCTCACCATCGTGCGGCAGCGCCACCCCAAGCGTGAACACCGGCCGACCATAGGCAGCCTTTTCCCGTACGCCGACCGCCGTCCCCAAACGCATTCACCGCCGTCACCGCTTCGGCCGTCCGGCCGCTTACTGCCACGCCGGGCCGCGGCCGGCCCGGCGGCTCATGAGATCAGGTCGGGGTTCCAGGCGGCGATTTCAGAAGCGCGGCCGCCTCCTCGAGATAACCGCCGCGACCGTTGCGCAACGCATCGGCGGCGAAGCGGACCAGGTCGATGTTGACGCCCGCGGCGCCGCTCGGGTCATGAACCTTGAGGTGCACGTCGAGGCTGACCCCGGCTCCGCCCCAGCCCTGTGCCTCGATGTTGAGGTGGGCCACCTTCTCGGACCTGAGCTGGGGCAGATAGCCGAGCGGCGCCATCTGCACCCGGTCGGACCCCACGGCGTTCAGCTTGGACCGCTGCTTGGTGTTCGGATTTTCGACCAGATTGCGGAAGTCCTCGGTCCCGCCCAGATTCACCTGATAGGAGCTGACCAGCGTGAGGCCGCGCTCCTCGACCAGCCGCAGCAGCGCCCGGTGCACCACCGAACTGCCGAACTGACTGGCCAGATCGTCCCCGATCAGCGGCAGTCCCGCCCGCTCGAACCGCCCTCGCAACGCTTCGTCGCGTGCGACCGGGTCCGATGTGGTGTTGACGAAAGCGGCCCCCGCGCGCAGCGCCACCTCGGCATAGGCGCGGGCCGTGTGGGGCCGCCCGCTGGGAGCCGAATAGAGCAGCACCTCGGCCCCGTTCAACGCGTCCGCCACGCGGGGGACCTCGGCCGCATCGACGAGCCCGCGCTCGACGGTCACCCCGGACGCGGGCAGCTCCGCGCCGATCCGGGGAAAGTTGTTGGGCGGGACGAATATCGCCTCGTGCAGGTCCCGGCCCACCTTGTCCCCGGAGATCCCGAACGCCGCCACCACATCGACGTCCCCGACCGTGATCCCGGCTATTGTCGGCCGCCGGATGCCGACGAGGCCGCCGCCCCGCCGATAGAACGCGATCCCCTGCACCAGCGCCGACGTGTTGTTCCCGACTCCGACCACCGCAACCTTGATCACGTCGGTGACGGTACAAACCAAGGGCCACGGGAGCGCGTGCGAGCTCGAAACGGCCGGTCAACGGGTCGAAGCGCCGGTCCACGAAGCGGGAAGGAAGCGGCCAGGAAGCGGGAAGGGAGCGGGCAGGAAGCGGGAAGGGAGCGGGCAGGGCAGGGCAGGAAGCGGGAAGCAGGAAGCGGGAAGCCGGCGCCTACTCGACGTCGGCCGTGCGGATATGGTCGCCGGGTGGACGCCGATGACGTGACGAGGACCGTGGCGCCGGCCCGGGACGCCCTGGCCGGCGCGACCGATCCCGACCGGGACGTGCCGGCGGGGTTGCTGGCCTGGACCTGCTGGGAGACGGTCGAGCACATGGGTGACGACCTTTTCACGTACGCCGCCCAGCTCGGCCCGTCGCGGCCGTCGGTGACCACCCACGTGCCGACCGGCTGGCAGCGTCGCCGCGAAGGCGGCCCGGCGCTGACCGTCTTCGTCGACCGGGCCGAAGGGCCGTCGGGCCTGATCGAGGTTTTCGAGACGTGCGGGGCGATGCTGGCCGCGATGGTCGCGACCGTTCCGGCGAATCGGCTCTCGTTCCATAATTACGGGCCGTCCGACCCGAGCGGGTTCGCGGCGATGGGCGTGGTCGAGGTCCTGGTTCACATGCACGACGTCGCGGGCGGGCTGGGCTCACACTGGAAGCCGCCGGCCGATCTGTGCGCCGGCGCTCTGCGGCGGCTCTTTCCGGCCGCACCGGGCGGCGGCGACCCGTGGGAGACGCGGCTGGACGTCACCGGGCGCGGACCCGGTTCCCGGGAAGACTGGAAGTGGGACGGGACACCGCGGTGATTCCGACGCCGGAGGAGATCCGGGCGCTGCACCGGGAGGTCGCACCGAGCGCGGAGGCCTTCGACCTCGTCTACACGCACTGCGAGATCGTCTGGGCGCTCGCCTCGCAGTTGATCCGGGCGCGGGATCTGAAGGTGGACGAGGAACTCGTGCGCGCCGGTTGCCTGCTGCACGACATCGGGGTCCACCTGCTCGACGGCTCCGAGTACATCCGGCACGGCGTGCTCGGCGAGAGTTTCCTGCGCGGGCGCGGGTGTCCGGCGGTCGTCTCGCGCTTCTGCGCCCATCACACCGGCGTCGGGCTCACCCGCGACGACGTGCGGCGACAGGAACTGCCACTCCCGCTCGCCGACTATCTCGCCGATTCCGGCGAGGAGCGCCTGGTCATGTACGCCGACAAGTTCCACAGCAAGAGCACCCCGCCCGTTTTCGTGACCGCCACGACGTACGCCAAAAGCCTGCGCCGCTTCGGCGCCGAACACACCGCCCGGTTTTCCGCTCTCGTGAACGAGTACGGCGAGCCGGACCTCACGCCGCCGGCCCGCCGTTTCGGGCACGCGGTGGTGTGATCAGCGGGCCGCCGGCGCCTGCCAGAACTCGTCCGGCAGCCGGGCCACCTCGGTGCCGGCGCGTTCCAGGTCGGCGGCCCACGGCAGCATGCGCTGGAAGGTCGGCTCACCACCGTCGGCGAGCCGCCGGATCACCTCGACGTTGCGCTCCACCCGTCCGAGGATCGCGTCGCGGATCGCGCTCCGGTCGCCGGTGTATCCGTACGCGTCCAGCAGCAGATGCAACCGCCGGCGCCGGTCGGCCGGGTCGCCGAATCCGATGCTCTCGGCGAGCGGCACCGGCAGCAGCGGCACCCAGGTGAGTGCCGAGAACGCCAGGTCCTCCTCGGGCCGGGACGGGCTGGCGGTGTCCCAGTCGACGAACCCGACCAGGCTGTCGTCGGCCCACACGGCGTTCCACGGGGACGCGTCCAGATGGGAGATCAGGAGTTCCGGTTGCCACGGCCGGCCGGTGAACCAGACGGCGCCGGCGTCCGGCCGGAATGTCGCGGTCGCGTCGTGCAGTCTCCGCAGCCACGGTCCGACCTGCCGGAGCGCGTCGTCGGAGCGCAGCCAGTCCGGCCACGGCGAGGTCTCGCCCAGGGTCTGGCCGGGCAGGAACGTCAAGCGCTCGCGGCCCTGCTCGTCGAAGCCGCGGGCGCGTGGGGCGCCGTCGAAGCCGGTGTCTTCCAGATGGCGCAGCACCGAGTGCACGGTCGCCGTCCACGGCTGAGGCGGACGACGGACTTCGTCGCCGACGAGGACGGCTCCGAAACTGCGCCCGCCGGGCAGCTGTTGTTCGAGCATGCCCCGGTTCTACCGGGCCCGGACGCCGACGGCGACCGAATTTCGGCCGCGACGGCGTCGCGTCAGGCGCGTACGGGAACCGCGCCCAGGTGGATGGCCAGCGCGTCGCGGATGATCGGCTCGGGTGGCAGCTCGCGGCCCGATGCCTCGGCCAGGCGGCGCAGCGACGTCATCTCGACGCCGTCGAGGCGGCAGGCGGTGAAGCGGTCGTAGACCGTCAGGTCGGGGTCGATGTTGAGGGCGAAGCCGTGGCTGGTGATGCCGCCGCGGATGCGCATGCCGATCGAGACCAGCTTGGCGTGTTGCGGAGTCCAGATGCCGACCAGGCTGTTCTCGCCGCGCGGGGTGTCGCGGCGGAGCGTCTCGAAGCCCAGATCGGACAGGCCGGCGATGAGGGCGTTCTCGAGCCAGCGGACGATGTCGGCCGGGCCCCGGTCGCGGATCAGCGTCAGGGTCTCCTGATAGGGGACCTCACCCAGGTCGACCCGGTGCATCGGCATGATTCCAGCCTAGGCTGTCGAAAATCGCGGAACCCTGTTCGTCGGGTGGATGAGCGGGCCCTCACCGACGGGTCCGGCATAACGGAAAGGTCCTGAGATGGCCAGGTATCTGTTGCTCATTCACGGTGTCGACGCGGAGTGGGAGGCGATGACTCCCGAGCAGGTCAAGGAGCACCACGCGGCTCACGAGCGGTTCCGGGAGGCGGCCGGCAACCGGGTGACGGGCGGCGAGCAGCTCGAGGCGGGGTCGACCGCGACGACTCTGCGGGGCGACGGCGCGGGCGGGCTGATCACCACCGACGGGCCGTTCCTCGAGACCAAGGAGGTGCTGGGCGGCTTCTACCTGCTCGAGGCGGACGACCTCGACGAGGTCACCCGGCTGGCCGCGCTGCTGCCCGAGGTGGGGGCCGGGCACAGCGGCGTCGAGATCCGGCCGGTCGTCGAACGGGGATGACGTCTTCCGACGTGGTCGCGGCGGTGGCGCGGGCCCATCGCCGCGACTGGGCGCAGGTGCTGGCGACGACCGTACGCCTGACCCGGGATCTCGATCTGGCCGAGGAATGCGCTCAGGAGGCGTTTGCGCGGGCGTTGGAGTCGTGGCCGCGTGATGGCGTTCCCGACCGGACGGGCGCCTGGTTGACGTTCGTCGCGCGGAACCAGGCCCATGATGTGCTGCGCCGGGAGGCCGCACTGCGGAAGAGGCTTCCGCTCCTGGTCACCGCGCCACCCGAGAACTCGGGTGACGAGCGGCTCATGCTGATTTTTACGTGCTGCCACCCGGCGCTCGCCCGCGAGACCCAGATCGCGCTCACTCTCAAGCTGGTCTGCGGCCTGTCGACGGCCGAGGTCGCACGGGCCTTCCTGGTCTCCGAGCCCACCATGGCCGCCCGCATCACCCGCGCCAAGAAGAAGATCGCCGCCGCCCGCATCCCGTACCGGGTGCCCGCTCCGGAGCAGTTGGGCGAGCGCGTCGGTGCCGTCCTCGACGTCGTCCATCTGATCTTCACCACGGGCCACGCGCCGCCGGCCGGCGATCAGGTCGTCCGTCGCGATCTCGTCGAAAGCGCCATCGCCCTGGCCCGCCTCCTGCACCTGCTCATGCCGGCCGACGCCCAGGTCACGGCCCTGCTCGCGCTCCTGCTCCTCAACCACGCACGCTCGGCGTCGCGGCACGGAGACGACGGCGCCCTGCGCCTCCTTCAGGACCAGGACCGTACGGCGTGGGACCGCACCCTGATCACCGAGGCCGCCGGTCTGCTCACCGAGGCCCTGCGAAGGCGACCGCCGAGCAGGTTTGCCGTCCAGGCCGCCATCGCCGCGGTCCACGCGCAAGCACCGTCCTTCGAGGACACCGACTGGTCCGAGATCGTGGCCCTCTACGACGTGCTGCGCCGACTCTGGCCCGGCTCGAGCGTCGTCGACCTCAATCGCGCCGTCGCCGTCGGCCTGCGCGACGGCCCGCAGGCCGGCCTGGACGCTCTCGGCCCGCTGCTCGCCGAGCCGGCGCTGGCCACCTACGGCTACCTGAGCGCGGCCCGCGCCGACTTCCTGCGCCGGCTGGGCCGCACCGCCGAAGCGGCCGACGCCTATCGGGAAGCGCTGGCACTGACCGACAACGAGGCCGAGCGGGCGTTCCTCAGCGGGCGGCTCGAGTCGTTGTGAGCTCGGCCCGGGTCGTGACGCCGAGCTTCTGGAAGACGTGCGTCAGGTGGGTCTCGACCGTCCGGCGGGTCACGAACAGCTGCTGAGCGATCTCCCGGTTGCCGCATCCCTGAGCGGCCAGGGTCGCGACCCGGCGCTCGGCCGGGGTCAGGGCGTCCCATCCCCAGGAGGCGGTCCGGCGCGGGCGCGCGCCGGTGGCCACCAGCTCGGCCCGGGCCCGGCCGGCCAGCGCCCGCATGCCGCCGCGGCCGGCCAGGTCGAGGGCGCGGACCAGCGGTTCGCGGGCGTTCGCGCGCCGGCCGGCTCGGCGGTGGGCCGTTCCCAGGTCGACCAGCGTCCGGACCAGTTCCAGCCTGAACGGGCTGCCCTCGAGCATCCTGACCGCGGCGGTGAGCTGTTCTATCGGCGCGCCGATGCGGGCGGCCGCGCGAAGCCCGGCCCCGCGCGGGCCCGTGGCGTGCGCCCGGATCGCGAGCTCGATGTGCTCCTCCGCGAGCGCCCGGGCCGCGGACATCTCGCCCAGCTCGGCCAGCGCGAGACAGTCGTCGACCCGCCACGTGGCCAGCCCCGGATGCAGCATGCCCAGCCCGCGCCACTCGTCGGCCGCCTTGACGAGCGCCTCGTGCGCCTCGGCCGGCCGGTGCTGGGCGAGCCGCAGCCGCCCCCGCCGCTCCCACAACATCGGCGCGGTCAGGGAGCCCGGAAACGCCACCGCCCGATCCAGCACCCGTGCGGCCCGGTCCAGCTCGTCCTGCTCGATCAGCACGTCGGCCAGCGGCAGCAGCGACCAGATCAGGGCGATCGGCGGGCTGCTGTGCTTCTTGAACTCGTACGCCATCCGGGCGTCCTCGCCCGCCTCGTCGATCCGGCCGGCCGGCACCTCGGCCATCGCCCGCAGGAATCCGCCGTGCGCCAGCGCGATCAGCCACCCCTTCGACCGGGCGGTGTCGATCAGCGCCCCGCACCGCTGCCGGGCCCCGTCCAGGTCACCGGAGGCGATCATCGCGATCGTGGCCGTGGTACCCAGAATCGAGTCCGCGTCCTCCTCGTCGTCCAGCGCCCCGCACAGCAACGCCGTCGCCTCTTCCACCGGACGCCCGTCGTAGAGCGCCATCCAGGCCTCGTTGACCCTCCCGACGGGTACGACCCGGGGACGGGCGAGCCGGGCCCGCGCCTCACCCATCCAGTCCGCCCGGGTCCAGGCGTTACCGATCAGCTCGGCCTCGAGCCGCCCGAGCAGCACCGGCGAGACCCCGTCCGGCCGTTGCATCCCGCGCCGGCACAGCCGGAACGCGTCGTCGAAGTAACCGGCCAGCCCCAGCGCCCGCCCACCGGCCAACGCGAGCCGCGCCCGCCGCTGAGGATCGGTCGCCAGGTCGAGCGCCTCGCCGAGAAGGCCGGCCGCCTCCGCCCCGGCCTGCGTAGCCAGCAGCAACCCCAGCTCGGCCCGCACCTCGGCCTCGTCCTCGGGCTCGCACGGCGGCTCGTTCAGGGCCCGTCGCAGGAACGCCTCCGCGCTCTCCAGCGCCCCGCGCCGACCGGCCCGTCGCGCGGCCAGGCGGAGCGCTTCGACCGTTGCCCGGTCCCGCGAGGGCTCGGCTCGCATCAGATGCAGTGCCACCGCCTCCGGATCAGCCCGCTCCGAAGCCAGAACCGCGGCCGCCCGCGCGTGCCAGAGCGCCCGCGCCCCGGGAGCGATCCCTTCATGGAGAGCGGCCGCCACCAGTGGGTGAACAAGCGCATAAGTGCCCTGACCGGTCAGGCCCGGTCCACCCCGCGCAGCCGTCTCCGGCGCAGCTTCCGGCTGGGCCGCCGCGGCCTCGCCGAGCCGATCGGCGCCGCGAGCGAGGGCGGGCGTCCCCGGCCACGGCGGCTCGGCTGTGCGGCCGAGCGGGCCGGACTGATCGGCGCCGCGGCCGAGGGCGGCTCGGTCGGGCCAGGCCGGCTCGGCTGTGCGGCGGAGCAGGCCGGCCTCGCCGAGCTGATCGGCCGTGCGGGCGGCCGCCGCCGGGTCCACGCCGGCCAACGCCGCCGCCTGCCGCAGCGGAGCCGCCCGCCCGAGCACCGCGAACGCCCGCGCCAGCTCGCCCGCCCCGGCCGGCAGCCGGGCCAGATGCCGATCGAGCACCCGCGCCACCTGCTCGGGCCCGAAAGCGCCGAGCCGCGCCCCCACCTCGTCGGTCGGCTCGATTCCCTCCGCGACCAGGTGCGCCAGCAACGCCCCGAGCAGGAACGGATTGCCGGCGGTCACCGCGTGGCAGGCCAGCGTGAAGGACGGCCCGGCCGCCGGCAACCGGTGCCCGACCAGGGCGGCGACCGCCTCGGGACCGAGCTGGCCGGGCCGGATCGGCGCCGAGGGCGCGGCCGCCAGCAGCTCGGCGAGCAGGCCCGGCGCGGCCGGTGGGTCGCCCGAGCGTACGGCGCCCAGCACCCCCAGCGGCCGGTCGCCCAGGCGGCGGCTGAGCTGGACCAGCCAGCGCAGCGACGGCGCGTCCGCCCAGTGCACGTCGTCGATCACCAGCAGCGTCGGCGACCGCTCGGCCAGCCCGCACGCCAGCCAGGTCAGCCCGTGCGCGGCCGCGTGCATCGCGTCGCCGGCCAGCGCCGGCTCGGCGAAGTCGGCGTCCAGGGCGCGGCGGGCCGGAGCGGCCGCCCCGGTCCACGATGAGGTGTCCCGCACCGGCGCGAACAGCTGCCGCGCGATGCCCCAGCCCGCGTCCTGTTCCAGAGGGCTGCCGCCGGCCCGCAGCACCCGCAGCCCGGACGCGTCGGCCGCCGCGTCGAGCAGGCTCGACTTGCCGATGCCGGCCGGCCCGCAGACCACGATCACCTGGCCCACGCCGTCACGCACGGAACCGAGCCGGCGGCTGAGGGCCGCCAGCTCCGCGTCACGCTGCATGAGCACGCGAGGCGGGCGAGGCATGGGCCGAAGGTACGTCCGGTCGGCGACCGGCGAAACCTCGTGGTCGCCTCCACGACGCAACCTCGGGCCGTCCGGCCGAGCATCGACGCCATGACCAGTTACTCATTGCTCCGCGAATCCGCCGAATACGACCGTCTCCGGGCCCAGGCCCGCATCTGGGAGACCGCCACCGCCCGCCTGCTCGACCGGATCGCCCTGCCCGTCGGCGCCCGCTGCCTCGACGCCGGCTGCGGCCCGGGGGAGACCATGCGCCTGCTCGCCCAGCGTGTCGGCCCGACCGGCCACGTGACGGGGCTGGACTCGGACGCCGCCCTGGTCGCCGCGACCGCGGAGCAACTGCCCACCAACTGCGACGTCTTCGTGGCCGACGTGACCCGGGATCCCATCGAGGGCCAGTTCGATCTGGTCTTCGCCCGCCTCCTGCTGTTCCACCTGCCGCAGCGGGTCGACGTGCTGCGCCGCCTCTGGGCCGCGGTGAAGCCCACCGGCCACCTGGTGGTCCAGGACTACGACCTCGCCTCGGCCTGCAGCGTCCCGGCCGCGCCCGGCGTGGACGAGGTGGCCGCCCTGGTGATCGAGTCCTTCACGGCCGCCGGCTGCGACGTCCGAGCGGGCTTGAGACTGCCCACGTTGCTCAAGGAGGCGGGCGTCGGAGCCGCCGACGGCACCGACGTCTCCGGCCTTCTGCTTCCGCTGAGCCAGGGTGCCCAGATGCTCGGTAGCGTGCTTCGCAGCCTTTTCCCGTCCGCGATCGCCAACGGCATCACCACCCCCGACCAGGGCGAGGCGGCCCTGGCCCGGCTGAGGGAGGACGCGGCCGGCGATCCCGACCGTCCCATGCTCTGGCCTCTCATGGCCGGCATCTGGAAGACGAGACCATGACCGAACTGGACGTCAGCCGGATCCGTGCCCACTTCGACTTCCCGTCGACCCGCCGCGTGGGC
>DASWRZ010000339.1:0-4894 GCA_036402935.1 Actinoplanes sp.
CGGCGTGTCCGACGCTCCCGCGCCGGCCCGGACCACCGGCCAGCCGTCGATCCAGTCGAGCCGGTCGAGCAGCATCGGGCGCCGGTTGACGCCGAACGGCGCGTCCAGGTAGGGCTGGTTCCGGTCGATCGCGTGGTAGACGAGGTAGTCCTGGCCGGACAGGTCGGTGACCACCGCGTTGTGGCCGGTGCCGATCCAGCGGTTGCCGTTCTGCGTGATCACCGGCGTGCCGCCGACGGCCGACGCGGTGAGCGAGACCCCGTGGGCGTCGGTGAACGGGCCGAGCGGCGACCGCGAGCGCCCGACCGAGATCGCGTAGCCGGTGGCGGGCCCGGCGCAGCAGTTCGCCGAGGACGCGAACAGGTAGTAGTAACCGCCGTGGCCGACGACGTAAGCACCCTCGTACTTGTTGTCGAGCGCGACCATCTGCGGCGTACCGGAAGAGCGCAAGCCGTCCGCGCTCAGCGGCACCACCGATATGCCGCCGTAGTAGCTGCCGAAGTAGAGGTAGCGCGAGCCGTCCGCCGCGGTGAGCTCGGCCGGGTCGATCGTGCTGAGGTAGCCGCCGCCACCGCCCGGGCGCGGCGCGACCACCGGGTCGGGCCGTGAGGTCCAGGGGCCGGCGGGTGACGGAGCGGTCGCCACGTCGATCTCATAGGCACCGGAGGCCGGCACGTTCGCGTAGTACATGACGTAGTGGCCGTCGAAGTAGCGCACGTCGGGCGCCCAGTAGGTGCCGGAGGAGAAGGCGTCCCCCACGTACGACCAGTGGGTCAGATCGGCCGACCGCGCGATCGGGATGTGGTGCGGGGTCCCCTCCCCCGACCTCAGCGGGTCGGAGGTCGCGTAGGCGTACCAGTAGCCGTCCTGGCCCCGGATCAGGGACGGGTCGGCGAAGGTGTCGGCGAAGCTGTGCGACACCGGGTTGACGAGCAGGTTCAACGCCAGGAGCAGGGCGCGAAACACGGGATCACCCCTTCAGTCCGCTGTGTGTGACGCTCTGGATGACGTGCCGCTGGGCCGCGACGAACAGGATCAGCACGGGCACGCTGGCCACCACGGCACCGGCCATGGCGATCGGGTAGTTGGTGGTGGCCGCGTTCTGCAGGTTGCCCAGGCCGGCCGGAAGGGTCAGATGGTCGGCGCTGAACAACACGTAGACCGGCCAGAGGAAGTCGTTCCAGTTGGTCAGGAACGACAACACGGTCAGTGTGGCCAGGGCGGGACGGGCCAGCGGCAGCACGATCCGGGTGAAGATCTGCCACTGGTTGGCGCCCTCGATCAACGCCGCCTCCTCCAGCTCGACCGGGAGCGCGGCGAAGAACTGGCGCAGGAAGAAGACGCCGAACGCGCCGCCGGCCGACGGCACGATCAGCGCCCAGAGCGAGTGGAGCCAGCCCAGTCGGCTGACGATGAGGAAGTTCGGGATCAGGAAGACGAACGGCGGCACGAAGAGCGTGCCGACCACGGTCGCGAAGGCGACCTTGCGGCCGCGGAACCGCAGCCGGGCGAGGGCGTACGCGGCCATCGCGTCGACCGCCACGATGAGCACCGCGTTGCCGGTGGCCGCGATCAGGCTGTTGAGGAACCAGCGCAGGCCGGGCAGCGTCACGTTGCGGAACTCGTCGAAGCGCGACGCGCCGTCCATCCGGGCCGCCTCGTACAGCTCGGGCGAGATGTCCTGCAGGCCGGCCATGTAGATGACCGCGTTGAAGCCGAGCGTCCACCAGACGGTCATGCCGACCAGCGAGACCCACGTCCACGGCACCTCGGTGGTCCACGGGATGGCGTGGCCGAGGTAGTAGTTCACCACGCCGATGTTGGGATCGAGCACGAAGCGGAAGAGCAGGCCGACCACGGCCACGCCGAGGACGTACGGGGCGAAGAACACCGCCCGGAAGAAGCCGCGCCCGCGGAAGGCCCGGTTGAGCAGCAGGGCGACGCCGAGCGGGCAGACGATCAGGAACGGCACGCTGCAGACCGTGAAGATGCCGGTGGCCGGCATGCTCTTCCAGTAGTCGCCGCTGTCCCGGCTGCCCGGGGTGAACAGGTCGAGGTAGTTCTGCAGGCCGGTCCAGGGCTTGCCGGGCAGCAGGTAGTTGTAGTCGTGGAAGCTGACCCAGAGCCCGAAGACCGCCGGGATCAGCACGAAACCCAGGAACAGCACCCCGAAGGGCAACAGGAAGAGGTACGGCGTGAACCATCCGTGCCGGGGTGCCGGACGCGCCCGCGCGACCTCGGTCCCGGATCGGATCGGAGCCTCGACGACGGTCACCGTCAGGCCCCGTACTTCTTCTTGTTGTCGGCCAGGATCTTGTTGGCCCGGCCGGCCGCCGCGGTGAGCGCCGCCGCCGGGTCCTGCTTGAGCAGTACGGCGCTCTGCACGCCGGTGTACAGCTCGGCGAGTGCGTCGTCGATGCCGGCGACCGACGGCGGGAAGTGGGTGAACTGCACGTCCTGCGCGAACGACTGGAGGCCCGGGATCGCCTTGAAGTCGGCGCTCTGGGCGAGGGCGTTCTGGGCCGGCACCTTGGCGCTCTTGGCCCGTCGGCCGAGTGCTGGGTGAACCAGTTGATGAAGAACCGGCTGGCGTTGGTCTTGTTCGCGTCGGTGTCCTTCTTGCGGGGCAGCACGAACTGGTGGCTGTTGCCCCAGACCCCGCCGGTCGAGCCGATCTTGGGCAGCGGCGCGGTGCCGATCTCGTACGTCTTGAGCGCGGCCACGTCGTTGACCTGCCAGATGCCCTGCCAGTTGAAGACGTTCCGGCCGTTCTTGAGCGCGATGTAGTCGGCGTCCTGGCCGACGTTCTTCGGGCTGTAGCCGGCCTTGACCAGGTCGACCATCCAGGTCAGCGCCTGGACGCCGGGATCGGAGTTCCAGGTCGCGCTGCTGTTGTCGGAGCTGAAGACGTCGCCGCCGAACTGCCAGAGCAGCGACTCGAACTGGAACCCGCCGGTGAGCTGGAGCGGCGAGACCCACGAGCCCTGTACGCCCTTGCCCTTCAGCGTGTCCAGGGCCGCCATGACCTGCTGCGCGGCCTGGGTCGGCATGTCGTCGATGTGCATGGCGGCCACGTCCGGCCCGTTGCCGCTCTGCACCGCCGCGGGCAGCTTCTGGAAGAAGTCGGTCCACTGGAAGACGTTCATCTTGACCTGGATGTTCGGGTTGGCCGAGTTGAACTGGTCGACCATCTTCTGGGCGGTGGCGCCGTCGCTGCCGGTCCAGCCGTTCCAGAACGCGACGGTGACCTTCGGGCCGCTGTAGCTGGCGCCGCCGTTGCCGCCGGCCGGCGCCTGCGGAGCCTTCGAGGTGCCGCCGCACGCGGCGAGCGCGAGCGCGGAGCCGGCACCGCCGGCCCAGGGCCAGGAATCGGCGTCGGGAGAAATCGTTAGCGGAGCTCATGGGGTACCCCTGTCTAGATCGAAAACGAGAGAGCGTTCCAGGAAGCGGGCGGGAGAGAGACGGTGAGCCGTCCGTCATCGGGACGGCCGGAGGCAAGAGAGCGCGGCACGACCCGGTCCGGATCGGCCTGGGTGTTGGTGGCGCGCAGGTCGTCGTCGGCCAGTATCTGGTGGGTGCGCAGCTGCGCCCCGGGCAGGGCCCGCAGGTCGACGGTCAGGGTGAGGGGTTTGTCGGCCCAGCGGTTGACGGCGAAGAGTGCGGCCTCGCCGGACGCCGGATCGAGGCTCGCGGCCGCGGTCAGCGCGGGCACCGGGCCGTACGCGGCGGTGTCGACCAGCGGGGAGGACGGCTCGACCCGCAGGGCGTCCCCCCGGGCCAGCCGCGCGGTGAGGGCGAACGGCCAGTACGTGCTCTGCCGCCACGCCGGGCCGCCGGGCTCGGTGCGGATGGGTCCGATCACATTGGCCAGCTGGGCCTGGCAGCCGATGCCCACGCGGTCCGCGTGTCCCAGCAGGGAGATCAGGTAACTGCCGACCACGACCGCGTCGAGAACGCTGTACTCGTCCTCGATCAGCCGGGGCGTCTGCCGCCACTCGAGCGAGGCCTCGCCGCCGAAGCGGTGCTGGTACCAGACGTTCCACTCGTCGAACGACAGTCGTAGTTTCTTGCCCGATCGGGTGCGGGCCTTCACGTGGTCGGCGGTCGCGATCACCTCGTCGATGAACGCGTCCATGTCGACCGCCGAGGCGAGGAAGCTGTCGGTGTCGCCGCCGCGCTCCTCGTAGTAGGCGTGCAGGGAGATGTAGTCGACCTGGTCGTAGCACTGCTCGAGGACGGTCGCCTCCCACGAGCCGAAGGTCGGCATGTGCCGCCCCGAGCTGCCGCAGGCCACCAGCTCGACGCCCGGGTCGAGGCGGCGCATGGCCCGGCCGGTCTCGGCGGCGACCCGGCCGTACTCGTGGGCGGTCTGGTGGCCGATCTGCCACGGCCCGTCCATCTCGTTGCCGAGGCACCACAGCTTGATCCCGTACGGCTCCTGGTCGCCGTGCTTGATGCGGCGGTCCGAGAGTGCCGTGCCGCCCGGGTAGTTGCAGTATTCGAGCAGCTCGACGGCCTCGGTGAGCCCCCGCGTGCCGAGGTTGACCGCGAGCATCGGCTCGGCGCCGAGCCGGCGCACCCAGGCCATGTATTCGCCCAGGCCGAACTGGTTGGACTCGATCGAGCGCCAGGCCAGGTCGAGCCGGGTCGGTCGCGACTCGCGGGGCCCGACCCCGTCCTCCCAGCGGTAGTTGGAGACGAAGTTGCCGCCCGGATAGCGGACCACGCTGACGCCCATCTCGCGGGCCAGGTCGAGCACGTCGGTGCGCAGCCCGAGCTCGTCGGCCGCCGGGTGGCCGGGCTCGAACACACCGGTGTAGACGCTGCGGCCCATGTGCTCGACGAACGAGCCGAACAGCCGGCGGTCGATGGGTCCGAGGCGGAACGCGGGGTC
>DASWRZ010000340.1:0-1981 GCA_036402935.1 Actinoplanes sp.
GCTCGTCGAGGTACCAGCTGGCGCACCCGCCGGCCACCCACACGGTGCCGCGCGACTTCCTGGCGATCAGGTCGCGGTAGGCCTGCGCTGCCTCGGGGGTGGTCTCCAGAACCTCGAGGCCCTCGGCGTCCATCGCCCGTAGCGCCTCGTCGACGTAGGTCACCTGCGACTCGATCATGTAGACCATCGACGTGTGGCCGACGCCCACGTTCGGCCCGACCAGCAGGAACAGGTTCGGGAAGCCGGCCACCGTCGTGCTCCGGTTGCTCACCATCCCGTCGGCCCACTCCTCGGCGAGGGTGTGCCCGCCGCGGCCGGCGATCTTCTCGGCGATGGGCAGGTCGGTCACGTGGAATCCGGTGGCCATCACGATCGTGTCGGCCGGCCGCTCCACGCCGTCGCGGTCGACGATCGAGTGCGGCCGCACCTCCGCGATGCCGGCGGTCACGAGCTCGGCGTTGGGTGCCGAGACGGCCGGGTAGTAGTCGTTGCTGATCAGGATCCGCTTGCAGCCGATGGTGAAGTTCGGGGTGAGAGCGGCGCGCAGCTTCGGGTCCCGCACCTGGCGCATCAGGTGGGCCTGGGCCATCCGCTGGACCGGCTTGAGGAAGCGCCGCCGCTTGGCCATTCCGACGACGAGCAGCTCCCGCATCAGGTACAACCCGCCGCGGACCGCCTTCTGCAGGCCCGGGACGACCCGGTAGAGCGCGCGCATCAGCGGCTTCACCGGGTGGTCGGTGCGGGGCACCACCCAGGCCGCCGTCCGCTGGTAGACGGCGAGGCTCTGCACGAGCGGCTGGATGGCCGGCACGATCTGGATGGCCGAGGCACCCGTGCCGATGACGGCGACCTTCTCGCCGGTCAGGTCGTGCCCGGAGTCCCAGCGGGCCGAGTGCATGAGGGTGCCGGCGAAGGTGTCCAGGCCGGGGATGTCGGGATAGGTCGGGTCGGCCAGGGCGCCGGCGGCGGAGATCAGCACCCGGGCACGGAACTCGCCCGCCGTCGTCGTCACCCGCCAGCGCCGGGCGTCGTCGTCCCAGCGGGCAGAGGTGACGTCGGCACCGAAGACGCAGTGCTCGCGGACGGCGAACCGGTCGGCCGTGGCCTGGAGGTACGCCTGGATCTCGGGCTGCTCGGAGTAGGAGCGCGGCCAGTCGGGGTTGGGCGCGAAGCTGAACGAGTAGAGGTTGCTCTGCACGTCGCACGCGGCGCCGGGATAGGTGTTGTCCCGCCAGGTGCCGCCGACCTCGTCGGCGCGCTCGAGGAGGACGAAGTCGGTCTCGCCGCGCTTCTTCAGCCCGATGCCCATCGCGAGGCCGGCAAAGCCGGACCCGATGATCGCCACGCGTACCTCGCGGACGGCGCCGGCGGTGGCCGGGGCGGGGGCGGGCTGGGTCTCGAGCGTGCTGGTCACCGATCGGCTCCTTCGTCGTCCCGGCATCGTTCCTCCCGGCTTGCTGAGCAACGCTCAACAAGCTACAACGGCGACTGAGCAGCGCTCAATTCGAGCGCCCGGACCCGAGGAGCACCCGATGGCGCTGTCCCTGCGCTTGCACCGTCCGCGCACGTCCCTGGCAGGCCGGACGGTCCTGATCACCGGTGCGGCGCGCGGCATCGGTGCCGCCCTGGCCCGGAAGGCGGCCGCCCGGGGCGCTCGGGTCGCGCTGGTGGGGCTCGAGCCGGAGCTGCTCGCCCGGGTCGCCGCCGAGCTCGGCCCCGAGCATCTGTGGGTGGAAGCCGACGTCACCGACGCCGAGGCGCTCAAGGCCGCGGTGCAGCGGACGGTCGACACCTTCGGCGGGCTGGACATCGCCGTCGCCAACGCCGGGATCGCGCCCCTGACGACCGTCTACACCGCCTCGGCCCACGCGCTGGCCCGCACCATCGAGGTCAACCTGATCGGTTCGATGCTCACCGCCCACGCCGCACTTCCGCAGGTCGCCGAGCGGCGCGGCCACATCCTGCTGGTCAGCTCGGCCGC
>DASWRZ010000341.1:0-11995 GCA_036402935.1 Actinoplanes sp.
GGGAGCGGCCCCACGGCAGCGAACTCGGCAACATCCACTCACCCTTAATTCAACGCGCGTCGCTGGATCCCAGCTTCGGCGCGTCTGGAAACCGAGGCACGCCGTTCGCGACGCGGGGCATGACGCGCGCAGGGCGAGGCACGACGCGCGCAAGGCGAGACACCAAGGACCGGAGGGTCAAGCTCAGACTCCCGGTCCAGGCGAGTTCTCCGTACGCCGCTTCAATGCGGAACTCGAGTTCGAAGCACCAGGTCGGTCGTCCGCACGCGACAGGCGAGGAATGGCGGGGCAGGCAGCTTCCTGGTCGGATCGCAGCGCGTCGTGGACGAGGAACGGCGTGCGCTGGCAGGAACGGATTTGGGGCGGGTTCGCCGTGCGCTAGGGGCGAAGAATGACTGGCCCTCGCCGGGCTGGCTGGGCTTGTGGGCGAGACTCGCTGTGTGCCGTGCGCGAAGAACGGACGGCGCCGACGGGAGTCCGCGGGCGGCTTCGGCCGCGCCCAAACGGGAGGAGCGGCGGTGCTTTCGGCGACGAGGCCGGCTTGGGCGGGACAGCCGCGCTGCTTAGGCGAGCAGCTTGGGCCAGTAGCTGCGCTGCTTAGGTGAGTAGCCGCGCTGCTCACGCGAGCAGCTGGGCGGGTGGTCGCAGTGCTTAGGCGAGCAGCTGGGCGGGTGGTCGCAGTGCTTAGGCGAGCAGCTGGGCGGGTGGTCGCAGTCCTTAGGCGAGCAGCTGGGCGAGTAGCCGCAGTGCTTAGGCGAGCAGCTTGGGTGAAGCATCCCCCCGCCTCCCGCGGCGCTTTTGGCAAGGAGCGGCGATCAGTTGGGCGAGGCTTGTCGCGTGGCGCCTTAGACCAGGCACCATCGGCCACCTCAACCGAGCTAAGACCAGCCGCCGAGGATATGGATGGGGCGTCAAGGCGACGGCGCGGTCTGCGGGGCGGGAAGCGCCAGCGTCGAAAGCAGAAGTCGAAAGCAGAAAAAGAAGCCGGGCCGACGACAACGCCGGCCCGGCCTCATTCGCGAAGAATCTAGTGGGACGACCGCTGGACGGCCCTTCCCACCAACTGCACCAGAATCTGACCCAGATCCATCCCCGCCGCCTGCACCGCCAACGGAAGCAACGACGTCTCCGTCATCCCCGGCGACACGTTGATTCCCAGTACTTGCGGCGCCCCGTCCTCGGGAACGATCAGATCGACCCGCGAGAGGTCTCTGAGCCCCAGCGCCTTGTGCGCCGCCAGTGCCGTCTCCGCCACCCGCTCCGAAACCTCGGGCGACAACCGGGCCGGCGTGTGCCATGTGGTCAGCCCGGCCGTGTAGCGGGCCGCGTAGTCGTAGACCCCGTCCTGCGCCACGATCTCGACGGCCGGCAGCGCCGTCGGGCCTGAGCCCAGGTCGACGATCGAGACCGCGACGTCCATGCCGGGCACGAACTTCTCCACCAGGGCCGTCGAGTCGTAGGCGAAGCAGCCCACCATCGCCGGCGGAAGATCGGCGTCTTCGCGTACGACGGCCGCCCCGAGCCCGGAACCTCCCTGGGCCGGTTTGACCATGAGTGGCAGGCCCAGCCGGTCGACGATGCGGCCGAGTACCGCCACCGCTCCCAGCTCGGAGAACCGGTCGTGCGGCAGCGCCACCCAGTCCGGGGTCGGGATGCCGGCTTCTCTCAGCATCGACTTCGCCGACGGCTTGTCCCACGCCAGCCGGGACGCGCGCGCATCGCAGCCGACATAGGGCAAGCCGCAGAGGTCGAGCACTCCGCGCAGCGAACCGTCCTCGCCCGTCGCGCCGTGCAGGGCGATCACCACCGCGTCGGGCGGGTCTTCCTGGAGCGCCGGCAGCAGGGCGACGTCGGCGTCACGCATGTCGGCGGTCAGGCCGGCGCCGCGTAGCGCGTCCAGGATTCGGCGGCCGGACCGCAGGGACACGTCCCGCTCGTAGGACAGGCCGCCGGCCAGAACCATTACGCGCACATCGTCACCCGTACCCATGTCTGTGATCATGCCAAGCCGGGAGTGTCGGCAGCGGCCGTGCCCCGGCGTCGGCCGTGCGGAGCGGCGCCCGCGCCGAAGACCGCGCGCATCTCGAGTTCCTGCTCCATCACGCCGGAGAGGCGGCGGATGCCCTCGCGTAGCCGCTCGGGCGCCGAGAACGAGAAGTTGAGCCGCATGTTGCCCCGGCCGGTGCCGTCGGCATAGAAGCCGGTGCCCGGCACGTACGCGACTCGGGCGGCGATCGCCCGCGGCATCATCGCCTTTGAATCGAGGCCCTCGGGCAGGGTCGCCCAGATGAACAGGCCGCCCATCGGCCTCGTCCACGACGTGCCGGCCGGCGCGAGGTCGTGCAGGGCTTCGAGCAGCGCGTCACGGCGTTCGAGATAGATCTCGCGGTAAACCTTGATCTGCTGGCGCCACGGCATCGTCGTCAGATATTGCGTCACCGCGGCCTGCGCGAACGGGCTCGGGCACAACACGTTGGCCTCGTTGGCCATCACCAGCTTTTCCCGCACCGCGTGCGGCGCCAGGATCCAGCCGACGCGCAGCCCGGGCGCGAACGTCTTGGAGAAAGTGCTCAGGTAGAACACCCCCTCACGGCGGCGGGCCCGCAACGGCAGCGGGGCGTCACCCTCAAAGGACAACATCCCGTACGGGTCGTCTTCCACCACCAGGAGCCCGGCCCGTTCGCAGATGTCGAGCACCTGCTCGCGGCGTTCTTCGGAGAGGGTGACGCCGGCCGGGTTCTGGAACGTCGGGATCGTGTAGAGGAACTTGGCGCGCCGGCCGGAGCGTTCGACGGCCGCGATCGCCTCCTCCAGTGCTGCCGGGATGAGGCCGTCGTCGTCCATGGCCACGTGCTGCACCTGGGCTTGGGCGGCCTGGAACACTCCGAGTGCGCCGACGTAGGTCGGCCCCTCGGCGAGCACCACGTCGCCCGGGTCGAGGAACAGCCGGGCCAGCAGATCGAGCGCCTGCTGCCCGCCCACCGTCACCACCACGTCGTCGGGGGACGCGCCGTGAATGCCGGAGAGCGCCATCACTTCGCAGATGCGTTCGCGCAGCTCGATCGTGCCCTGGCCGATGCCGTACTGCAGGGAGACCGTGCCCTGCTCGACGGCGATCTTGGAGAGCATCTCGCCGACCGCGTCGAGTGGGAGGGCGGCGATGTAGGGCGAGCCACCAGCCAGCGAAACAACCTCGGGACGGCTTGCGACGGAGAAGAGGGCGCGGATCTCGGAAGTCGTCATCCCGCGCACACGTCGCGCATACCGATCGGTGTAGTCGTCCTGGGTCGTGCCGGTCATGCTCTCACCTCGAAACAAAGAACCAAGGAATGATGCCGCTAGAAGAATAGACGCGAAGCGCCCCACGGGACCCTCGGTTATCCGGCCCTCTGTCCGACCTGATCCCGTTCATGGGTTTTGCGGCGTAGGATCCGTCCGGGGGCGCGGGCGGCACGTTGAGCGAGAGACCGTGCTCGCATGCCGGTCTGTTCGAGGGGGACACCGATGTCGCGACGCCTGGTCAACCTCACCCTGGACACCCTCGAGGACCTTCCGAGGCCGTGCCGCCAGTGTGTGTACTGGGAACTCGATCCGGTCTCGGCCGAGCGGGCCTGCGCGGCCGGCGACACCGGTCTCGAGAAGGAAGCCTGGGTTTCGCAGACGCTGCTCGAGTGGGGTTCCTGCGGCAAGCTGGCGTACGTCGACGGCATGCCGGCCGGCTTCGTGATGTTTGCGCCGCCGGCCTATGTCCCCCGCTCGATGGCGTTCCCGACCAGCCCGGTCTCCGCCGACGCGGCCCTGCTGATGACCGCGCATGTGGTCGCCTCGTTCGCCGGCGGCGGTCTGGGCCGCATGCTCGTGCAGGGCGTGGCCCGCGATCTCACCAAGCGCGGGATCAAGGCGATCGAGGCATTCGGCGATGCCAAGTTCGGCGAGGCCGACGACGAGACCAAGCAGGACGGCTGTGTCGCGCCGGTCGACTTCTTCCTCTCGGTCGGCTTCAAGACGGTGCGGCCGCACCCGCGCTACCCGCGTCTGCGGCTCGAGCTGCGCACTGCCCTGTCGTGGAAGTCCGACGTCGAGTACGCCCTGGAGAAGCTGCTCGGCTCGATGAGCCCCGAGGCACTGCTCCGGCCGGTGCGCCCGGTGACCGCGACAAGGACGGTCGAAAACTAGGCCGCCGGGCGCGGCCGCCACCAGGATGCGCCGAAACTAGGCGCGATTGGACAGCGCCATCCGCAGCTGGCGCACGTCGATCGACCCGGTCGGCACGTCGGCCTCGACCGGGTAGTACATCCGCTGCACGGCGGCCAGGATCGCCTCGACGGTCTGCTCGCGGAACAGCGGGTTGACCAAGCGGTCGCGATCGGCGGGCGAGGTCAGGTAGCCCAGGTCGACGCGGACCGTCGGCATCTGGGTGAGGCGCAGCAGCTCCCACGTCTTGGCGTGAATGCGGCAGTCGCGCATCCCGGTGCGTACGACGATCTCGCGCTGCACCAGGTTGGCCAGCCGCTCCCCCACGGTCGAGCTCGGACCGCTGCCGGTGCCGTAGTGGTAGGTCGCCACGCCGTCGGCCGCCTCGTTGTCGTGCCCGTCGAGGTGCAGTGAGATCAGCAGGTCGGCGCCGAGGCTGTTGGCCAGCGTCGCCCGCTCGGCCCCGGTCATCGACTGGGCCGGCTGTGGCCCCCGGGTCAGGTGCACCCGCATGCCGGCCGCGGCGAGCCGGCCCTCGAGGCGCGCGGCCAGGTCGAAGACCAGGTCGGCCTCGGTCCAGCGGAGCGGGCCGTCGGGCACGACGACGCCGTGGTCGTCACCGCCGCCGTGGCCCGGGTCGATCACGATCGTCTTGCCGACCAGGTTGGTGCCGGCCTGCCGGAACGCCTCGGCCTCGCGCAGCCACTGTGGGCGGCCGCCGACGACCTTGCGGCCGAGCCGGCGCAGCGCCTTCATGGTCTGCGGGCCGCACGAGCCGTCGGTCGTGAGGCCGACCTCGCGCTGGAACTGGGCGACCGCGCGGGCGGTGCGGGCGCCGTAGATCGAGTCGGGACGACCCGCGTCGTACCCCATCTCGAGGAGCCGTTCCTGGAGGGTTCGCACGTCTTCGCCGACGAGTGGATCGGTGACGGACTGGTACAGCGTACGGGCACCAAGCCGCCAGCGGGCGGCGTCGAGTGCCCCCCAGGTCTCGTCTCCGACGAGGCCGTCGATGCCGATGCCGCGGCTCTGCTGGAACGCGCGCACCGCGCTGTCCAACCCGTCGTCGAAGAGATCTGACGGCGAGTCGAGCAGCTCCAGGCCCACCAGGATCGAACTGATCTCGGCGACGGCCGGCCCGCTGTCTCCACGTCGGATGGAACGCACGCGCGTCTCTCCTTACCCAGATCCACAAGACTTCCGGAGCGTACTCCCCGGGTGCCCACCGCACCCGGCGGCGAACCCTGATGGAGTAAAGCAACGCCCCGCATCCGAAAGGATGCGGGGCGTGATGGAGGGAGGCTCAGAGGGCGGACTCGATGAAGTTGACCAGGGCACTCTTGGGGCGGGCGCCGGTCACCGAGTTGACCGGCTGGCCACCCTTGAAGATCGTCAGCGTGGGCACCGACATCACCCGGTAGGCGCGGGTGGTCTCGGGGTTCTCGTCGATGTTGACCTGCACGATCTCGACCTTGTCGCCCATCTCCTTGGCGATCTCGGCGAGCAGCGGGTCGACCTTCTTGCAAGGGGCGCACCACTCGGCCCAGAAGTCGACGAGTACCGGCTTGTCCGACTGCAGCACGTCGCTCGTGAAGCTGGCGTCCGTGACCGCCTTGCCTGCTACTCCCACTGGGGTCCTCCCGGGTTGAAAAAGGTCTAGAGCTCGACGAATGAAGCGATGAAGCGCTCGGCGTCCAGGGCCGAGGCACAACCGGTGCCGGAGGCGGTGATCGCCTGGCGGTAGGTGTGGTCGACGAGGTCGCCGGCCGCGAACACGCCCGGCACGTTGGTGCGGGTGCTCGGCGCGTCGACCTTGACGTAGCCCTCGTCGTCGAGCTCGACCTGGCCCTTGAACAGCTCGCTGCGCGGGTCGTGGCCGATCGCGACGAAGACGCCGGTGACATCGAGGACCTTGGTGTCGCCGGTCTGGACGTTCCGCACCCGCGCGCCGACGACCTTGCCGTCGTCACCGAGGATCTCGTCGACCGCCGAGTTCCACTCGACCTTGATCTTCGGGTTGTTCAGCGCCCGCAGCTGCATGACCTTGCTGGCCCGGAACGAGTCGCGCCGGTGCACGATCGTCACGGTCTCGGCGAACCGGGTGAGGAAGGTCGCCTCCTCCATCGCGGAGTCGCCGCCGCCGACCACGATGATGTTGTGGTTGCGGAAGAAGAAGCCGTCACAGGTCGCACAGGACGACACACCGTGTCCGAGCAGCTCCTGCTCGCCCGGCACGCCGAGCGGCCGCCACGCGGAACCGGTGGCCAGGATCACCGCGCGGGCCCAGTATTCCTCCTCGCCGACCCAGACGGTCTTGAGCCCCTCGGTGCCGGCCTCGGTGGGCCGGTCGCCCAGCTCGACGCGGGTGACGTCATCGGTGATGAACTCGGCGCCGAACCGCTCGGCCTGCGCACGCATGTTGTCCATCAGCTCGGGACCCATGATCCCGTCGCGGTGACCCGGGAAGTTTTCCACCTCGGTGGTGGTCATCAGCGCACCACCGGACTGCACGCCCTCGATCACGAGAGGCTTGAGGTTGGCCCGGGCCGCGTACAGCGCCGCGGTGTAACCGGACGGCCCCGAACCGATGATGATCAGATTGCGGACCTCGTCCACTTCCGACTCCTCAAGTCTGTCGTCGCCGGTAAAAGACCGGCGACACTGCACGCTAGAACGTCGAGCCGGGCACACACCATTCCCTCGCGCAGGCCGTGTCGGACCTCACGCGAGACGTGTTCCGGAGTGCCGTTCAGCCTACCGGGACTTTGTCGAGGGTGGCGGCGTCGCCCGGCGGTGTCCCGCAGTCGGCGCCACTCGCCCAGGCCCACTGCCCGTTGCCTGCGGTGAACCGGACGATCACCGCGGGCGCGCCGTCAAACCGGGCGTAGTCGATGCTTTCGGCCGAAAGGGTGCCGCCGGCGTTGGCCTTTTCGATCGCGGCCAGGCAGTCAGCAAGCGCACTCGGCGCGGTCAACCGTCGCAGGGCCGATTCGACACCACTCGCCATCTCGGGCGCCGTCTTGCGCCCCGGCGTATCGGGCGACGTCAACGCCCCGGACATCGGCTGCACCGGCGCGATGCCGAGCGTGGCGTGCGTGTAATCGATGCCACTCGCGAGCGTCTGCTCGGACCCGGCCGTCGGGGCCAAGTTCGGCGCCTTGGCCCGAGCGTCCGCGCTGCCGGCGGCCGAATCGGTGCTCGCCGAGTTGTGTTCGCGGCCGGCGAGATAGTCAAGGCCAAAACCGACAAAAGCGATAAGACCCGCGGCCACGGCAATCGGTGCGGCCCAGCGGAGCCGTCGCCCACGCCGGGGCGCGGGCTGCGTTCCCCGTACGCCGTGAGCACCGTCGCCACCCGCAGAATCACCGCGCACGAGGGCCAGGTGGGGCACGGGCGGCTTGGCGAGGTCGGGCGCAATGGGCTCGGGGTCGGCGATCGCGCCGGGCCCGACGCCCGCCCGCCCGGCCGTGATCTCGTCGCCCGGCCGGCTCCCCTTGATTTCGTCACCCGCCCGGCCATTCGTGTCCTCGCCGCCAGCTGTGTCCTCGCCGCCAGCTGTGTTCTCGCCGCCGGATCGGCTCGCTGCGATCTCGTGCGGTGCGCTCACCTTGGTTTGGTCTCCCGGCCGGCTTGCTGTGAATTCGTCGGCCGGTCGGCCGGCCGTGGTTTCTCCGGCCGGTGAGATGGTCAGCATCGTGTCGAGGCGGTCGGCCAGGCCGGCGGGCATCGGCTCGGGGCGGATCCGGCTCAACTCGGCCGAGACGAACGACATGCCCTCGCCCAGCGACTCGTAGGCCGCCTGCCAGGCCGGGTCGTCGGCGACGCGGGCAGCGACCGCGGACTCCTCGGCCGTGCCCGTGAGGGCGCCGCCGATGTAGTCCGCCAGCAGGTCGATGTCGACCTCGCCGAAGTCGGCCCCGGTCACCGCTGATCCCTCCGATCATGCGCACCCGGCCGCGGCCCGCTCGCCGCCGCCGGTCCGGATGGGACGGATCGGGCGCCGTCACGGTTCCCGTCAGCCTCGTGACCAGTGTCTCTCGCCCGCGCCGGAGAGCCGCTTCCCGTCGTCTCGGCCGAGGCGCCGCTGTCGTCCGCGTCCGGGCCGCCCTGGGCGCCGCTGTCGTTCGGGCCGCCCTGGGCGCCGCTGTTTTTCGGGCTGGCCGCGGCGTCCCCGTCCTTCGGGCTGGGCGAGGCACCGCTGTCTTTCGGGGCGATCTGTGGGCGGCTCTCCTTCGAGCTGGCCTGGGCACGGCTGCCTTTCGAGCCAACCGCGGCGCTGCTGCCAATCGCGCCGACCCGGGCGCCGCTGTCTTTCGGGTTGACCGGGGTGCTGCCGTGTTTCCGGTTGGCCGGGGTGCTGCCGTGTTTCGGGCCGGCCGGGGCGCTGGTGTCTTTCGGGTTGGCCGGGGCGCCGGTGCGCAGGTGGCCGAGGGAGACTGCCATGCGGGCGCGGCCGCGGGCGCACCGGCTCTTGATCGTGCCCTCGGCCACGCCCAGGATCTCGGCCGCCTCGGCGACCGGGTAGCCCTGGACGTCGACCAGCACGATCGCGGCCCGCTGGTCGGGGGGCAGGGCGGCCAGTGCCTCGCGTACGACCAGCGCGGTGTCGTGATCCTGCACCGGGGCGGCCGGCTCCACTCCGCTCGGCCGGTCGTCGGGGCGGCTGCCGTCGGGCAGCGGAACGGTGGGGTGGGACTGGCGGCGGCGGATGCGGTCGAGGCAGGCGTTGACCACGATGCGGTGCAGCCACGTGGTGACCGCCGACTCGCCGCGGAACCGGGCCGCGTTGCGGTGGGCGGCGAGCAAGGCGTCCTGCACCGCGTCGGCCGCTTCCTCGCGGTCACCGATCGTGCGCAGGGCCACGGCCCAGAGCCGGTCGCGATGCCGGCGCACGAGCTCGGCGAATGCCTGCGGGTCGCCGTCGACGTGGGCGCGCAGCAGGATGGCGTCGCTGGTCGCGTCGGCCTGTGCGCGGGAAGTCACGGGAGCAATCTATCCAAGCCGCGCACTCCCGTCAGGTGGCACGCTGCCCCGGCATCCGGCGGTGTTTCGGAGACTGGACGTTCAGGGGAGGTTGCCCACTGTGTACAGATCGCTCAAGCGAATCGTCAAGGCCAACTGCCCGGGCACCACGATGGGCGATGCCCCGGTCATCACGTGACCGGGGCATCGTTGCTTGGCGCCTGTGGGATCAGATTTAGTTGCCCTCGACCTCGATCGAGTCGACCTCGGCCGAGTAGGGGTGCTCGCCGCCGGTCCTCGGGAGTTTGGTGATGAAGACCAGGATGTACTGGTATTTCTGGTTCGGGTCGAAGGCCGAGAAGACCTGGGTGGTGCCGCTGGACTGGTCGCTGTTGTCGCTGTCGCCCAGCTTCTTGTAGGTGCTGACGATCTTGCCGTCGCCGGAGCTGCTGTCGCCCGGGTCGCTGGTGCCGACCCGGACGTCCATCACGACGTCTGAATCGGCGGTCTCGACCCGTACGTCGGTGACCGAGCGCGGCTTGCCGAGGTTGATCAGCACGCCCATGCCGGGCTTGAGGTTGCCGAAGTTGGCCGTGTTGTAGCCCTGGGTCTTCCACGACGTGTCGGGATCGTTGTCGACCGTGAACGCCGCGTCGCCCTGCTGGTTGCGGCTGCCGCCCGGCGGGTCGACCATGCGGACCATGTCACCGGTCAGCGGGATCTTGGTCGGCTGCGGGGCGGGCGCCGGTGCACTGCCGGTCGTCGTGTCGGCGGGCGCGTTGCCCGCGCCGGCCTGGGTGGTGCCGGTCGGCGACGGCTTGCCGGACGCGGTGATCGCCCGAATGCCGAAGACGAGGCCGACGATCGCGATCACGGCGAGCGTCGCGACCCCGAAAATAATCTTGTTGTTGTTGCGGCCCGGCTCGGGCGAGGCGCTGGGCGCGAACCGCAGCGGCCCGACGTCCTCGTAGTCGTCGTCGGAGGCCGAGTCGAGGCGGCCCAGTTCGGCGGCGAGCGCGTCCGACTCGGGTGTCTGGACCCGCCGGTCGAGCAGGTCCATCGTCAGGTCGTCGAGGTAGGCCGGGACGCCGGCCCGGATCTGCCGCGGGGTGGCCAGTGCGCCGGACGCGTCACGGGTGGCGTCGGGCAGCGTGGACACGCCCACCTCGGCGTGTGGCCAGCGGGCGGTGAGCGCGAAGTAGAGGAGGCCGCCGACCGCGCGGATGTCGGTCTCGACATCGTCGCCCGAATCGGCCCGGGCGTCGGCCAGGACCACCCGGCCGTCGTCGCCGATCAGGGTGGTGCCGGGATGCACGTTGCCGTGCACCATGCCGGTGGCGTGCACCGCGGCCAGCGCGTCGGCGATCGCATGGGCGATCGAGGTGGCCCGGGCCGGATCGAGCGGGCCGTGCTCGATCGCCATCTCGCGCAGCGACTGGCCCTCGACCCACTCGCGCACCACGTAGGCACGCTGACCCTCGTCGATCGCGTCATAGACGCCGACCAGGTTGGGGTGGATCACCCGGCTCGCGTCGACCGCGGCCTCGAGCATCTCGGCGGCCGAGTCGCCGCCCGGATGCCGGAGCACGACCGCGACCGGTCGCCGCAGGATGACGTCGATGCCGCGCCAGACCTGCCGGCCCGCGCTGTCGTTGTTGACGTGTTCTTCGAGCTGATAGCGCTCGGCCAGGATCTCACCCACGGCGGGGGCACCGAAGGTCATGACCGGCCCGTCCGCATCGGCCGCGGTCTCGTGGCCTTCGCCGACCTGGGTCACCCGTCCTCCCTCGGTGCTGCACGCACTTGTCTGCACGTGCTTGGGGGCAATAGGCACGCGCTGGGGCACATGCCGACACCGACCATACCCGCACAGCACCACCGTACGGCAGGTCGTCCCCCCGGCGCGGCAGTCGGACACGCCCGTACGAACGGACTTTTCGGCGACCGAAACGAGGGACAGGTGCCTGCTCAGTGAGGGTTTGGGGGGATCGCAAGGCAATCAGCGACCGAGTTTGCGCCGGAGCATCCCGATCACCTGGTTTACCTCCGGCACCCGCAGCACGGTGGCGAAGAGCAGGAACGCACCCCCGCCGAGCACGCCCTGCAGGATCAGGACCAGCGCGGACATGACAAAACTCGATTGCGCGTGCGATCCGAGAAAAACGTGTAGCAATTCGGCCACGATCAGTGCCGCGAGACTGCACACACCCGCCTTGCCGACCAGACCGACGATCTCCCGGCCCCCGAGCCGGCCGAGACGCCGGCGCAGCAGTACGACCGAGACGACGCAACCGACCGTCCAGGAGATGCCCTGGGCGGCGGCGATGCCCATGATGACGTGCTGGGTGTCGAGCACGTTGGCCAGAATCAGCGCGGAGATCGCGCCGGTCGCCGTCGAGAAGATCGCGATCAGAGCCGGGGTCCGTGTGTCGGCGAGCGCGTAGAAGCCGCGCTGCAACAACTGGAGCACGGTGAACGGGGTCAGCGCGATGGCGAAGACCCTGAGCACCTGCGCGATCACCTCGGCACCGGCCGCATTGGTCTCACCGTGCGCGAACAACACGAACGCGATCTCGCCGGCCGCGCCGAAAAGCAGGGCGACCGCCGGGAGCATGAGGGACAGCGAGAGGCGTACGCCCTCCCGCAACTCCGCCGCCAGGCGGTCGAAGCGGCCTTCGGCCGCACTCTGGGTCATCCGCGGCAGGATCGCTGTGATGATCGAGATGGCCACGACGGCATAGGGCAACTGAAAGAACGCGTACGCGTTGGTCCATGGAGTCAGGCCGATGCCGTGGTCGAGGTGCAGCACCTTGGAGCCGCGCGCGCCGGCCGCATTGGC
>DASWRZ010000342.1:0-1795 GCA_036402935.1 Actinoplanes sp.
GCGAAGCCGCTCGTGACCGGTGCCTTCCCTGGCCGGATTTAACCCGCCGCATCGGCGTAACTGGTGGGGCGCGTCGAGTGGCGGCGGGTGAAATCCGGCGACGGTCCAGGCACCGGCGCGGCCTCGCGACACCACCGTGAAACGGATCACGCCTTGCGGGCTGCAAATCGCGGTTGGGAAGGGACCATTCCTCTACTCGGAGTGGAGTAAAGGCGCATTCAGCACGTGAGTCGCCACACCCCAGACCGGCTCGGCCCCACCGGGGCCGAGTCCGACCCGCCGGAGGCGGGGCCATTCAACACGGCGTGATGTTGCCGTTGTGGTGGAAGACGTTGTCTGGGTCGTAGACGGCCTTGATGCGGGACAGGCGCTCGTATTTGGCGCCGTAGGCGACCTTGACCCGGTCCTGCTCGTAGTCGGCCATGAAGTTCACGTAGCCGCCGGTGTTGCTGGCGAACGGCAGGAGCTGCTCCCACGTGGACCGAACCCAGGCGCGGTCGGGGGCGAGGAGTTCGGGGGCGGGGCAGATGGCGGTGAGCCCGACGACGAAGGAGGTGCGGCGGGGACCGCCGAAGGCGGTGGCGTGGTCGGGCACATCGGCGTAGGCGCCGCCGAGAAGCGCGATGGGGGTGGCGGTCATGGGGGAAGCCTTGTCGGGCAAGGTCTTCACCAGGACGTCGATGATGCCGTCGCTGAGATCGTCGGCGTAGACGGCCTTCTCGTAGGCGAAGTTGCCGTGGTACCCGATGCCGTCCTGCATGTGCTGCAACTCGGTGTACGGCAACGGAGTCACCATGTCGAACAGCGGCGGCAGGGCGGCGCGGACCCGCTTCGACAAGGCCGCGAAGGCCTCGGCGCCGTCGAAGCCGGCCAGGATGAGGGCGTAGCCGAGCTTGCCGTGGTGCTCCGGCGGCACGAAAGGAGCCGGCGGGGCGGTCATGCCGACGATCATGAGGCCGGTGTTGCCGAGCGTGGGCACGAGTTCGCGGGCCAGCCGCAGGGCATCGCGGCCGCGGTCGAGCTCCCAGAAGAAGAAGCCGGCGTCGACGAGCGGGCTGACGGGGTGCAGCCGGTACTCGAACTCGGTGACGACGCCGAAGTTCCCGCCGCCGCCCCGCAACGCCCAGAACAGGTCGGGGTGCGAGTCGGCGGACGCCCGGACGACCCGGCCGTCGGCCAGCACGACCTCGGCGGAGATCAGGTTGTCGATGGCCAGGCCGTGTTCGGACGTCAGCCAGCCGAAGCCGCCGCCGAGGGTGAGCCCGCCGATGCCGGTGTCGCTGTAGGTCCCGGCGGGCACGGCGAGGCCATGGGCCTGGGTGGCGGCGTCGAGGTCGGCGTTGAGCGCGCCGCCGGCGGCCCGCGCGGTCCGGGTCTCGGGATCGACGAGCACCGTCCGCAGGCCGCTCAGGTCGATCATCACGGCCCCGTCGGCGACGGCCGCGCCGCCCAGGTTGTGCCCGCCGCCGCGGACCGTGACGTCAAGGCCGTTGGACCGGGCATAGGCCAGGCAGGCCGCCACGTCGGCGGTCCCGGTGACCTGGGCGATCACCGCGGGCTTGCGGTCGATCTCCCCGTTCCACACCCGGCGTGCGTCGTCGTAGCCCGGGTCGCCGGGGACCAGCTGTGGGCACGGTGTGTCGATGATCGGCGGCATGCGAACCATGATGCGGCTGAACCGTCACCGCCGCGTCACGCGTAGCACCCGGTGACGATTTCCCAGCGGCAGAAGGGAATTCCATCGTGTCCGACGATGCGAACAACTGGTGAGGACTATCGAGAGCGGCGGCGAGCC